>NZ_JACRVR010000053.1:0-12201 GCF_018811975.1 Acetobacter sp. P1H12_c | reverse complement strand
AGATGTGTATAAGAGACAGGATGGGGCAGAGGGCAGGCGTGCGGCCCGGTTCTGTTTTGCGTGCGGTCTGCGGTCTGGCCGTAGGAATGTGGCGGGCAGGCTGTGGGCTGCCATGCTCTTGGTGCGCAGGGGGCTGGCTTGATCTTTCCTGAATTTGCAGGCCAGTTTGGCGCATATTCCGCTAGGGAGATTCTGAATGAAACTGATTTCCGTACGTGCCCTGTCGGCGCTTGCTGTTACAACAATGCTGGCCGGCGCGCCGCTGTTTGCTCACGCTGCCGATACCCCGGCTCCCGTCTCCAAAGGGGGTGAGCAGGCTGAAACTGGCGTTAAAACTGCAACGCTGACCGACACGGACCTGTCCGGTTATGTTGGTTCCATCAACCCGGCTGAAGTCGGTGGTCTGCTGAACTACTGCACCCAGAACAACTACGTCGCTGATTATGACGACGCCTTCAAGGTGCTCCAGTCCTACAATCAGAAAACGAACGCTGTGCCGGACGGTCAGGAAGGCAACATGTTCTATGCCCGTGGCACGGCAGGCCAGTTGCAGGCCAATGGCAAAACCTACTCTATTGCCACGTCCAGCATCCCTGTGCGCCAGAAGACCTGTAAAGCTGTTCTGGATCGCGCCAAGGCCGCTCTGTAAGGCATGCCTCAGGCCATTTGCATCGGGCGGGGTTAAGCCGCGCCAGGTGTAAAAAGCCGGAGCCGGGAAGGGTCAGTCGGATACCGGCTGGCCCTTTCTGCGTTTTATGGAATAATTTTAATATTTCCGATCAAGTGGCTGTGCCTTTCCCCCTTGCTCCTGATGTGATCAAAACCATTCTGTCCCTGCAATCAGACACAGCAGGGCGCAGAGTATCAAGGGAGCGGAACGAGCGTGTCAGAAGCGTTTGAAGCTCCGGCTGGAGCAGGGCTGACAGCCGGGCAATACAAAGACATGGTGCTGAAGGCCGGGCAGGAGCCTGAAGCCTTCTGGCTTGAGCAGGCCCGCAAGCTTGTCTGGCATGTTCCGCCGCAACAGGCGTCCCGCTCCGATTTTACGGGTGATGTGCGTGTTGACTGGTTTTCTGACGGGTCTCTGAACGTCTCGGAAAACTGTCTGGACCGGCATGTCCGCAGCCAGCCCGATAAGCCCGCGCTGATCTGGCAGGGGCAGGACGAGGACCAGAAGGAGAGCCTGACCTATCAGGAGCTTCATGCCCGTGTGTGCCGTCTGGCCAATGTGCTGCGGCGTCTGGGCGTGAAGAAGGGGGATTGCGTCGCGATCCATCTGCCCATGGTGGTGGAAGGGATTATCGGCATGCTGGCCTGCGCCCGGATTGGTGCAGTACATGTTGTGCTGTTTGGCGGCTTCTCGGCGGAGGGTCTGGCCGAGCGCCTGAGTGACAGCGGCGCCGTGCTGGTGCTGACAGCCGATGTGGCGCGCCGGGGGGACAAGCGCATCCCGAGCAAAACCATTATGGACGAGGCCATTGCGCGCTGCGGTGCGGAAAGCCGGGTGCGGCATGTTCTCGTTGTGTCCGTGACCGGGGCGGATGTGCCGATGCAGCCGGAGCGGGACCTGTTTTACACGGATGAGGTCGCGCAGGAGCTGTCAGACTGCCCGGCAGAGAGCATGAGCGCGCAGGACCCGCTTTTTCTGCTGTATACGTCAGGCAGCACCGGGCGGCCCAAAGGTCTGGTGCATGGCTCCGGCGGTTATCTGGTGTGGGCCGCGTTTACCCACGCCACTGTGTTTGACCATAAGCCCGACGATATTTTCTGGTGTACGGCGGATACAAGCTGGATTACCGGCCACACCTACGTGGTCTATGGCCCGCTGGCCAATGGCGGCACCATTCTGGTGTATGAAGGTCTGCCCTCATGGCCCGCGCCGGGCCGCTGGTGGGATGTGATCGACCAGTATGGCGTAACCGTTTTCTATTCCTCCCCCACAGTCGTGCGGGGCGTCATGCGGGAAGGGAATGATGTGGTGCGGAGCCGTTCACTGGCCAGCCTGCGCGTGATTGGCACGGTGGGGGAACCGATCAGCCCGGAAGCCTGGCAGTGGTTCCATGATGAAGTGGGTAAAGGCCGCTGCCCCGTGGTGGATACCTGGTGGCAGACGGAAACCGGCGGCGTGATGATTACCGCTGCTGCGGGCTGTGTAACGCCGCGCCCCGGTGCGGCCTGCCTGCCGCTGCCCGGTGTGCGGGCGACATTGCTGGATATGCAGGGGCAGGTTGTGGACGGGGCGGGGGAAGGCCTGCTGTGTATGGCGGCATCATGGCCGGGGCAGGCGCTGTCTATCTGGAAAGATCATGATCGTTTCCGCCAGACTTACTTTACCACCTGTCCGGGCTATTATTTTACGGGCGATGGCGCGCGGCGGGAGGCTGACGGCTATTACTGGATTACCGGCCGCGTTGATGATGTGGTGAATGTTTCCGGCCACCGGATTGGCACGGCGGAAATTGAAGATGCCGTGGCGATGGACCATGAGGTGGTGGAAAGTGCCGCCGTGGGTATTCCGCATGACCTCAAAGGTCAGGGGCTGGTGGTGTTTGTCGTGCCGAAGGAGGAAGGCGTCTTCCATCCATCCGCGGTAAATCGTGCCGTAGCCGAAGGCGTCGGGCGTTACGCTGTGCCTGAGAAAATCTATGTGGTGCGGGATCTGCCCAAAACCCGGTCTGGCAAAATCGTCCGCCGCCTGCTGCGCAAGATCGCAATGCATGATCTGGAAGGGCTGGGGGATCTGTCCACTCTGGCTGACCCTGAGATCGTGCCGGAACTGATTGCTCAGGTGAAGGCGCAGGATGCTTAAGGTTTTCGCCCGGTAAAAGGGGAAAGGCTTTTAGACCAGCACTGGCAGACGGTATTTTTTCTCTGCGCGAGACTTGGTCGCTATAGAAAACGGGGGCTGGCGGTTCTGCCAGCCCCCGTTTTTTTCTGAGTGCCCGTCAGAATAGCACCAGATTATTTGGTGTCGGTGCCCGGAGCCGGAACGAGCTGCGCACGCACTTCACCATGCGGGTGGGCGGCGGTGCCCAGACCCACAAACAACTGACCATGACGATACAGATCAATCTGGTCTGAGCTGAGCGTCAGGGTGCCGGTCAGCGGGGCAACATACGGGCCTTTCAGATCCGCAACTTTTTCCGCTGTTTTGGAAAGATCCTTCGCCGCCATCAGTTCAGCGCCGGTCACCGGGCCAGACAGGTTATTCCACGTAATGGTGTAGCTGAGCTGATTGTTTTCAGTTTCCAGCGTGGCGCGGACACCGCCGGTAACGCGGGACGGCGTGGCTTTTGCACTGGCAAAATGGCCTTCGGTCTGGATGGTTTCCGCGTGGGACAGGGCTGGCGCAAAAGCCAGAGCGCCGGTCAGAAGAGCAGCGCTAAGCGTAAAATGTTTTTTTGAAATCATAGTCGTCTCCTGTGAAGTATAATGTGTCTTACAGAAGATCTAAACGCGCTTTATGCGGCCGGGTTCCCTGAGGTGTTTTTAAAGAAGTTCTGAGTGCACACATCTCTGTGTTGATCAGGGTCTCTCTTTTTATTGGGAACCCGGTTCTGAATAGTCTGAATAGTCTGAATGGGTCGGTTATTCGGTTTCAGGCTGCGGGATGGGAGCAAAACGCGGCACGCCATTTACGGTTTCCTGCCACATGGCCAGAGGCCGCACCCAGTAATCCCCTCGGGCTTCACTCCGGTAGGTAACAAGCCATTCCTCGGTCTCGCTGTGGCGCCCGACACAAATCACGGTATAAAGTCCGCCTTTATAATGTCGGTACGGGCCGGGGCGCGGATGGTCGGGTTCGGGTGTATCGAGAATGTTGGGGTCGTGCGTTTTCATGGTAGTCTTCTGTTCCACAGCTTGCGGGGGGATCGCAACCTTGAACCGACATGTTCTTTCAGGCCGGGCGCTGGCTGCTCTCGCCGTGCTGGCCCTGAGCGCGGCCCCCGGTTACGTGGCAGCGCGCGCAAAGACAGGCACACACACCAGCAGCACGCATAAAGGCCATGCCAGCAAGGCCACGGCATCGCAAAGCGGGGACCCGGTTATCATGACGAGCCAGCCCGGCACGGCGCTGGATAAGCAGGCCCGTATTCTGAACGCGGATGATCTGGCCTCCGCCGCCCGGCACCATGAAAAACCGCTGGTGCTGATCGGCTCGGCCCCCCTTTCTGCCAGCGGGAAAAGCATTGGCCTGTTTGTGCAGGTGCAGTCCGCCAGCCTGTGCGGCTCTGCCGGATGCTCAACAGATGTCTATTTGCAGCAGAAGGGCCGGTGGGTGAAAGTTCTGGATTCCGTCAGCGGGCCGATCACCCTCGGGCCGTCTTCTCACGGGATCATGAAAGATATTGTGGTGGACGGGTCTGACCGCTGGGTCTGGAAAAAAGGCGCGTATGCGGACACGCTGGTGGCGACGGACCTGCCGGGCTTTAAAACCTCCATCCGCCGCCATCAGGCGGCTATGAAGAAAAGCGGCCACCCCGTTTCTGAATAACACACAACACGACTTTGACCGCCTTAAGAGCCAGTCCGGCCTCTTTTGCGCACGGACTGGATCTTAAAGCCCAAAAACGGAGAGAGTATGCCGGAAAACAGGCCTCCCCCCACATCTTCTGGCAGTCTCTGGCGCACAGTGCTGAAAACACTCTGCACCGTAGGGCTGACGGCTCTGCTGATCAGCCTGCTGCGCGAAGGGCTGAGTTTGCTCCCATGGGTTGACCGCCAGACAGGCCAGCATGTCGGGGCCTCAGTGCTTCAGGTTCTGGCGGCCGACGGCAACGCAAGCCAGCAGCAGATGATAGCGGCAGGCCTTATGGTGCTCTGCTTCCTGCTGGCAATTGTGCTGGTGCGCTGGGGCGAGCGGCTTTTAGACCGCAGGCGCTGAGGGCGCTTCCGCCTCGGCCCCGGCCTGAGACCAGAAAAATGTCAGCTCATGTTTGTTATGCGCCAGATGGCGCAGGCTGCCGCCGGGAATAGCCTCAAAGGCGGCAACGGTCTCATGGTCCGTGTCGCCCTGAAATTTGACGGTCAGCACCATGTTCCGTGTGCGCCCGGACTCTATCCAGCGTCTGGCCAGCGTCAGCAGGCGGGCGGGGTAGGCAATAATATCGGAAAAAACCCAGTCAACTTCCGGAAAGGAGGCGGGCTCCAGCCCGAAGGCGCTGCCTTGCTGAAACTGCACATGCGGCATGGCGGCCACAGCCGGGTCCAGCGGGGCGCGGTCAATGGCTGTCACGTCCGCGCCAAGCTGGGCAATGGCCCATGTCCAGCCGCCGGGGGTGGCTCCCAGATCCAGACAGGTCTCGCCCGGTTGTGGCCAGCGGCGTAGCAGAGTGCAGGCTTCCCACAGTTTCAGGTAGGCGCGGGAGGGTGGCCCTGTCCGGTTTTCCACAAATTTCGGAGCCCCGTTGATAAACGGGCTGCTTTTGCGGGCGGAGAACAGCATGGTGTCCGGTGTCAGCAGGGTCCACGCGCCAAGAGGGGCGGTGGGTGCAGCGGTGGGGAAGGTCAGAAGCGCGGTTTTGATGGGCGGCAGGTTTTCTTCAATCAGCGCAGCCCGGCGGAAGAAATCAGCAGCATACAGACCCCAGTTGCGCTGATGCCCCCGCAGGATTTTTGCCGCCCCTTTAATGGACGGGATGGTGACCTGCTCCGGTGCTTCCCACACATCCAGCGCCCAGGGGGAAAAAACGGACGGCTGGCGGGAGAGCGCAAGCTGCCCATGCCAGCGGTCTATGGTCACGCCGCGCCGCAGGAGATCCTGTTCCAGAACGGCTTCCAGCCCTTCCGCGCCAAGCCATGCGCCACGAATCACCTCTGAAGCTCCGCCACTCATCCGCGCAGCCACCCTGCAGCGAGGCAGAGCCATGAGAGGATGAGAATGCTGCCGCCTGTGGGCGCAATATGAGCTGCGTGCTGGCCTGTCAGGGCTGTGTAATACACGCCACCGCAAAACAGCAGCGTGCCCAGTAGCAGGCCGCAGCCGCCCAGTGTCAGCGGTTTTGCCGGGCGGTCACGCGTTGTCAGCCCCAGAACCAGCAGGGCCAGCCCGTGCCACATCTGCATCTCCAGCGCGCCATGCGCCATCAGGCGGCCACCGGGGCCGAAATCTGCGTCAGGCAGATGCGCGATCAGCGCGCCAGAAATGGTGCCAAAGCCTGCAAGCAGAGCGCCGCAGACACGCCATGAACGGGGGAGACTGGATAATGAAAGCATGATGCCGCTTTATAGAGGCAGAACCGGGCAGGGCGGAAGCAGAAACCTGCCTGAAGCAGACGAACCTGAGCAGAAGAGGACACCCTATGAGTATCCGTATTGATCGCGTTGTGACCCGTGGTGGGGATGCCGGGCAGACGTCTCTGGGGGATGGCAGCCGCGTCTCCAAGGACAGCGCGCGGATTGAAGCCATGGGGTGTCTGGATGAACTGAACGCGGTGGTGGGGCTGTTGCGCAGCCATGCGGCGGGTGAGAGTGCCGCGGCTGTACATCTGGAGCAGCTCCAGAACTGGCTTTTTGATATGGGGGCTGATCTGTGCCAGCCCGAAGGGCCGAAAGCACGCACGGCCAGCCGGATGAACGGAGATTTTCTGGCCTGTCTGGAAAACTGGGTGGAGCAGTGGCGACAGGCGCAGGCTCCCCTGACCAGCTTTGTACTGCCCGGCGGTACCCCTGCGGCGGCATGGGCGCATCTGGCGCGCACGCACGCCCGCACAACAGAGCGGCGCGTGGTGGCGCTGGCGCAGCTTGAGGCGGTCAACCCGGAACTGCTGAAACTTCTCAACCGGTTGTCTGACTATTTCTTTGTGCTGGCGCGGCATTTTAATCAGGATGGCGCAACAGACCTTGTCTGGACTCCGGCCGCGCAGCGGAAAGGCGTGTAAGAGCGGAATGGTGTTCAGCCTTTTTTAACGTGGTGGGGCAAAAAAGGCCGGGCGGACCGGAAATACCTTGTGATTGAAAACAGGATTGCAGAACTATTTGCAGAACAGACGCTGGAAATATTTTGAAAGGAGAGGTCAAGTGACAAAAAAACTTTGCGTGTTCTTGTTGTCTGCCTCTTCTGAAAATCACGCGGCACAGTCCGCTGCACACTCTGTTGAAGATGTGGGAAGGCAAAAAAAGACGCCGCACCCCCGGAAACCCTTTGAAAACCGGGAAATGCGTGGTAAGCAGAGCCCGCAAACCTGCCTGAGGGCTTTTGAAAGTTAAGGCAGGTCTTTACCAACAAATATCAGGAATCTGTTGGGTTATGGCCCACCTTGCCGCAGGTGAGGGAAACATTTTTCGGAGTGTTCTGGCGGACTCCGGTGCAGAAGCCGGCACCCGCTGCGTGTGACAGATCCGGTTTTTCATGTTTGACAGCGTCAGGAAAGTATAAAGAAGCGTGACTTCCGAATTTATGAAGACACCATCATTTTTATCCACCCCCATGGGTGACGAAAAACGGGACGAGGCGTTTGAAGAAGCCTCCCTGCGCAACGCTCTTGAGCGGCTTGGCGCACCCTCCCGCGCCCGTGCGGGAACACCCCGCCCGGCTGCTGATCCTGCGCAGGGCAAACGCCGCCGTTTTGTAAAAGATGGTGATGTACCAGTAGAAAAACATTCTCTGGCCCGCACAACACCGCGCACGCTGGCAATGCCCCGCACGGCCTCCACATCCCGCGCTGTGCATTTTTCTGAAGAAGATACGACGGAAGTTTCCAGACTGCGCCGTCAGCTTGCAGATGAAAAACTGCGGTTTGAAGATGCGGAACGTCAGGTTGAATCCTTGCAGACTGCCCAGCGCGGGCTTGAGACCCGTCAGGCCCATGCGGATATCATGGTGCGTGAGCTGAAGGCCAAGCTGGCCGAGCGTGAGGAAGAACTGACGGAAGCCGGACGCGCCCTGCGCAGCGCCCAGCGCACGGTGGAAACGCTGGAAGAGGAAATGCAGGCTCTGCGGAAAAAGCTTGAAGCCCGCCCGCGTGGTCGCCCGCGTCTGAAACCGCTGGATGATGAGGATGAAGACGAAGTTCTGGTCTCCGCCGAGAGTGACGAACCGCAGCCTGTCAAATGGTGGAAAGACTGAAATCCTGACACATTTTGCAGTAAAGTGCGGGCATGAAGAATAATTCTGTCACGCCCGCGCTTGTCGTTCTTGTGGTTGATGTCGCACTTGGGGTTGCCTTTGTCCTGCTGCCCCCGGTGGTGATGGGCTTCCTCATGCTGCTGAAAGATGTGTTTGGCGTGCTGATCCTACCTTTCAGCTTTCTGTTCGGGCTGGCGGGTTGGTCATCGGACATGTCTTCTCTGGATAGCGTGATGGGCGGGCTGACCCCCAGCATGTTGCGGCATCCCTTCCGGGCCATAACCGCCGCCGCGTTTATTGCAGTGGGTGGCCTGTGCTCTGTTCTGGCCTGTAGCAGCCCGCGCGCAGCCCATGCGGAACGGATTGTCGCCCCTATTCTGACACTAGCCGCAATCGGGCTTATGGGTCTGGAGGTTGGGGTGGTTCTGCTGCCTGCGCTGCTGCTCCAGCTTTCCGCGTTGCGCTACCCGGAAATGGATTTCTTTTCACGCAGGAAATAAATGCGATTTTCCCTATTCTGCGCGTCTTAAACCTGATTTTCTGAAATGACTGTCTGGCTGAAAAAAGCCGCGTCCTTCCTGAAAATACAAGAGGAGCGCGACTTTGGTTTTCTGGTGCCCGTTATCTGGTCTTGGTGTTTCCAGTTTTTGGCGTTCAGCTTTCAGGGAAAATCTTGCCCGGATTCATCAGGTTTTTCGGGTCCAGCGCGGTTTTGATTTTGCGCATGGCATCCAGTTCCGCGCCGCCACGCCATGAGGGCATCATGTAGGTTTTAAGCTGCCCGACCCCATGTTCGGCAGAAAAAGATCCATCCAGCGTGAGGACAATTCCGGCAACCGTATCCATCATCGCATGGTCCTGCGCCAGAAAGGCTTTGGGGTCCATGCCTTCGGGCTGCACCAGATTGAAGTGGATGTTGCCATCCCCGATATGCCCGAACGGGGCGACGCGGATCCCGGGGATCAGTGCCTCACAGGCGGCGGTGGCTTTGGTAATAAATTCGGGAATAGCGGAGAGCGGAACAGAGACATCATTCTTGACGGACGCTCCGGCGCGCTTCTGGGCTTCCGCATGTTCCTCACGGATCATCCACAACGCCTGACGCTGGCCTTCACTTTCCGCCAGAACAGCGTCCGTCACCAGACCGTCTTCCAGAGCCTGCCCCAGAACATCTTCCATCAGGGTGCGCAGGCTGTCATCCGCGCGGGGGCTGCCCAGTTCCACCAGAGCATAGGCTGGCGCAGGGGCTTCCAGGGGGAGGGACGCCCCTTCAATCAGGCTGTTGACCAGCGCCATGCTGGTGCCGGACATATATTCAAAGGCCTGAATGGCCGCCGGGTCCTGCTTACGGAAGGCGGCAAACAGGTTCAGCACGGCCTGCGGGTCAGCCAGCGCGCACAGAGCGGTCTCGCGTGAACGCGGGGCAGGCTGGAGCTGAATAATGGCGGTGGTGATCAGCCCCAGCGTCCCTTCTGACCCGATCAGCAACTGCCGCAGCGCGTAGCCCGTATTATCCTTGCGCAGGCGGCGCATCAGGTTCAGCACCTGTCCGTCCGGCAGAACGGCTTCCAGCCCCAGAGCCAGTTCCCGCGCATTGCCGTACCGCACGGTGTTGTTGCCCCCTGCGTTGGTGGCCAGAATGCCGCCAATTTCTGCCGAACCTTCGGAAGAGATGGAGAGCGGGAGCATCAGCCCTTCCGCCGCTGCGGCGTCCTGCGCGGCTTTCAGGGTGACGCCTGCTTCCACCGTCATGGTCAGGTCGGCATGGTCAATGGTGTGAATGCGCGTCATGCGGTTGGTGGAAATGACAACCGCCTTGCCACTGTTATCCGGGGTGGCCCCGCCGACCATGCTGGTGTTGCCGCCCTGCGGCACCATCGGCACGCCATGCTCCGCACACAGGGCCACAGCTTTTGCGCAGTCCTCCGTGCTGGCCGGGCGTAACACCGCCGCACACCGGCCATGATACAGCATCCGCCAGTCTGTGCAGAACGCTTCTGTATCCCCGGCATCGGTCAGCAGGCCGGAGGGGCCGAGCAGATCAGACAGGGCAGTCAGAAGGGCTGGGGGCAGAGACGTGTCGGACATGGTGAAAACCTTGGTCAGGGTCAGGATCTTACAAAACGGGGCGGGGCAGGTTGCGTGTGTCCTGCCCTTAATACAGATAGCGGGCGTTGTCTGTTACAGGGTGAAACGCAGCATAGAACAAATGGAAAAGCTGGGTACCGGCAATACCTGCCAGCAACCCGGCCATAACGGCCACAAAAATAATCATCAGCCGAGGGTAGTTGCTGTCCATCATTTTCATGCCGAGCCTGTGAGTGGCTTCCGCATGGGCATTCTGAAGAACATGAAGCTGAGATTTCAGGTTTTCATTATTGCTCCGCACAATGCGCAGATTATGTTCCATCCGGTTCAGAATTTCTCCCCGGTCATGCAACTGGATGCGCAGGGTGTGGATGGTGTTTTCCAGCGTGCGGAGTTCCGCCCCTTCCGTCGCTTTGCGGGCGGCGGTCAGGCGGTCAATGTCCGGGGCCAGAGTCTGAAACAGGTTTTTGAGCGCACCACCCGTCATGCCGTCCCGCCGGGCGCGGGCCTTGATGGCCTCAAGCGCCGTCATGGACTGCCCCTGCTGCTCTTCCAGCACCAGTGCCAGAATATCAGAAAGGATTTTGATTTCTTTGGGGTCAATCTGGCTCATGACAGGTCCGGCTCTGCGGGCCGGGGGGCGGCTGCCCGGTTCAGGCGATCCTGAATGGCAAGGCCTAGCCCGTTTGCTGGGATTGGCTGCACGGCAAGACCGGTCAGATCAAATGTGGGCTGCTGGCTGTCCAGAAAGCGCAGGCCGGAAAACAGGCGGGCGGCGGCCTCTTCCAGATTGCCCGTGGGACTGAGGTTCCATGTAACGGCAGCGCCGGGCAGCGGCACCGGCCCAAATGCCAGTAGTCCTTCCCGCGGGCCAACGCTGGTGGCGTTCAGGCGTACGGGCAGGCTGGGAGCGTAGTGGGAGAGCATCCGGCCCGGAGAAAGCGGGGCGGCGTCAGCCTCCGTTTCCGGGCGAGCAATGGGGCCGCACAGGGTTTCCAGTGCTTCCACCGGAACACCGCCGGGGCGTAGCAGGCAGGGGTGGTCCGGGTCAGTCAGGTCCAGCACGGTGCTTTCCAGCCCCACGGCGCAGGGGCCGGTATCCAGCACGGCATCAATCCGGCCTGTCAGTTCTTCCAGAACGTGGCTGGCGTCTGAGGGGCTGATGCGGCCGGAGCGGTTGGCGGAAGGGGCTGCAACGGGCCGCCCGACGGCGCGCAGCAAAGCCAGCACAGCCTCCCCGCGCGGCACGCGCACGGCAAGGGAGGACAGGCCATCGGCAGCCAGATCGCTCACCGTGCTGCCGGGGGCGCGGGGCAGGACAAGTGTGAGTGGGCCGGGCCAGAAGGCTGCTGCCAGTTTCTGCGCAAGCGGGCAGGCCTGCACCTGCGTAAAAGCGGCGTCCGCACTGGCAAAATGGCTAATGAGCGGGTTGAAGCGCGGGCGGTTCTTGGCTTCAAAAATACGCGCAACGGCGGCGGGCTGTGTGGCGTCGCCCCCCAGCCCGTAAACAGTTTCCGTGCCAAACGCCACCAGCCCGCCCTCCCGCAGGATGCGGGCGGCGGTGGTTATCCCGGCTGGCGTGGCGGCAAGGCGTTCCGTCATGGAGGTCAGAGCGTCCCGGTGCAGACAAACGGCGGGKTTTTCCAGTCCGGTTTGCCGTATAGCAGCGGGGTGCCGTCCAGAAGTGTGACGTGCCCGCCAGCGGCTTCCACAATAGCCTGCGGGGCGGCTGTGTCCCACTCCATGGTCGGGCCAAGGCGGGGGTAGAAATCCACAGCGCCTTCCGCCACGCGGGCAAATTTTACGGCCGACCCGATATTGCCTACGGAGGCAATGCGGCGTTCCCCCAGATAGGCGGCCAGACGCGGGTCATCCGCATAATGGCGGGAGGCCAGAACGCTCAGCCCTTCCGCAGGTGGTGTGCGGGTGTGGATAACGGATGCGGCGTTCCCCCAGATAGGCGGCCAGACGCGGGTCATCCGCATAATGGCGGGAGGCCAGAACGCTCAGCCCTTCCGCAGGTGGTGTGCGGGTGTGGATAACGG
>NZ_JACRVR010000052.1:0-12352 GCF_018811975.1 Acetobacter sp. P1H12_c | reverse complement strand
AGATGTGTATAAGAGACAGCCCCCTGACGCATCCCGGCCACAAACCTTGCAATCCCCCGGCCTCTCCCCCTATGCAAACGCCGGGACCCTTTTCCCCACGAGCGACGTGGAGCCAGAACTGACATGACAGACCCCGCCACTACCCCCGGAACAGACCCGCAGTCTGGCGCCCAGCCCCATGCCGCAGCACAGCCTGCCAGCACTCCGGCTGAAAAACCGCAGATTACCGAGTTTGACGCCGACCAGCCGCAACATGCCGCAGCGCCCGTGGGCTTTGCTGCCCTGCTGGGCGTGCTGGGCGTTGTGTACGGGGATATCGGGACCAGCCCGCTTTATGCCTTCCGCTCCACAGTGGAAGTCATTTCCGGGCACCATACTGTCGCGCCGTGGGAAATTATGGGGGTCGCCAGTCTTATTTTCTGGACGCTGATCCTTATTGTTACGGTCAAATACGTCATTCTGATCATGCGGGCCGACCATAATGGTGAGGGTGGTATTCTCGCCATCATGTCCCTCGCGCAGCGTATGGCCACCAGCCCTAAAGCGCGATGGGGGCTGGGGCTTGTGGGGATTGTCGGGGCCTGTCTGTTCTTTGGGGATGGTATCATCACCCCCGCTGTTTCCGTGCTTTCAGCCATTGAGGGGGTGGAAGTCAGCGTGCCTGCTGCGCATGACTTCGTGATCCCGGTTGCCGTGCTGGTTATTATCAGCCTGTTCAGCGTGCAGTGGATCGGCACAGGCAAGGTCGGCACCATTTTCGGGCCGATCATGCTGCTCTGGTTCGGCACCATCGGCGGGCTGGGCGTCCTGCAAATCCTGCATCATCCCGCTATTCTGACAGCCCTTTCCCCGTCCTACGCGCTGGAATTCGTGTTTTATCACGGCAAGCTGTCATTCCTCGCTCTTGGGTCTGTGGTGCTGTGCGTCACCGGGGCGGAAGCGCTCTATGCCGATATGGGCCATTTTGGCCGCGCTCCCATCCGCTACGCATGGCTGTTTTTTGTGCTGCCCATGCTGGTGCTGAACTATTTCGGGCAGGCCGCACTGGTCATTGCAGACCCTAAAGCTCTGGCAAACCCGTTCTTCCTGATGTGCCCGCACTGGATGCAGGGGCCGATGGTGGTGCTGTCCACCTTTGCCACCGTTATTGCCAGTCAGGCCGGGATTTCCGGCGGCTTTTCCATCTGCCGCCAGCTTATCCAGCTTGGCTACATGCCGCGCCTGCGCATTACCCACACCAATGCGGAAGAAGAAGGCCAGATCTATCTGCCGGACTTTAACCGCTTTCTGGCGATCGGCGCGGTGCTGCTGGTGGTGGCCTTCCGCAGTTCCGATGCCCTAGCCTCCGCTTACGGCATTGCGGTCACAGGCACCTTCATCTGCACCTCAGTGCTGGCCATTGTGGTTTTCCGCAAGCACTTCAACTGGCCGGCATGGCAGGTGGGGGCCGTGTTTGGCAGCTTCCTCGCACTGGATGCCATTTTCTTTGCCGCCAACGCGTTGAAAATTCCGGATGGCGGCTGGGTGCCGGTCCTGCTGGGCTGCGTGCTGACCTTGATGATGACGACGTGGAAAAAGGGCCGTGGCCTGATTGTCGCCCGTCAGCGGCAAGACAGCCTGCCTATGGGGTCCTTTATTGCGCGCCTGCCGCAGTCCCGCATTATCCGCGTGCCGGGCATGGCCGTGTTCATGACGGGCACGCCGGACTTTGTGCCGCCGTGCCTGCTGCATAACCTCCGCCATAACAAGATCCTGCATGACCACGTGCTGTTTGTGACCGTGCAGAACCTTGACCAGCCGGAAGCCAACCGCGGGCACCGTGTCGCGGTGGAAGAACTGGCCCCCAATATCTACCGTGTCATTCTGCGCTACGGCTTTATGGAAATGCCGAACATCCCACGCGCACTGGAAGACCTGAAATCCAACGGGGTCGATTTTGACGCCCTTCAGGCCTCCTACTTTACCTCGCGTGAGCTGATCACCCGCTCCTCCGTGCCGCGTATCTCACACTGGCGGATGTCCCTGTTCCTGTTCATGGCGCGCAACTCCACCTCCAGTATGGAATTCTTCCGTATCCCGCCGGACCGCGTTGTGCAGCTTGGCGTGAAGGTGGCCATCTGAGCCGCGTGTTTTCCACCGCTCCCGCTTCCGGCGCACCCGGCCTTCAGGCCACCGGTCAGACTTCCGGCGCGGCCTCTGCCGAGCCGCTGGCCCTCTACATCCACTGGCCATTCTGTCTGGCCAAATGCCCGTACTGTGACTTCAATTCCCACGTGCGGGAACGGATGCCGGAAGCCCGGTTTGCCGCCGCCCTCCGCATGGAACTGGCGCATGAGGCCGCACGGCTGGGCCGCCGCAAACTGGGCTCCATTTTTTTTGGCGGGGGCACGCCCTCCCTCATGACACCGGAAAGCGTGGCGGCCCTGATTGCCGATGCCACAACCCTGTTCGACCCGCTGCCCGAGCTTGAAATCACACTGGAAGCCAACCCGACCAGTGTGGAATCCGGCCGCCTGAGCGCCTTCCGACAGGCGGGTGTGAACCGGGTTTCTCTGGGTATTCAGGCGCTGGATGATGCCGCGTTACGTTTTCTGGGCCGTGAACATTCAGCAAAGCAGGCGCTCGCCGCACTGGAAATTGCACGCGGCCTGTTCCCGCGCATTACGTTTGACCTGATTTACGCCCGCCCCGACCAGACTTTAGCCGACTGGCAGGCCGAGCTGGATACCGCCCTGACGCTGGTCGCGGACCATGTCTCCCTCTATCAGCTCACCATTGAACCCGGCACAAAGTTTGAAGCCCTGTACCGCACCGGCGCGTTCACCCTGCCGGATGAAGACGCCGCCGCCCGTCTGTATCAGGAAACTGCCGAGGTCACAGCCCGGCACGGGCTGGCAGGCTATGAAGTGTCCAACTATGCCCGCCCCGGCAGTGAAAGCCGCCATAACCTGACCTACTGGCGCTATGGTGATTATCTTGGGATTGGCCCCGGCGCGCACGGCCGCATCACGCAGGGCGACGCGCTGTTTGCCACCCGCCGCCACCGTGCGCCGGAACCGTGGGCGGATCTGGTAGAACGCACCGGCACCGGCCAGACCTCGCAAGAGGCGCTGGACGCAACCGACCGCGCGCGGGAAATGCTGCTGATGGGCCTGCGCGTGACGGAAGGTGTCAACGCGCCTCGCTTTACCGCGCGCACCGGCCTGAACCTGCGCGACGCGCTCGACCCGGTCATTCTGGAAGCCGCCCTTGAGGAAGGCTATCTGGAGCAAACACCCGACACGCTACGCGCCACCGCCGAGGGCCGCCTGCGGCTGGAAGCCCTGCTGGGTGCCCTAGTGTTATAGGCTGTCCTGCTGTTTTTTGATCCGCACGTCATGCAGCACAAGACTCTGCGATACTAAAATCACCAGAGCGGTCCAGAAAAACAGATCAAAGATACAGGCGAACTGCTGATACACAATGCTGCCCGCCAGACAGACCAGACACAGACTGGAAAGACACAAAGACCATTGATATCTGGACATTACCCGTTCCTGTAACGCACTCGCCTTTATTGTCAGACTGCACTGACTTTCCGTTCCTGCAAAGCCCGCAGTCTCTCTGTCTCTTTCTCCGCTCTTCACGACAGGTCAGAGCAGGACGAAATGCGGCGCAGGTGCAGCATCAGCATCAGCATCAGCATCAGCATCAGCATCAGCATCAGCATCAGCATCAGCATCAGCATCAGCATCAGCATCAGCATCAGCCGGTAACCCGCTCTTCTTTCGCGTGCCAATTAAATTTCTGCACCGCCATATTTCCTTACAACCCGGTTTAACGATACGGTTGCGGTCTGTTACCCGACCGGGTGCCTATCTTAACCAACCGAGGCTTTTCATGCGCCAGCGCCCCTTGTCCCGCCGCCCTTCGTCTCATGGCTCCTGTCTGCGGCTGACCTCCGCTCTTGCCGCTACACTTGCCGTGCTCTGCGCCGCCCCCCATGCCCGTGCGGACGAAAAGGCGGACGGTCCGGAACTGGTGATTGAAGACAATGACTTTCTCGGGCCGGGCGGGTCAGACATCCAGTCCACCATTCCGCTGCTGGCCAACCCGCACATCAAGGTTCTGGGCTTTACGGTTTGCGCCGGGGACGACTGGGAAAATGCGGAATCCGCGCATCTGCGCCGCTTTCTGGAAATTGCGCACCATGAAGACATCCCGGTTGCTGATGGCGCGGTCACGCCGCTGATCAACACCGTGGAGCTCATGCGCCTGCGGGAGCAGCAATATGGCGCCATTCCGTGGAAAGGCGCGTGGGGTGGCCCCGGCTCCATGGCCAAAGTACCTTCCAGCCAGCCGCCGCTCCCCAAATTTACGGAAGGCGCCCCAAAAACGCCGGCCATTGCGGAACCCGCCGCTATGTTCCTGATCCGCATGGTGCATGCGCACCCGCATCAGGTCACCATTTTTGAGGCTGGCCCCATGACCAATCTGGCACTGGCCATCCGTCTGGACCCGACCTTTGCCGCCACTGCCAAACAGCTTGTGTTCATGGGTGGGCTGATTGACACCAATATGATGTCCATTACCGGCAGTGCGAATTTCGCGTCTGATTTCAACATGATTTTTGATCCGGAAGCCGCGCATATCACGCTGACCGCCGCATGGCCGTCCATCACGGTTGTCGGGAATGTCTCTAACGACATCATGATGACAAAACCCTACATGGCCCGCATTGCCAGCAAGAACACGCCTGTCACCAGCTATATGAGCCGCAACTTCTCCCCGCTCCCCCTGTGGGATGAAATGGCCGCAGCCATCGCAGCCGATCCATCCCTCGTGAAACAGTCCGTCAAAGCCTATATGGATGTGGAAACCACCAAAGGCTACAGCTATGGCCACGCCCATGTCTGGCCCAAAGACCTCGCCCCCGTCGCCATGGGCGTGCGGGAAGTCACGCTGGTGCAGAAAATTGACGCCGAAAAATTTCAGGAAACCTTCGTGAAGCAAGCGCAGAGTCTGTAACGCTCCGCTTCTTCATCTGGCAGGGTGACGCGCAAGCTCTACCCCCTGCCAGACGCCCCCTGCTGATGACTTCTCCCAATCGGTCTCACATTGGAAGACTACAGCAAGCCGGGCTCTACCTGACGTAAAAGGCTGATGACTCAGCTATCCCCATACCGCCTTTGGGCCGCCAGATTTTCAAAATCTACGCAACTTGCTGTAGGCTGGCAGCATGCTCAACCTCATCAAACTGGTTGTCGGCGTCAGTTCGGCTGAAGAACTGGCAGAACGGCAGAAAGACCCGCACAATACCCGGAAACATCCGCAACACAGTGCGCGGCTGCCGGTGGTGCATACCCGCACCTTCCCACGCCAGAGTGAGGAAATCCTGCAGGGGGGGTCTCTCTATCGGGTGATCAGCGGTCTGATCCAATGCCGCCAGCAGGTGCTGGACCTGCAAACAGAAACCCGGGCAGACGGCACGCAGGGCACGCTCATCCTGCTCTCTCCGGAGATCATCCGGGTTGAACCGCGCGCCATGCGGCCGTTTCAGGGATGGCGCTACCTGAAACCGGCCGACGCCCCACCGGACCTGACGAACACGCGACACACCAGCCTGCCGCCCCACTTACAAAAAGAACTGATGCTGCTGGGTCTTTAAAAAAGGCATAAAAAAACCCCTTCTTTTGAAGGGGTTTTTCTCATTCCGCTAACCGGAAAGCTTAGAAATTCACACCAGCCTGCAACAGGAAGGAACGACCAGCATACCAGCCACCATAGGTGGAATCGTTACTGTTACTGGACGTGTTCACCAGGAACGGAGGCTGCTTATCAGCCAGGTTCTGGATTTCAAACTGGAAGTTCCAGCGCTTCAGGTTGTAGTTGAACGTCAGATCCTGCAGCACCATAGCCGGGGTTTTAACGCGGCCATAACCTTGAGATTTGTAGATAGTGTTGGTGCCATCGTTCCAGTGCATCCCACTCATATACTGCATCATGTAGGTTACACTGAAGTTGTTGTGGTGCCAGGTCAGCGTCGCATAGTCACGCACGGTCGGATTGGATGTGCCCTGAGACTGATACGTGATGGAGCCAAGATAGTTGTAGTGCGGGCCATTAGGAACCATCTGCTGCTTGTAACTGACCAAACGCTGGAAGTTGTTTTCCACCATAAACCAGTCTGCATCCGTCACGCGGAACCGGTAGCTGAGATCCCAGTCCACACCGCTGGTGGTCAGGCTGCCAAGGTTAGCGTTAAGCGCAGAGACGGTATTGATCTGGCCACTGGCTGAACGCGTGATATTGCTGCACATGCTCGGGTCACTGCCAGTGTAGCATCCATCAAGCACATACTGCGTACTCAGTGCGCTAATGCTGTGTGACACGCTGTAATGCCAGAAAGATGCACTGGTGCTCAGACCAGGGATCCAGTGAGGCGTAAAGGTTGCCCCGAAGGTGTAGGTACGGCCAATTTCCGGCTGCAGTTTGGCGTTACCCCCGTTAAGGGTTGCTACCTGACCTGACCCACCCTGCTGGAAGTTTGCAGGATTAATGCCCTGCTTCATGCAGTTCGCCATGACAGTACTCTGACGCCCACCGTAGTTAGTGATCTGCGTCATGTCGCATGGGTCGTTGGCACCATTATAGCTCATGAGCGTGCCACCATACAGCTCAGACACGCTGGGCTGACGGAAAGACGTGCCCAGTGTACCACGGAAAGCCACGTCACGAGTGGGTGACCAGTTGATACCGGCTTTCCAGTTATAGGTCGTGCCAAAGGTGTTGTAGCTGGAAAAACGCCCCTGCCCGTCGATAGACAGGTTTTTAGCAAACGGTACGTTGTGCAGCAGCGTCAGATTACCTTCAAGATACGCTTCAGACACATTGAAGCCACCGCCGGTTGGCAACACTGTGTTCGTCAGTGAGCCACCCTGCGCAATAAGCGGATCCGGGTGGTAGCTCATCTGCTCACCACGATGTTCCATGCCCAGAGCGATACCGAGGTCACCGCCACCTTTATAAGGCATATGCACGACATGATCGTTATGAATGCGCGCATTGAAGTCACGCATAGTGTATTGTGAGTGATCGTGCTCAGTATAGTTGGCGTATTGTGCTGCTTCTGGTGACAGAGGCCCCAATGCGCTTGACTGAACGCAGCCTGCGTAACCAACGCAGGAATTGGGGTTATACGTCAGGAGGGTGTTGGAATCGCCAGGTGTTACGGCATCCAGACCCCATTCCCGCATCAGCTTGTTATAGTCACCCACGCCAGAAGTCTGGAAGCTGGACATGGTGGAACCAAAGGTGAAGGATGCATCATACATCCAGCCTGCGATGATTTCACCATTTGCGCCGACCTTGGCGGTCAGGCTGTCAACCGCGCTTTCAGACTTACGCGTACCAAATTCCGCCATACGCCGATACAGGTAAGCCGGGTTATCCGGATCATTATAAATATCACCTGCTGTGTTACCGGGGTAACCCGTCGGCAGGTATATTGTGCTGGGCAAATCAGACGGAGCAACACTACCCATTGCAGGGATGGGAGCCATCTGTGTCCAGGATGTCTTGTGGCTGTACATCACGTTGGAATACAACGTAAAATGCTTGCTGAAGTCATAATGTGCATCGCCCATCAGGCTCGCATTTTGCGTGTTATTCAGTAGAGAGGTATCTTTATTGTAGTTATACCGGCTGGATTTGCTGTAAGGGCTCGAACCACCTGCGCTATTACCATTATAGATCGGATTTCCGTCGGGCGAAAAAACTGTCCCACTGGTAGAGATAACCGAACCGAAGCCCGGATTCATCCCGTTAGATGTCTGTGGGTTACGAGACCAGGCCCGATCCTTCATCATGACGCCACCCACGGTGTCATACTGCCCCATGAGCGTGATGTTACCGCGGTCATGATCAAAATTCCAACCTTTGTAGGCAGAAATCAAACCAGTTTTATTATCACCACGCTGAGTGATATCTCCACGCACGTTAATTGCGCCAGTGTTAATATCATGACGCATCTTGATGTTGATCACACCAGACACGGCATCAGCACCGTACAGTTCCGAGCCACCATCTTTCAGAATTTCGATAGACTGAATTGCCATCACGGGGATGGTATTCATATCCACACAGGAACCACCACTCATCCCGGTCTGTGTGACGCGCTTACCATCAATCAGCACCAGAACCCGGCTACTACCGAGGTTACGAAGGTCCACACAGCCAACGCCGTCGCCACCGTTTGTATCAGCATTGCCTGTGCCACTGGAACCAATGGACGGCATACGCTGCAGGAAGTCTCCCACATTGGTAATGCCGGTCTGCTGAATTTCTCTGGACGTGATGATCTGCACAGGGTTCGGGCTGGTGTTACGGCCCTGACGCAGATAGGAGCCCGTAACTTCCACAGTCTCAGTCCCACCAGCGGCAGAGGCTCCTGCACCACGTGCCTGCTGAATAGTTCTGGCAGAAGACGGTGCCTGCCCGACGTTCTGCTTACGGACCGTCTGCGGAGCAAGCGTCTGGGTGCTGGGCTTCTGCGCCGTGGCCTTACCGGCGCGCACTTTATGAACGCTGACCTTTTTAGGGGCTGCGGCCCGTGTTTCGGACGACGGGCTGGTAACAGCAGCCTGCGCCAGAACAGGAGCACCCGCAGCAAAAACCGGCAATGCATAAAGGAGGGAGAAAGAAAGCGGCAGGCGCTTCTTTCTGCGATCAGTATGAGACATAGGGGCTTCCCGCAAGATGTGACATTTTAATGACGTATCGTGTCACCGGATTAGGAAACCCCCCGGCGCATGTCACGCTTAAATTTCGATATGAAAACCTTTTCTCAGATCATGCGGCAATTTAAACACACCACTATCGTAACGATATCACTTTGTGTCTTAAATTGACTCGTGAACGAACAAAAATATCTTCTGAATCAATGTTTTCTTTCCGAAAAGAAAAATCATTCTGATAGCATTCTTTCTGTGACCCGGATGCCACAGAGCTTTCTTGACTCGCCCGTCTCCCCCCTCCTAACCGTGAAGACCCTACCCTTTTGCGCGGCAGGCCTCTGGCGCGCTGCGGGGCTTTTAAGGAGAGTTTGAATGACCCGTCGTCCCTGGCTTTACGCCGCAACAGCCGCCACCTGTCTGGCAGGCTGGAGTGCTGTTGCCACCGCCGCAACGCTGCCGGCCTCCAACCCGTTTGCCGCAGAAAGCACTCTGCCCTATCACGCCCCCCGTTTTGATCTGATCAAGGATGCAGACTACCAGCCCGCGCTGGAGCAGGGCATGGCCGAACAGGCCGAAGAAATGGACCGAATCGCCAATAGTTCAGAACCGGCGACATTCGAGAACACCATTGCCGCCATGGAGCGTTCAGGCCGCCTGCTGGATCGCACGCTGGAAACCTTCAGCGGTGTCTACTCCGCCAACACCAATCCGGTTCTGGATAAGGTGCAGGAAGTGGTGGGGCCGAAACTGTCCGCGCATCAGGACAGCATTTTCCTCAACCCGAAGCTCTTCGCACGCGTACAGTACCTGCACGCCCGCAAAGCCACACTGGGGCTGAACGCAGAGCAGAAGCAGGCTCTGGATGTCTATTACCAGAACTTCGTGCAGGCCGGCGCGCAACTGTCTGATGGTGACAAGGCAAAACTGCGGGACCTCAATACCCGCCTGTCAAAGCTGGAAACCGTATTCCAGCAGAAGCTGCTGGCTGGCACCAAAGCCTCTGCCCTGATTGTGTCAGATAAAGCAAAACTGGCCGGATTGGATGATGCCGCCATCACGGCAGCCCTGACCGCCGCCAAAGAGCGCAAGCTTGACGGCAAATGGCTTCTGCCGTTGCAGAACACCACGCAGCAGCCCGCTCTGGAAAACCTGACTGACCGTGAAACCCGTCAGGCCCTGTTTGAACAGTCCTGGACCCGCGTTGAAAAAGGCGGTGATGGCGATACGCGTGACACCATTGCCACCATCGCCCAGCTCCGCGCCCAGAAAGCTGCCCTGTTTGGCTACAAGAACTATGCCGCTTATGTGCTGGCGGACCAGATGGCTAAAACGCCGGAAGCCGTCCACAGCTTTATTGCGCAGATCGTCCCGGCTCTTGCCGCGGAACAGAAGCGTGAAGCGGCTGACATTCAGGCCACCATCACCAAAAGCGGCGCGTCCTTCCAGCTCAAGCCGTGGGACTGGTCCTACTATGCCGGGCAGGTGCGCAAGGCCCGTCTGAACTTTGATGAAAATCAGGTCAAACCGTATTTCGAGCTGAACACGGTTCTGCAGGATGGCGTGTTTTTTGCGGCCAACCGCCTGTATGGCATCACCTTCAAGCGCCGGACGGATATCCCGACCTACAACCCGGATGTCATGGTGTTTGAAGTGTTTGATAAGGACGGGTCCGAACTCGGCCTGATCTATTTCGATTACTTCCAGCGGGACAACAAGAACGGCGGCGCATGGATGTCCAACTTTGTGGGGCAGTCTGCTCTGCTGGGCACAAAGCCGGTTGTGTATAACGTCGGCAACTTCACCAAACCGGCACAGGGCGAACCCGCGCTGATCAGTTTTGATGATGTGACCACCATGTTCCACGAATTCGGGCATGCCCTGCACGGCCTGTTTGCCAAGCAGACCTACCCGATTATCTCTGGCACCTCCGTGGCGCGGGACTTTGTGGAATTTCCCTCACAGTTTAACGAACACTGGGCGCTGAACGCCACGGTGCTGGCCCACTATGCCCGCCACTATAAAACCGGCGCGCCTATGCCAGCCAGTCTGGTGGCGCTGCTGAAAAAAGCCGCCACCTTTAATCAGGGGTATCGTCTGGGTGAAGTCGTCAGTGCGGCGGAACTCGACATGGACTGGCACAGCCTTGGAGCCGATGCGCCAAAGCAGGATGTGGATGTCTTTGAAAAATCCGCTCTGGGCAAAATGGGGCTAGAGACCGATCTGGTGCCGCCGCGCTACCGCTCCAGCTACTTCCTGCACATCTGGTCCAATGGCTATTCAGCAGGCTACTACGCCTATCTGTGGACGGAAATGCTGGATGATGACACGTTCGCATGGTTCGAGAAAAACGGCGGCCTGACACGCAAGAATGGCGAGCGCTTCCGTGACATGATTCTCTCCCGCGGTCATACGCAGGATTACGGCCCGATGTTCCGTGCTTTTTATGGCAAGGACCCGGATATTGGCCCGATGCTGACGTTCCGTGGCCTGAACGGCTCCAAGAACTAACACTCCATTCGTCAGGTGCCTTCGGGCACCGAGCGGACCGTGACAAACGGCGGTTATTCTGCGCTCTGCGGGATAATCGCCGTTCCTGTATAGGGCCCTTCGCAAAACGTGACGTGCCCCAGTGTCAGGTCACACCGCGCATAGCCTCCCCCACCCTGCCGGATAACCGCGCGCCCTGTGTAAAGCCCGGCACAAAACCGTGCCGAGCCGAGTGTCACATCGCACAGATGATACTCCCCATCCTCCGGCAACACGGCCTGCCCGGTATAGGGCGCTCCACAAAAAGCCGGACGCCCTGCTGTGAGGTCACACCGGGCAATGTGATCAGGCACCGCCCTGTGCGTCGCAGAAGCCTCTCCCGGCGCAGCCTGCACGCTACTGGCCCCAGCGCAGCCCCAGCCAGAGAGAACGCACACCAGAAGGCGCATAATAGCCAACCACCCATGCCCCGCACGTTCTCTGCGTTCACACTGCTGCATGCAGCCCTCCCCATGTTAGAGGCTCATACCGGCCCCACAAAGCGAGGCCCGCACCGACACACCACACCGATCTGCCCCTCTCGACCAGCGACCAGCGACCAGCGACCAGCGACCAGCGACCAGCGACCAGCGACCAGCGACCAGCGACCAGCGACCAGCGACCAGCGACCAGCGACCAGCGACCAGCGACCAGCGCAGATCCTGACTTATCCTACGTCAGTCAACACCCCACTGAGATAAAAAGCGACACGTTCTCTGGCTTTTTTGCGGTGCGATATCCGCCCTCATAAAAAAAATCAAAAAAACCAAAAAACTTCCTTGACGCCCCCTGAAAACCCCTCTAGATCAAGGCCCAACGCAGCCTCTTGTCCCGTTCGTCTAGAGGCCTAGGACACTGCCCTTTCACGGCGGCAACACGGGTTCGAATCCCGTACGGGACGCCAATCTTTCCAATGACTTAGAGTTTTGGTCGCGGAATGATTGACTGCTTTTGGGCCCACCTTGGGCCCATCGCCAAAAAAAAGACGATAAGCACATGGTCCCAATGGGCCCATGAAAAGGCTATGCTGGGCCCAAGCGAGGCTCACCATGAAAGATCGAATCACTTCTGCTAAAATTGATCCGGCGACAGGCCGTCCGCTCCCGGCCGGA
>NZ_JACRVR010000051.1:0-13106 GCF_018811975.1 Acetobacter sp. P1H12_c | reverse complement strand
AGCGGCACAGAAGGCCATTGAGCAGGCAGGGGCGGAACTGATGTTCCTTCCGCCATACAGCCCGGACTTCAATCCCATCGAAATGGCCTTCTCAAAACTCAAGGCCTTGCTGCGCGCCAAAGCTGAACGGACTGTCGGTGCTCTGTGGGATACCGTCGGCGCACTGCTTCCGGCTTTCACTCCCAGTCAATGCGCCAGTTTCTTTACAGCCTCTGGATATGAACCAGATTAAAGTGGAACCGCTCTAGCGCCTGCGGGAGGTCAATGCCGAACTCATGCAGCAGGCTCATGAAGTAACTGGCAAAGCCTGTCGAGACTGCGGCGCCGGCCAGCAGAAATTCCAGAGTGAGAGCCCAGCCGACCCCAAAGGCGGCAACCGGGCCAAATGCGCGGGCAACATAACTATAGGACGCACCCGCTATTGGCATGGCGGTTGCGAGTTCCGCGTAGCAAAGGCCGGTGAGGCCGCAGGCAGCGGCGGCGGCCACAAAGGCGAGGGTGACTGCTGGCCCTGCGTATTCCGCCGCTGCCACCCCAGGCAGGATATAGATCCCGGCTCCTACCACGCAGCCGACCCCGAGTAGGAGGAGATCCACCGGCCCAAGGGCGCGATGGAGGGAAGGGGCTCCGGTTTTTATCTCTGCGGCCATAGTGTCTCCTGAGCCAGATTACAGATGCCAGTTCAGGGTCATTCCGACAGACTGCGGCGGGATGAAATAATACTGGTTTACGAGCGCGCTGCCATTATCATAGCCCATGCTGAGCCCGTGGGAATTGCCAACATTCTTGGCATAGAGGCTGAGGTCGAGCTGCCCTTTGGGGACATGAAAATGTCCGGTCAGCTGGAAGTCTACGGTATTGTAATCGCCGATCCGCATGCTGTTGCCAAGCAGGCCCGGTGCGGAGCCCCGATAGTGATGAATAATGGAGAGCGTGGGCTCATGTGGTAAATCTACAGCCGCATAGCTGAGAATTTCGCTGAACTGCCATTTTGGGCTGGAGGCCAGTTGTGATCCTGAGGGAATGACTCCTCCGGACGTAGAGACGGACTGCGTTGTGTGCGCATCATCATACGTACCGTTTATACGGAGTTGAAGCCCTTTGATCGGTGTGATCCATGTTGCACTCAGTTCCGCGCCCCGGCTAACGGAGGCCCCCACGTTTGCGCCATAGGTCAGGCCGTCAGGCCGCAACAGGCGCGCCTGCATATTGCTCCAGTCAATCCAGTAGAGCGTGGGCTCGATCAGCAGGTGATGGTGAAAAAGGTTGAGACGCGCACCAACTTCGTAATTTTTCAGCGTGTCCGACCGTGTGCCGCGGGGCGTGGGGTAGGCGGCATTGTATATTGTCGAATTGGGCGTGCCAAAACGATACCCTTCCGAAAACAGGAAGTAGAACATCATCTGCTTGTTTGGTTCATAACGCAGCGCAACCTTCGGGAGCGCGCTTGTCTGCGAGGTGCTGGAGGCCGTGCGGTTGAGCAGGCTGCCGTTGCTGCTGTAGGCAAGGTAGCCGGGCGTCTCGCTCGAGGTTTTTTCTGATGCGTTAAAGACGCGGGCGCCGCCTGTCAGAGTCAGTCCTTTGAAAATTTCGTAGGAGGCTTCACCAAAAATGGATTTTTCAGTGCCATCGTAATTTGCTGTGCCCCAATACCAGCTGTCACCCTGCGTTAGCTGCGGCACGAGAGATGCGCCATACAGGCCGGAAATAAAGGACTGAACATTGTCAGTCATGACATTGTCTTCAATGCGCTTCCATGTTTCGTAATAGGCTGCGCCAATCAGCCAGTTAAAACGCGAGTGCTTGCTGGAGGCAAGACGCAGTTCATAATACATGGACTTGCTGTCACCTGTTTCATTGAGCGTTGTATTCCCCCCGCCCATCGTGTCTCCGTAATACGGGGTATAATCGGTGGTGGCGTTTTTTCCTTTACGGATGAACGCTCCCATCGCGCTCAGTGTGGCAAAGGAGAAATCATGATCGTAGCGCAGCTCATGCATCTGGATCTGTGTGCGGAGCGGTTCCTCAATATGGCGCTGCTTCTGATAATCAGGCAACGCTGCAAGCGAATAGGGGTCATCTGAAATATCGGAACTCTGGGCGATATAGGTGTAGGCGATCTTGTCCGCATCCGTGGGCGTGTAGACAACGCTTGCGCGGGCATTGCGCGTGTATCCGGTATTGGTATTGCGGCCTATGCCTAAGTTGGTGATGTAGCCGGGGTCCTGCCGATATCCAAGCACGCCGCGCACGGCAAGTTTGCCCTTGATGATCGGTATGTTGAACATACCTTTTTCGCCGTAGCCAACTTCATGACCGGGCATCCCGACGATGGAGGACTGGGCGGCGGCGTCAATCTTGCCCGTGTCAGCCTGATTTGGGATGTAGTCAATCGCACCACCCAATGTTGCGGAACCAAAGAGCGTACTTTGCGGACCACGCAGAGCTTCCACGCGGGCGACGTCAAACGTATCGATATCCGGCACGGCAATGGCAAAGCCGGGTTCAGAAAGCGGAATGTCGTTCAGAAAATAGCCGGTAGTGCCTTGCCCCTGATCAATACCAGCGGTGGTGGCAATACCGCGGAAAGTGATAGTCGACAGGCCGGGCAGCGACTGGTTGAACGTTGCCCCCGGAATTTGCGCGATATAGTCGCTATAAGACTGCGCATTGATTTTTTGCAGGAATTTTCCGGAAAGCACGGTGACAGAGTTCGCCACATCATGAGTGGATTGCTGCCGCCGTTCCGCTGAGACTGTAATGGATTCCAGCGTGTCGGGCTGTTCCTTTGCCGCTGCCCGGTTGTTCATATGGGGTGCGGCGGGCTGGCGGACGACCGGACGCGCGGCCGGAGCCGGGCGGGCTGGATGTGCGTGGTGTTTTGAATCTGTTTCAGTCTGGGCCAGCACTGTTCCGGGAAAAGCGGAAACAGCGGCCAGGAGCAGAAGCCGAAAACCGGGGCGGAGTCTGGAAAAAGAGCTGTGGATCATGAGGGCTCGTTCCTGAAGAGGGCTGATACAGGGAGCAGTCGGTAACGTGATGGGTCGGTTCAGAGATATTTCTGAAGCCAGGTGAGAACCTGTTGCTGCACGTCGATCTCGGTATCGAGCCCGACACTGCCGCCAAACCAGTGGGGTGCGCCGGGGTAGTGGATAAAGCGTGCCGTTTTTCCACTTTCATGCAGGGCCGCGTAGAACAGGCGGCTCTGGATTGTGGGCACGCGTGTGTCCGCATCACCATGCAGGAGCAGGACCGGCACAGTGACGTTCTGGACGAAGCTGAGTGGTGAATGGGCGGAATACTCGCTTTGGTGGGTCAGTGGGTCACCAAAGTAGGGCGGGATGAAGCTGAGGCCGACATCGGTGCTCATGGCCATCGTCATGAGGTCGGCAATGCCTGCACCCGCAATGAGTGTTTTGAAACGGTCATTATGTCCGGCAGCCCACATGCCCATGAAGCCGCCATAACTCCAGCCGCCCAGTGCAAGGCGCGCCGGGTCGGCAATGCCGTCTTTTTCAAGGTGATCGACGCCGCTGAGGATATCCTGATAATCCTTGCCGCCCCAGTCACCCCGATTGGCGGCGCTAAACGCTGGGCCGCCGCCTTCTGAACCGCGCGGATTGGGCATGAACACCGCAATGCCGTGGGAGGCAAGCATGCGCGCCCAGTTGTGCCATGAGCCAAGCCATCCATCGTACCAGGCCTCCAGCGGACCACCGTGGATTTGCACGAAAAGAGGCATTGGCTGATGCGGGCTGGCACCCGGTGGCAGCACGAGAATGCCGGAAAGATCAAGCCCGTCCTTCGCCTTCCAGTGGATGATGCGCTGTTCCCCGAGGGACCATTGATCTACGCCCGGATTGCTGTGCGTCAGTTGCTGCCCGTGTCCCTTGTGGTAAAGCCAGACTTCATCCGGCGTTGTGCGGGTTGACGCTGTCAGGGCGATGTCACCACTCTTGTCACGGGAGAAAGAGAAGACCTCCCCCATAACCGTTGCGATCTCGGTCGGTTCGGCCGTGCTGGCGTGATCGAACGCCACATGGGCCAGATGTGTTTCCACACCTTTAAAGCCAAGAACGGTCAGGCCATGCCCGTCAGTGTCCCACGCGGCACGCAGGATTGCGCCACCCCATGCGGACGCAATGGGTTCACGCTTTCCCGTTGCAAGATCAACGGTTCCAACAAGACCATCAATACCGTCCTCTGAGAAATACCCATAGACGACGGTGCTCCCGTCTGGAGAGAAAGAGGCATGCACAGCCGTGGCGTGGCCGGGCAGGGTGTACAGCACCGTGCCATCTGGTTTGATGATGGATTGGGTTGAGCGGTACCAGTAGTATTCAAGCCCACCTTCTTTACCGCTGCGGATAATGAGGCATTGCCCCTTCGGCCCCCAGTCCACGTCAAAGATGAAGGGATCGGGCGTCGGGACGGTTCTGCTCTTCAGGCTGGCGACGTCAAGCAGGATCAGGTGGCTGGTACCGCTGCGCCCTTCTTCCGTCGCGTTATGCGGGAGCGCAGGCGGTGCTTCATGGGTGATGATCGCAATGGAACGGCCATCGGGTGCCCATGTGAAGGTGACGGGCGTTCCCGTCAGTCCGGGAATGGTGCGCGTTTTCCCGCTTTTGATGTCGAGCAGTACGAGGCGTGCCCCATGCGCTGTGCCGGTAGCATGCGTGCGGAGGAGGGCTAGCGTTGCACCATCGGGAGACCAGCGTGGGTGATGGTCCCCTGCGAGTGTACCGCGCAATTGCTTTGGTTCTGCGTGTGAACCGGGCGTAACCGCCCATAGGTCCGGTGCTGTCGGTGCGGTGTGGCTGGAGGGGGTGATGCGGCTGTAAAGGATCTGGTGGCCGTCAGGCGCGATCTGGGCATCTGAGACCTGCCGCAGTGCTGAAATGTCTTGCGGTGTGATCGGATGCGGTGCTGCCAGTGCAGGGGATGAGACCAGCAGAGCGACCAGTGCAGAGGAAAGTATCCGGACAGACGCAGTGCGCCCCACTCCCGTGGGAAATACTTGAGCAGTGCGTATTGTATTTTTATAACGCAAGGCAGGCATGACCTTTGGGCTATTGTGATCCTGCCCTGATCCTGTCGCAGATTGTTGTCTATCCGGAACATCCAATTTTTGAACGGTGACGGGTCCACGTCATAAGCGTGGTTTTTCCTAAGGCAGACGGCTCGCCTGTTTGAGAAGACGCAAGGCATGACGTGTCTTCTCGGCGTTCATGCTGGCAAATCCGATGCGTAATCCGCGGGGCGCTTCCGGCCGTGCCTTATAGGAGTCCGACCCTGCGAAGCGAAGAGCCAGAGCAGCGGCGTTGCGCTCTATCCGGTCCAGTATGGTGGTATCGGCAAACCGGAGCCAGAAGGCCAGCCCCCCTTTGGGCGGTATGAAGGTAATGGAAGAACCGAATTCTTCCGTCAGGGCCAGAGCAAAGGCGTCCCGGCGTTCTGCATAAAGGCGGGCGGCCTTGCGGGCATGGCGGCGTAATTCGCCTTCTTCAATCAGCGCACCGACCGCTTCTTCCGTCACGATATTGCCCATTCCGTCTACAATCGAGACATGGTGCGCCAGAGCCTCAATAACCGCGGCAGGCGCCACAACATAGCCCAGCCTTAAAGCCGGAATGGCCAGTTTGGAGAGGGAGCCGACATAAATCACACTTTCCGGGGCGTAGCTTGCCATCGGTAATAAAGGCTGTGATTCGAAATGAAATTCGTGGTCGTAATCGTCTTCAAGAATTGCAAAACCGTAGCGGCGCGCCAGTTCAATAACTTTTAGTCTTCGGTCAGGATGGAGCGAGACTGTTGTTGGAAACTGGTGATGCGGTGTCAGAAAAACGAACGCGATGCGCTGCGTGGCGCAAAGTGCTTCGAGTGCCGTGACATCTGCGCCGTCCCCATCCAGCCCGATTGTCCGGATGTCTGCCCCCAGTGCCTGAAAGGCCATGACGGCAGGCTCGTAAGTGAGTTCCTCCACAACAACAATGTCACCGGGGCGGATCAGTGTCATGGCGGCCAGAAAAATACCGTGCTGACTGCCGCGTGTGATGCAGATATTCTCCGCGTTAACAGGCAGCCCCCGCTCCGTTTTCAGCATGGTCGCGATTGTCTGGCGCAGGGAGGCCGAGCCACGCGGGTCAGCGTAAGACAGGCGATTATAGCGTGAGACTTTGCTCAGGGCACTCCGGTAGGCGCGGGCCAGAACATCGGCGGGAAACAGCCGCCCATCCGGTGAGCCCTCATCAAGTTTGACACCGTGATCTTCCAGCACAGCAAGGGCGCGTGCCGGAGCTGCGATATAGCGAAAACCAGCCTGTGGCGAAGCAGTTTTTTCCGTATCAGCTTTCTTGTCGGGACGGGAGGATGCGGACCGTACCGGCAATGTCGCGGAGACCTGTGTGCCGCTGGTGCCTGATGTTTCAATCCATCCCTGAGCAACGAGTTCCTCAAAGGCCAGCACAATTGTCTTGCGATTAACGGCCAGCGCATTCGCCAGCGCGCGGGTGCTGGGGAGATAGTCTCCCGCTGAAAGGCGGCCCCGTTCAATTTCCTGCGTAACTGCGTCGGCAATCTGCAGGTAAAGCGGCTGCACGGATTGCGGGTCCAGAGTGATATCAAGCGGTACGCGCCGGGGACGAAGCATCAGATGATGTTCCCACTCAAAAATACAAAACGAGACTGCGGACAGATTGTTCTTATGGCCCCCTGCTCGTGAAACAATTGGCTCTTGTCGTGCCCAGCAAGGTGCGTGAAATGGAAAAGAGTATCCGCGCTGTCACTATAAACAGGCAGTCTGGATATCCTGACGGGCCGCGGCAGTAAAGCACGATCCGTAAGCGCAAATTTCCATTCTTCCTGAAGTGTGCCGACCAGAAACATGAATGACCTTATAGCACAACTGATTGGTGAATATCCCCTTGCAGCGGTGAGTGGTCTTTCTACCGCCGATGGGATGCCGGTTCATCTTCCCCTGATTCTGGAACCTTCCGGTCAGTCCCGGGATTTGTCGCACGCGCGCCTTATCGGTCATATAGCGCGGCGTACTCTCACGATACCGCCCGAGGCCGGGACGATCGCTGTGGAGGTTATGTTTTCTGGCCCGCAAGGTTATGTGTCGCCGGAAGTGGCAGGAGATCGCGGCTGGATACCCACATGGAATTATGCGCGCGTCTGGGCGCGCGGAGCCCTGCGTTTTTCCGAGAATCTGACAGGATCAGGTCTTGAGCTGCTGGTCGACGCGATGGAGAAGGCGCGCGCAAAACCCTGGCAGATCAGTGAGAGTGGGCCACGTGCAGAGGCGCTCAAGAAACATATTATTGGCTTTGAAATTACGAATCTCACCTTCCACCCGTCCTTCAAGCTGGGGCAGGGTGAAACTTCGGCAGTGTTCGATAAAATTGTAAACGATCATCCGGACAGAGATCTCGCGCGCTGGATGCGGCTGCACGCAGCTTCGACGTCCTCTTTGCAGGTTCTTCAGGAAAATCCTGCCTGAAAGCCTGAAAGTTAGTGACATCTGGCCACCCTTTCCCGGATCATGGCGTCATGCGATGTGGCAGGCCACTTTTTTGCTGCGTCCTTTGTGCACGGACAGACGACGATCCGTCTTATCCAGAAGGCGTACATCATCAGGCGTAAGAGTCAGGTTGCGGAGGCCCCCATAAGCATAGTCGTCAGGGCACGATGCGCATTGGCCGCGCAGTGCATGGTGTCGGGGCGTGCCGGGCTGGCGGCTAACCGCACGCAGTTCTTTCTGGATGTGGCGAGCGGGCCGTTTTACGGGTTCAACCGTGATAGAGGCTCTGTCTCATGTGAAGGGAGGAGCCGAGGCTCCGAGCCCTCTTCGGAGAGAGGCTTCATAACACTGACATATCGAGCAGGAGGCGGGCTACTGTGCCGGCATGGGCGCTCGGACCGGGCGGCGCGAAGGCCTGTCCTGCGACGAAAACCCCCTCCATCAGCAGCACCAGACCAGCGGTCAGCGCCTCAGGGTCGCGTGCGTTCAGAAGTGCCACGCGAGACGCAATCCAGTCGGCCATCGCCTGTTTGAGTCGCGCGGCCTCCCGGCGGACAGGATGATCGCGATCAGGAAACTCAAGGATTGCGTTTGTCAGTCCACAGCCCCGATAGGTCGGGCTGGAGGCCCGTTCAGCCAGACCGTCAAAATAGGCAAGGATCTGGCCGCGTGGATCGTCGGGAAAATCGGACTCGGCTTCCTCGAAGCGCGTCCGACAGGTCCCGTAGAATTCATCAAGATACACCGCAGCCAGCCCGTCTTTGGATTCATAAGCACGGTAAAGCGACGGCTTGGTAACGCCCGCGTTCTGCACGATTTCTTCGACGCCAACGCCGCGTATTCCGTTGTTATAGAACAATTCGCGTGCTGAATTCCGAATCCGTTCGGCGGCGCTGACGCCGGGTGTGGGTCGCTTCATAATCTATTTCCGCTTGACGATGTTACCGATCGGTACCTAGGCTCAGGAAAGTGTAACTTACCGGTTAGTCATATGAGCAGAAATCTTCCCATCCGCAAGGGTGCCGTCTTTGTGGTCGTCGTGGTGCTCACCTTTCTCTCCTTGCTGGTGTCGGCCGGTGTGCGCTCAACGCCCGGCGTCCTGATGATGCCCCTGCAAATGGAGTTGGGGTGGAGCCGCACCACGATTTCATCGGTCGCCGCTTTTGGTATTTTTCTCTACGGCTTTGTGGGGCCGTTCTCCGCGGCGCTGATGCAGTCCATCGGAATCCGGCGCACGCTGATCGGGGCGCTTCTGCTGATTGGTGCGTCGTCCGGGCTTTCGCTGTTCATGACAGCGCCGTGGCAATTTTTCCTCACATGGGGGCTGCTAACCGGTCTTGGCACCGGGGCCGTTGCCATGGTGCTCGGCGCTACGGTCGTCAATCGCTGGTTCGTGGCGCGTCGCGGCACGGTCATGGGGCTGCTCGCGGCAAGCACGGCAACAGGGTCGCTGCTGTTCCTGCCCATGCTGGCGTCCCTCGCGCAGACGCATGGCTGGCGCGGGCCGGTCGTCGCTGTCACGGTGGTGTGTCTGGGTCTTGTGCCGCTCGTCGCGCTGTTCCTGCCTGAACACCCTGAGCGTCTGGGCCTTGTGCCGCATGGGGCGGAGGAGGGATATGTTCCTCCCGCGCGCTCGTCACGCCATCCACTGCATATCGCGATATCGGCGCTCCGTGACGCGATGGTCATGCGGGATTTCTGGTTGCTGTTCCTGACGTTCTTCGTGTGCGGCTTCACGACAAACGGGCTGATCGGCACGCATTTTATCGCGATCTGTGCTGATCACGGTGTGGGCGCGGTGCCGGCGGCAGGGTATCTCGCGCTTATGGGGTTCTTTGACCTGTTCGGCACCACGGCCTCGGGCTGGCTCACCGACCGGATGGATGCGTGGCGGCTGCTTTTTGCCTATTACGGCCTGCGGGGCCTGTCGCTGATGGCGCTGCCGTTTGTAGACTTCCACGGTGCAAGCCTGACGCTGTTTGGTGTGTTTTATGGGCTGGACTGGATTGCGACAGTGCCACCAACCTTGCGTCTCGCGAATGCCGCCTTTGGCGAGGCACGCGCGCCGGTTGTATTTGGATGGATCGTGTTCGGGCATCAAATCGGCGCGGCTCTGGCTGCATCGCTTGCCGGTGTGCTGCGTCAGGCACAGGGAAGCTATCGTGACATGCTGCTCATGGCCGGGCTTGCCGGATTGGTCGCAGCACTGATGGCACTGCGGATTGGGCGTTCTCCGTCGAAAGGCGTTGCCCTTGCGGCGGAGTGAGACAAGGTGAGGAATGGTCCACGCGGATGTTCAATTGACCATGGGACTGCGTCGGATTTATTTCAGGCAGACGTCACGCATTATCAGAAAAACGCATGTCAAAATGCCTGTTAATCTTGACGGGTTCTCAAATTGCAATTGCCGTGACCAAATCCCAAATCCCAAATCCCAAATCCCAAATCCCAAATCCCTACCGTAATAGCACCCATCCATCGGCTGCACGCCGGATCTTTCTGTTCCACATGTCCGGCTTACAGTACCAAACGCACCGCGGCTGATTATCAGACAATAAATGTCAGCGCGTCGCTCGGGTAAAGCTATAAACTTCAATGCTCAGCCGCTAATGCAATGGCTTCAGTTCAGACTGGAGCCCCGCAGTCAGACGACTAAAAATCGATGATCTCCACGCTTGCCGTTGAAGAGACTTATAAGGAGCAAAGACGGTGGAAATATCCAGTTCTTCTTTGCTCCATCAGGACTTTAGCCTGCTGTATCGACAAGAACGACTTCGGCATCCGTAAGGGCGCCAACTTTGAGAATATCTATCTCCGAGAGTGCAGCCCCATCGCCTTCACTAATTTTTCTGCCTTCAATCTCAACCGAGCCTTTGGCAACCACAAGGTAGGCAAGTCTTTCCGTGCCAAGATGGTAGTCAGCTATTTGATTTTTTCTCAATGTTGCCCCAAGCACACGTGCATCGGCGTGAATGGGAAGTGCGTCGCCGTCATTCTGGAAACCTGATGCCAGAGTAAAAAATTTTCCAGCACGGTCGTCTTTCGGAAAAGCACGAGCGCCCCATGACGGTGCGTGACCTGCCTGATTGGGCATGATCCAGATCTGGAAGATCCGAGTTGTGACATCTTCCAGATTATGTTCGCTGTGTCGGATGCCCGCTCCCGCGGACATAACCTGCACATCTCCGGCCACAGTGCGCCCTTTATTGCCAAGGCTGTCCTGATGCGTGATAGCGCCCTCACGAACATACGTGATGATTTCCATATTTTCATGCGGATGAGTACCAAAGCCGGTTCCCGGTGCGATGGTATCATCATTCCAGACGCGCAGACTGCCCCAGTTCATACGGCTGGGATCATAGTAATGGGCGAAAGAAAAATGGTGCCGTGCATCCAGCCAGCCGTGGTTGGCGTGGCCAAGTGTGTCATAGGGGCGGACTTCAATCATAACATGCTTTCCCGATTTGTTACGTAAGTGTCTGATGAGACGTTAAGCACGGGCGAGTGTGGAGGATATAGAAATCATGGAAAGATATCGTTTCCATTTTTGTGATATGGAGTATTTTGTATCCAGAAAATGCAAACACGTTCTGATAAACACGATATAGACATTCTCCTTATCAACTCTTTCGCGAGATCGTCTGATGCGCCTCCCTGATTTTGAAGCATGGGCTATTTTTGCAAAAGTCGCTGAACTCGGTTCGTTCGCCCGCGCAGCAGAAGAGATCCAGCTTTCCAAACCCACCGTATCCAAAGCGGTAGGTCGTCTGGAACAAACGCTCGGCGTTGCACTTTTTAATCGGAATTCCCGCCACCTGTCTCTTACAGAAGCGGGGCGGACGGTGCTGGGGCACGCGAACCGTATTCTGGTGGAAGCAGAGGCAGCGGAAACAGAAGCTAAGGGAGGCACGCAACGGCCTTCCGGGCTGATCAGGATTGCGGCCCCTATGTCTTTCGGCATAGGCCATTTGTCACCTGTTTTACCCGCCTTTCTTGCCAAATACCCGGATATTGATGTGACTGTCGATTTCAGTGACACGCTCGTGGACTTCGTTGCGGAAGGATACGATGTTGCACTCCGTATTGCGTCTCTTGCAGACTCTGCGTTGCGGGCACGGAAACTCTGCGAAGTTCAGCTTTTACTGGTGGCAAGCTCTGCTTATCTGGATCGGGTGGGCCGTCCTGAGCACCCACGGGATCTTGAAGCTCACAAAAGCTTTGTCTACACCAATACGTCAGCGCCCGGAAAAATTCGCCTTCAGCATAATAAAAATGGAAAAGAATTTGTTCTGACGCAAACTTCCAGATTCCGTGCAGATAATGCGGAAGCATTTCTTCCTGCCTTGAAGGCCGGACTGGGCTTTGGCCTGTTTCCCGAATTCATGGTAGGGGAAGGTCTGGCATCCGGCCTTTTTGAGCGGATCCTGCCGGACTGGTATGCGCCGTCTATTGCGCTGTATCTCGTTACGCCATCCAGCGCGCTCAGACCAATGAGGGTTACGGCTTTGCTGGATTATCTTGTGGAATGTTTTAGTCAGCCGGGATGGTTGAGCCAGGCAAAATAAACATGTGATTCGGGCATAATATTTGTCTGTTTCTGTATTATAAAAAAATCTCTTTGAAAGAGAATCCCCATGCCATTGATGAGTGACATGGGGTGGCAATTAAACCTTCCTCAATTGTGGCACTATTCTCAGCTCAGCTTTCTGGTAATACCCGCAACATGCTGGCCAAGGAACTTTGCTCCTTCCAGTTCATTGGCGCTTGGCTGGCGCGACCCATCTCCTGCGGCAAGTGTGGTGGCCCCATAGGGCGAGCCGCCAGTAACTTCGTCCAGCTTGAGCTGACCCTGAAAGCTGTAGGGCAGGCCACTGATAATCATGCCGTAATGGATCAGATTAGACATCAGGGAATACAGGGTGGTTTCCTGCCCGCCGTGCTGAGAAGCGGTTGAGGTAAAAACGGCTCCGACTTTTCCAACCAGTGCTCCTGCGAGCCATAAGCCACCTGTCTGATCCCAGAAGTTTGCCATCTGGGCCGGAAGCCGTCCAAATCGTGTGGGTGCGCCGATAATAATAGCATCATAATTTGGCAGGTCGTCTGGTGTTGCAATTGGTGCGTTTTGCGCCGTTTTGAAGTGATGGGCTATGGCAACGTCTTCCGGTACCAGTTCAGGAACACGCTTGATATCAACCTCAAGACCTGCTGCCCACACGCCTTCGGCGACAGCATTGGCCATGGTTTCGATATGCCCGTAAGATGAATAGTAAAGAACAAGAACTTTAGCCATTTTGGATTTCTCCTTTGGTGTTGAGAACAGTTTCCGTAAGGTTTTTAGGCTCAGGACTCATTCTTTAAGATAGAAGATGAAGCTTGCTGCGATGTAGATTGCGGACATGAATGTATGAGCACAGCGGTCGTATCGTGTTGCCACCCGTCGCCAGTCTTTCAGCTTTGCGAACATGTTTTCGATCAGATGGCGCTTTTTATACAGATGCCAATTGTAAGGTGGCTTTGATTTCCTGTTTTTCTTTGGTGGAATACAGGCGGTGATGTTTTGGTCTGCGAGAGACTGTCTGATCTT
>NZ_JACRVR010000050.1:0-13680 GCF_018811975.1 Acetobacter sp. P1H12_c | reverse complement strand
TCCCCCCAACATCACTCACCTACCGCTTCCACCACGGTCACCTGAACTGAACCCGGTGGAAAACGTCTGGCAGTTCATGCGTAATACATGGCTCTCAAACAGAATCTTCAAAACCTATGACGATATCGTCGATATCGCCTGCCATGCGTGGAACCAGCTCACCGACCAGCCATGGCGCATTATGTCTCTCGGATTGCGCGACTGGGCTCATGGGTCATAGCAAAAGCAAATTGGTATAAGAAGCAGAAAGTCAGAAAAATTTCTGGCAAACGGGAAAAAGAAGACGCTCAGAGACCATGCAAGGCAGGCGACAAACAGCACAACATGCGGTTTGAATCTGTTAATAAACCACCCGGCCGGGATCTGTGCCAGAGCGTAGATCCAGATCATACTGGACGCGAGGATGGTCGACTGGAGGTATGAGAAATGGAAGATCGTATTTATTTTTGGGGAGACCAGAATAAACGCGTTTCTATCAAGAGACATTAAAAGGTTAATCGGAAGAAGAACCCCCAGAAAAACAAGCCATTTCCTCTGTTTGAACGCGTATTTCATGGGGTATCTCACGGCGAAAATGGCAAAACTCTTCCTGAAGAAGAGATTATTTTTTAAAAATAGTCCTGACAGTTCCATTTGTGTTTACAAAAGGACTTGTGACTTAAAACTGATAATTTCATTGATCTTTCCACGCAAGAAAAATTACGTAATTGAACATTTAAATTAAAATAACACGATATAAATAGTGGAATAAGCTGCGCGTCAAAACGGAAAGCGGGCAGGACTGATGGGGCGTGCTCGTTGTGTGGTGCGGAGAAAGAGAAGACTGTTCCTGTCATGCGGTGAAGTCTGGCAAGGGTGCCGGAGGCGTTTTTACGTCCTCGGCCATCACCGTCTTCCCTCCGTTCCCCGACTTGCAAAGGCGGACGAAACGGGAAGAAGTGCCCTCTGTGGATGGGATGATTGCTTTCCGGCAGTCTGATCGCCATTAATACAGGGGCGGATGCTGGCGGAAGGGAGGGTCATGTGAAAGCTGTGGAGGTGGAGTGGCTCGTTGATCAGCTTCCTAACCGGAGTGGCCGGGCGCTGGCGCAGCAAATTACCACCCTTATTCACTCCGGGGTGCTGCCGGTGGGTGTGCGTTTGCCCGCTATCCGGGATATTGCCTTTGTGCTTGGGGTCAGCCCTGCCACGGTCTCCATTGTCTGGAGTGAGCTGCGCCGCCGCGGTATGATTACCGGGCGGGGGCGGCGGGGCACCTATGTCAGCAGTGCGGCCATTGCCCCGCGCCCGATCCGGCGTGCTGAAAATGTAAAGCTGGGAGGTATCCCGCTGGATCTGTCCGGGTACACGCCGGACCCGGCACTTCTGCCGCTTCTGCACTCCGCGTTTCTGCATGTGCAGGAGACGCCGCATTTGAACATCTATGCGGATGAGCCGATTGAAGCCTCTCTGGAACAGGTGTGCCGGGCAGACTGGCCGTATGAAGCTGAAGCTATGATGGCAACCAACGGGGCCTATGGCGGGCTTTTTGAAGCCATGCAGGCGCTGATCCCGCCCGGCAGCGTCGTGCTGGTTGAAGACCCGGTCCCCATGAGGGTACTGGATATTATTGATTACCTCAAAGCCTCCGCTGTTGCCGTGCCCGGTGATGCGCACGGGCCCATTCCCGCCAGACTGCGCGCCGCACTCACGCGGCAGCCTGTTGCGTTTTTCCTTCAGCCCAACCTGAATGCCATTACCGGACGTGTCTTATCGGCAGAGCGTATGAAGGAGCTTGCGGATGTTCTGAACGCCGCCCCGCCCGTCTGGATTTTTGAAGATGATGCTATGGCGTATTTTACCAGGGCAAAGCCTAAAAGCCTTGGGGTGTGGTGCAATGCGCAGGTGATTCATGTGCGCTCTCTCTCAAAAGCTCTGGGGCCGGATCTGCGTCTGGGTATTTTGTCCGCATCCGACAAAATCATTCGGGAAATACAGGCTTACCGGAGTTTTGGGTCTGGCTGGACGAGCCGGATCATGCAGGCCGCCACCGCGCGTTTGCTGGCGGCCCCCGAAACGACAACGTATCTGGAACGGGCGCGGCGGACGTATCAGGAGCGTCGTCAAAAATTGACGGACAATCTTGCCGGGTATGGTTTTTCTTATGCAACCGGTGAGGGATTTAGTTTCTGGCTACCGGTGCGGGATGAAGAGGGTGCTCTTGCCTCCCTGAATGCGCAAGGTATTCGCGTGACGGCGGGCAGGCAGTGCTCACTGATGCCGCAACCCCATATCCGATTTTCTATTTCTCATCTGAAAGACCGGTATGAGTGGGTCAGTGAACATCTTGCTCAGGCGGGCTTATCAAAGACGATCTGTTAAGGCGAGGGCAATGGAGTTCCGGGGAAATCGTTGGAAAAGAAATGGGGTTTCTGCATGCCTATTCGTCGAAAATATGTGTCGCGGTGCTTTCCTTGATAAAGAGTTCTTCATACGACCGGGAGAGCCCGGCGGGGGATTTGCCAACGCCCCAGCGCCAGAGTGTTTGTGCATCTTCAGAAAAGCGCCAGTAGGCTGCGACAATCACGTCCTCATCCAGCATTTCGAGAATTTCAAACTCCGTTGCAGAGAGCTGGCGCGCGCGGACTTTATTAAAGCGCGCATTGCCGGACGTCAGGCCGGGGGTGCCGTTAAGGTCGGTCTTAAAATCCAGAGTCATAACCGGCTGTGTTGAGAGGGTGCTGTTTTCTGAATGATACCATATGAAATTTTCAGGAAACTTCAGAAAGAGGTCTAACTTCATATGGTCAGGAAACTTGCCGTCACTCCATGAGGATCTGGTGTTTTCAATCCGCCATACGCCATTGAATCGGGTGTTGTCCGGCAGGCTCTGGTCTTGAGAATGCGTCATTTTATCTCTTTATTTCAGCGTCGGGGGGGTAAAGCGGCAGTTATTGAGAACAGGGAGGACGCTGCGTGCATGCTCAATCCGGCTGCGCTCAAGAGTGGCAAAGCCAAGGCCGGGACTTTCCCCAAGGGCGGTGGTGATAACACCCAGCGGGTCCACCACCATGCTCGCGCCGATATTGGAGGGCCCACATTCCCCCACGGCAACCACATAACAGGTGTTTTCCAGCGCACGGGCGACGTTCAGGATCTCCCAGTGCCGTTCCTTGTTCGGGCCGCGCAGCCATGCTGCGGGGATGGCAAGAACGTCTGCGCCGCTGAAGGCAAGATGGCGCGCGACTTCCGGGAAGCGGATGTCGTAGCAGGTCATGAGCCCCACTTTCATGTCCCTGACCCGGATAATGGGGGGCAGGTCCTGTCCGGGGGTGATTTTATCAGACTCACGTTTGTCAAAGGCATCATAAAGATGCAGCTTGTTATAGGCTGTTGTCAGAACGCCATCTTGCAGCACAACCAGCGTGTTAAAGAGCCGTCCGTCCGCATTGGGGACCATGACGCAGCCAGCAACCGTCAGCCCGTGTGTGTGCGGCAGTAATTCTGTGATGAACGGGCCATCAAGCGGCTGGGCAGTTCTTTCTAAAATACCGGGGTCACTGGCATTCCGGGCGAGGATCCCTTCGGGCAGAACAAGAAGGTCCGCATGTTCTGATCTGGCTCTTGTGATCAGGGCCCGGCAGGACTCAAGATTGTCCTGCCACTCTGGTGCGACGGCAAACTGTCCAAGAGCGACTTTCATATTTTCACTTCAGCTATCAAAAAGAGGAAACCAGAAAGGAGTGCATCACATTTTTGTTGAGCCGGATTTTCTCCGTGTTCCTGCTGCTCAGTAAAGGCAGTGACTCCTGCATAAAGGGTCACGCGGAAACAGCGCAATTGCTATTATGTTATTGTTCATTTCTGGCTGTTTTTTAGAGCGATCCGGAGAATATTAAAGAGTGGTTTCCGTTGCGGAAATCTTCCTGTCTGGATGTCTGTCGCAGGCAGCCGGGCCTGCTCTGCGCCCGTTTAAGCGGAATGGGGGCGATCTTGCTGCCCCGCAGGTTCTTCCCGCGTCTTTGCCGGAGGAGTGAAGTCCGGGTAAACGGGGAGAGGACTTTCGTCACGCAACGTGACAGGCCATGCTTTTTCAACGCATGATAGGGCAGAGTTTGCCTGTTATGGAGAAGAGAGCAATGACACAGTCCCTCAAGACCGTTCTGGTGACCGGTGCCACGGCAGGGTTTGGCCACGCCATTGCCCTGCGGCTGGTAAAGGACGGGTATCGCGTAATTGCAACGGGCCGCCGGCAGGCGCGGCTGGACGCGCTGGCGCAGGAGGCCGGGCCTGCGCTGCTGCCGTTTAAGCTGGATGTGACCGATCTTGCCGCCGTGCAGGCGCTTCCCGCGTCTTTGCCGGAAGGCTGGCAGGATGTGGATGTGCTGGTCAACAACGCGGGTCTGGCGCTTGGGCTGGAAAAAGCGTGGGAAACCAGCCCGGCTGACTGGGAACGCATGATTGCCACCAACGTAACCGGGCTTGTGGAAATCACGCGTGCGCTGCTGCCGGGCATGGTGGCGCGGAACAGCGGGCATGTGATCTCGCTTGGCAGCACGGCGGGCACGTATCCGTATCCCGGTGCGAATGTGTATGGCGCGACCAAGGCGTTTGTGGACCAGTTTATGCGTAACCTGCGGAGTGATCTGCTGGGCAAGCAGGTGCGGGCCACAACCATTGCGCCGGGCCTGTGTGGCGGCAGTGAGTTCAGCGCCGTGCGTCTGGGGGATCAGGCCAAGGCGGATGCCGTTTATAACGGCACAAAACCGCTGCTGCCGGAGGATATTGCAGAAACCGTGGCGTGGGTTCTCGCACTTCCCGCGCATGTGAACATCAATCATGTGGAAATGATGCCGACCTGTCAGGCCTCCGCCGGGCTGGCTGTGGACCGCACAATGGCGGGCTAAGACCTGACGTTTCAATGAAAAATGCCGTGCCCTCACAGTGGGGGCACGGCATTTTTATGTCTGGTGTTTTGCGGGTTATCGCGTTGGGGAGATCTTGTCGGCAATAGCCTGCTGATGTTCCCGCAGGGCCTGATCTTTTGCCTGTTTGGCCGCAATTTTCTCAGCGGCTTTGGCTGTTTTTCTGGCCTGCATTCGCTCAAGCCGTTCCTTCAGTGCCATGCGCTCGTACCGGATGCGCTGGCGGATCCAGTTGAGCAGACCAGACAGTGTGACAACCAGAATCCCCACAAAGGTCCAGCCATCCAGCGGCTGATGGAAGACCAGATAGCTGAGCGCGACGCCCCACACCATCTGGCTGTATTGCGGCAGGGCGACGCGGTTGGCGGGGGCGCGGGCGGTTGCCATCATCATCAGCAACTGGCCGAAGGCAGCCAGAAAGCCATAGCCAAACAGATAGACCCATGTGGTCACCCCGTGCGGCCATGAGGCATGTGCCCACATCAGAATCCCGTTGCCAATCAGCGGGCCAGCCAGACTGGAGCCGAACAGAGACAGCCGTGCGCTGTTCTGCCCGGCCAGACGGTAGGCGATGACGCTCCCGGCGTTGGCGACGGCGGCAATCAGCGCGCACAGATGCCCGAAATGCAGCTCCCGCACTCCCGGACGCAGCACAATCAGCACGCCAATAAAGCCGAGGACCACGGCCAGCCACGCCCAGGCCGTTACTTTTTCCTTCAGCAGCACCACGGAAAGAATGGTGACAAACAGCGGCATGAGGAACATCAGCGAAAGCGCTTCGGGCATGGGCAGCAGCATGAAGGCTTCCACGCTGGCGGCGGTCGCCACAAAAGTACACACGGCGCGCAGGGCCCACATGGCGGGTTCCTGCGTGCGGAAGACATCACTGTAGGCTTCCCCCGGCTTACGGATGAACGGCAGCAGAAGAAGGCCGAAAACCCCGCCGGAAAACGCGACTTCAAACGGGTCAAGCTGCCCGCCGAGAAGCTTGGAGAACGCATCACTGATTGCGTAGGAGGCAAATGCCCCCAGAGCCAGCGTAATGCCGGAGAAGAGAGTTTTGGGGTCCATAGACTGCCTAAAAATGTTGTGCTGGCCGGGGGCTGTGGGTGAGGGTTTGAGGGGTGCGGGCCAGCATGGCCCGGCTCCTTTCCCGCACTAAGCAAAAAACGGCACGGGTTGGAAGTACATTCGGTCCGGAGAGGCCGGGGGGAGTGCAGGGTTGCATTTCCCTGCCAGCTTGAGCAGGCGGGGCGAACATTCTATACAGACCGCAAGGGGATGGGGTTCCCCCTTTAACCGCCCTTGCAAGGGCTGATGACTCCTGCCGTAACGATCTGGCGGGAGAGGTGCGACCTGTTCCCGCCGCAGCACGGCGGGCGTTCTGGATGGCCCGCCGGAATGAAGGGGCCTTATATGTCTTTTGCTTCCTGTCTTCTGGTCATGCTCGGCGGTGCGCTGGGCACGCTGGCACGTTATGCCGTGACATTGCTGACAGCCCCGCTCAGCCGGACAATGCCGTGGGGCACCATGGTGGGCATTAATGTGGTGGGGTCTTTCATCATCGGGTTTTTCAGCACGCTCACGCTGGCGGACGGGCGCTATCCGGTGTCTGACAATACCCGCCTGTTTGTCATGATGGGCCTGTGCGGTGGCTACACCACCTTTTCCTCCTTCAGCCTGCAAACGCTGGACCTGCTGCGGAGTGCGGCATGGGGCCGGGCGCTGGCGAATGTGACGCTCTCTGTCCTGCTCTGCATCAGCGCGGTCTCGCTCGGCCACCTGCTGGCCACGCGCCTGAATGGCCAGACCCTGCAGCTTACGCAGGCGGAGGAGCAGAGTGATATGGAAGGCGAGATGGAGGGCTGAGCCTTCGCTGTATGATGGCAGGTGTTATTCTTGCGCGCCGCGCGGGAGCGTGTAATTTATTCCTTTTTAGCAACAAATATCCGGGTTTGACGGGGGCGCGTGCTGGAGTGCTGCCCGAAAGAAGGAGTTGAAGAATGAAGCACGGTCTTTCTGCTGCGGTTGTGCTGGTCGGGCTTATGCTGGGCAGCCATGGGCCCGCTATGGCACAGCCGACGGCCGAAGAGCGCCACCGGATGGACCTGCGTTTGCAGGCTATGGGGCTGCCGCCGGGGCTGGGCAGCCTGGTGGATGATCCGGCTGAAATCCATCAGGTCACACTGGCGCCGCTTTTTGACAAACCTTTTGCCTGCACGGAGCATCCGCTTGGCCAGTTGCATGGTGCGGGCGATGCGCTGGGCACGGATTGTATGGTGGTGGGCGGTTTTGAAGAGAACCGTGGTTTTGCAAAAATGTATCGGGGGGATGGGAGCAAGAACACGGACTGGTACGGCTGGCACACGCCTGTGCATGCACCGTTTGACAGTGTGATCAAATATATTCACCTCAACGCTGAGACAAATACTCCCGGCACGATGGGCAGGCCTCCGGCCAGCATGATGGTGTTTGAACGGGCGGACGGTGTGCGTGTGGTCTATGCGCATCTGATGGACCCGCGTGTTAAAGTGGGAGACCATGTGGCGGCCGGACAGGTTGTGGCGATTGACGGCAATAACGGTGTGGCGCGGAACCCGCATATTCATGTGGGGGCTTATCGGGGGAGTGAGCCGTTGCAGATCCGGTGGGATCTGCGCGCCATGGGGAAAATTCCGGCAATGGCGGAGAACTGAAGCAGGCGCCGCACCGGCGGAGTGAGGTGGGCGCTTTGCCAGTCCGTCCGTGTTGAAGCGGCTTTAGGCTTGCATTCCCCACCGGATTAGCGCATCTGTGCAGGAAGCGGGTGCTTTTATCCGGGTTCTTGACGCATGTTGCGTCTGGTTTATCTCCATAAAAGTTATGATTTCGTGTGTGTTTTGTGCACGACCGCGTTTGTTTGAGAAGGAGCCTTTGTTATGGCAACAGGCACCGTAAAATGGTTCAACCCCACAAAGGGTTATGGTTTCATTCAGCCGGAAGATGGCGGTCAGGATGCGTTCGTTCACATCTCTGAACTTGAGCGCGCTGGCATGCACACTCTGAACGAAGGTCAGAAAGTGTCTTACGAGCTGGAAGCTGGCCGTAACGGCAAGACCTCTGCTGTTGGTCTTAAAGCGCTCTGAGCCTTTAAACCGCAGAGATGCTGTCTGGAAAAGCCGTCCTTCGGGGCGGCTTTTTCTTTTGGGGGCAAGAGGATGGGGGCAGGGTGATGCCCCCCGGTTTAACCGTTCAGGTATTATGCGGGTCTACGCTCTGGAACCCGTAGGTTTCATAGCGTGTTTTCAAAACGCCATTTTCAACATCCACCACCATAAAGCCCTCTGGCGTGCCATAGCGTGTGCCGTGCCACCAGTTGCCAGACACAGCGCCGCCCGTAATGTAGGGCACGCCATGCCAGTCCACCCGTTCCAGAATATGGGTGTGGCCTTGCAGCACTCCAATGACGTTGCAGGTGTCAAACAGCGGCAGGACCTCATGCGCGTTGACAACGCTGATGCCGTGATGCTTCTGCGGTTTTTCCGGCGGGGCGTCATAATCCTCCACGGCTGTAACCAGCGGAATGTGGGTGACGACAATAATGGGCGTCCCGGCGGGCTGGGCGGCGAGATCCTTTTTCAGCCAGACAAGCTGCTGCGCATCAATCCGGCCTTCATACATGCGGTCTGCTGTAATGCCGATGGAATCCAGCACAACAAAATGCACGCCTTTATGGTCAAAAGAGTAATAAAGCTGACCGAACTGGTCCTCGAAGTATTTTTTACCGTAAAACGGGTCCGTCGGCTGGGCACCGCTTTTGGTATACACGCCAAAACAGTCATCGTTGCCGATGGTGTGGTGCACCTGCATGGTGAGGTCATTCGCCGTGCGCTTGTATAAATCCATCAGCATGGTGGCGCGGCCTGCATTGACGCCCAGCGCATCAAACACATGATCCCCGCCCTGAATGGCAAAATCCGCCGGAATGGTCCGCGCTTTCAGAAACGCGGTGTGGCAGCCCGCATTGGCGTTCAGTTCCGGCTGGAGATGTGTGTCGGTAATGAACAGGAACGTGAAGGGCTCATGCCGGAGCAGCGGGGGGCGGCTGGGGATGGCGGCGAGTGAGCGCGTGAGGGGGGCAAATGTCAGGCCCGCAGTCAGGGAGAGAAACGTGCGGCGGTTAAACTGGACCATGAGCGGCGATTTCCGTTTGCGTGGAAAGGGTGAACAGGCACCCTCCACTGTGCGCAAAACGGCGTGTGCTGCCAGAGCTGTCACAAATGTTTAATATGCAGGCGGCTGTGCGGCGCGTGGGGGGCGCAGGTTCAGGGAATGACGATATCCATGCCGCATTTAACCCGGTCCAGCGCAATCAGGCTGCGGAAACGGGCGACGGCCTCGTTTCTGGAAAACAGCTCACGGGTAATCTCTTCATAAGTCGTCATGTCTTTTGCGACGATAATCACCACAAAGCTGATCCCGCCCGTCACATAATAACATTGCTGGACGGAGGGCGAGGCCTGAAACAGCGCCTTGGCGGCATCAACCGTGGCAATCCGCTCATCCACCAGATGCACCTCGACAATGGCCGTAATGCTCATCTGCACGGCGCGCACATTTACCTCGGCGCAGTTCCGCGTGATGATTCCCGCTTTTTCCATGCTGGCAATCCGCCGTTGCACGGCGGCGGCCGAGAGATTGACCCGGCTGGCAATCTGCCGTTGCGGCATTTTATTGTCACGCTGGAGCAGCCGCAGGATGGCTTTATCAAAGGAATCCAGAGCGCGCGGAGGAGGATTTGGGGCCATAGGTGAGTTTTTGTTGCATTTGGGGCCGTAATCAAGAGCGCAAAGATCATCTGGGTGATGATATGTCCCGGATGTTCAGGGAGACGGAGCATCATGACCCACACCGGTGATCATTCAGCGGCCCACACGGGAGCCCAGACAGGGCGCGGCGTGCTGTGCGGCGCGGGTGCCGGTGCGCTGTGGGGGCTGGTGTTTCTGGCGCCGGAACTGGTGCGGGATTTTAACCCGCTGATGCTGGCTGCCGGGCGCTACCTTGCCTACGGGGGTATTGCCGGGGTGCTGATCCTGCCGCGCTGGCGGCGGCTTTCCGGCCTGCTGAGCGGGCGGGACTGGCGGGCGGTGTTCCTGCTCTCTCTTGCGGGCAATACGCTGTATTATGTTCTGCTGTCTCAGGCCGTGCAGAGCGGCGGGATTGCCCTGACATCCCTGATTATCGGGTTTCTGCCGGTGACTGTTACAGTTATTGGCAGCCGGGATCAGGGGGCTGTGCCTCTGAAAACTCTCGCGCTCTCTCTGGGGTTATGCGTGGCCGGGGTGGTGTGTATTGGCTGGCAGGGGCTTTTGGGGCCGCAGGCGTCCGGCCGTACGGTGCAGGGCATGTTGTGTGCGGTTGGGGCGCTGGTGTCCTGGACAGCCTATGCCGTGGGCAATAGCCGGTGCCTGAGCCGCCTGCGGCATGTATCCGTGCATGACTGGAATTTGCTGGCAGGCGTCGTGACGGGCGCGCAGGCTGTTGTGCTGATGCCGTTTGCCCTGCTGGCGCAGGCGGGGCCTCATTCCGCAGAGGCCTGGGGGCGGTTTGCCGGTGTGTCCATCGGGGTAGCGATTTTGGCGTCCATGTGTGGCAACGCCTTGTGGAACCGCATGAGCCGCCTGCTGCCCCTGACCATGACCGGGCAGATGATCCTGTTTGAAACGCTGTTTGCGCTGCTGTACGGATTTTTGTGGGAGCATAGGTGGCCCCACCCGCTGGAACTGGCGGCGTTCGGGCTGGTGGCAGGGAGTGTTCTGTCCTGCGTGGCCGTCCACCGGAAGCATGCCCCGGCGCCACAGGTCTCTGGTCCGGACACTCCCTGCCAGACAGAAATTGCCGGGCAGGGAGTTTGAATAACCTTTTTACTCAAAAAGGTTATTCAGACGGCATGCGGTAGAGGGCGCAGAGTTTGTTGCCGTCCGGGTCCCGCAGATAGGCCAGATAGAGGTCTCCCGTGGGGCTGTGCCGCACGCCGGGCGGGTTTTCAATAGCTTCCCCGCCATTGGCGACGCCTGCTTTGTGCCATGCGTCGGCTTCTTCCGGGCTGGCGACGGCAAAGCCAATGGTGCTGCCGTTGCCAGCAGTTGCGGGCTCACCGTTCAGCGGTTTTGTGATCACCAGACGGCCGCCGCCATGCGTGTAGGTCAGGCGGCCTTTGGCGTTCGGTTCCGCCGGGGCGCAGCCCATAGCGCCCAGAACGGCATCATAAAACTGTTTGGAGCGGGCAATATCGTTACTGCCAAGCATGATGTGGCTGAACATGAAGCGTGTTTCTCCTCACCCGGTATGGGGTGCCGCAGAGTAGCGCGATACCGGGTGGCGTCAAATCCATCCCCACGCAGAGCCTGTGTGCAGAAAACCGCGGGCTTATGGCAGCCCCATGCCGCCGTTTGCGCCGAGAATCTGGCCTGTCATGTAGCTACTGTCAGCCGAGGCCAGAAGCACGTAGGAGGGAGCCAGTTCCACCGGCTGGCCGGGGCGCTTCATGGGAACGCTCTCCCCAAATTTTTCGACATTTTCCATGGTCTGCCCACCACTGACCTGAAGCGCCGTCCAGAACGGGCCGGGGGCGATGCCGTTGACGCGGATACCTTTTTTGACAAGCTGTTTGGCCAGCCCTTTTGTAAAATTGGCAATCCCTGCCTTGGTGATGGAATAGTCGAGAATATTGACGGACGGCTCATACGCATTGGTGGACGATGTGAAAATAATCGTGGAGCCGGGCTGCATGTGCGGATGTAGCGGGCCGCATAATTTGGAACTCTTAGCCAGATAATCTGGAACCCAAAATACTCCCTACGACCCACCACTAAAACGGCTTTCAGAGGCTCCTAAAAGGTCTCTTAATTGGTGATTATCAGCTCACCAAACGGGCGCTGCTTTCGCCCTCCACCCACTGTGTAAGGCACTGACACTGCCTCCAGATTGAACCCACCGAACAGCTCACGCACTTCTGGCCGGTCATTGATTGACAGCACGAACCGACCCTCCAGCCGTTCCAGTGCTGCCAGCAGGACGTGGAAATCCTCCCTATTAAATGGAGCACCGTAGTCGTCTTCAGACCCCCAATAGGGCGGGTCCAGGTAGAATAAAGTGTCTGGCCGATCATAGCGCCGCAAAACCTCATTAAACGGCAGGCACTCAATCGTCACGCGGCTCAGTCGCCTGTGAACATCCTGCAACGCCTCACTCAGCGCATGAATGTCAAAACGCGCTCCTCGCATTGACACCCCGAAGTTCTGTCCTTGGACTTTCCCGCCAAACGCTGTCCTCTGAAGATAAAGGAACCGAACGGCCCGCTCCAGGTCTGTCAGACTATCCGGCTGTGCCAACCGTAGACGCTCAAACTCATCGCGGGACGTGATCTGCCAGCGCAACATATCCATCAGAGGAACGTGGTGACGCTGGAGGACTCGAAACAGCCCGGAGACGTCCCGTGAGAGGTCATTGATCACCTCACACGGTGTGACCCATGGGCGGCGAAAGAAAACTCCACCCATTCCAACAAACGGCTCAACATAAGCCTTGTGTGGGATCTCGCTTTGTATCTCCACGAGTCTGGCCGCAAGCCGCCTCTTGCCACCTATATAAGGTGCTACAGGCCGGACAGGTCGGGTGGGTGTTAAATCAGGGTTAAGTCTGGACTCCATAGAAAAGTACCGTCAGTAAGCCCACGCCCCTGCAGGGGTGGCGGGGCGGTTATCCSTGCGTGTTATCACCACGCGGCTCGGCTGTATCAGCAGCCGTAGCCCCCGCCGCAGGATCATCACCCTGAGCGGGGAATGGGTATGGAGGCAGCGGGCGGAACTGCCGCAGAGGCCTGCCAGCAGCTGCATCCAGATCATGCACGATCAGACGGCCCGCAATGGCCTCCGCATAGACATCCTGGACTGCGCCCGCGAGCACCCACTCTCTATATCGCAGAGCATTGAGAACAACAGCCTGATCCTGCTCTCGCTTAATCAGTAGCGCTGCCAGATCCAGCGCCTGCTTGCCTGCGTCCAGACGGTCACGTCGGCGCAGGGCTGCGGACGTAGCAACCCGTCCATACCAGCCAGCTACAATGCCCGCCGCAGCTTGCATCTGGCCGCCATGCACATGCCACAAGTCGAGCAGATTAATCATGAATTTGTCAGTTTCGCTCCGACAACCAGAGGGAACCAACCCACGTTCAGCTCTGAATAGACCACAGGGACGCCGAGATCGGAGCACATTACAGTATCACCGTCTTTTGGGGCGCTCATAGCGAGGATGGCAGTTTTTGAAACAGGCGGGAGTTTGAAAAGCTGATCAACACTAACCCGCTGCGATCCCTCCATTCCGATGGTGAGCATCGGTTTGTTTGCGTTGACATCTACAAGCTGCAGCTCGTTGGCTGATGTCCAGTTGCCCAGCAAAGAATTTTGCCCGATACCATATAGGTAAAGCCACGAATTTGTGCCGGTGGAACCCCAATTACCGGACATATCCCCACCCGGCAAAACATTGATAGCTACAGCAGCATTAAACCGCAGGCTGTATGCGTCAAATTTTGAAGCCGTGGCGAACAGAGACTGACCGACCACATGGAGGCTCGTCTTGGGATCAGGGCGGTTGATTCCAACGCGACCGGCTATTCGATCAAAGCTGAGGTAAGGGAGCTTGTAAATTATGCCGTCATACGCGTCTTGAAACCGATAGTAGTCCCAATTGCCACACGACTGCGACACCATGTTATCAGTCTGAATCAGTCTGA
>NZ_JACRVR010000005.1:0-143548 GCF_018811975.1 Acetobacter sp. P1H12_c | reverse complement strand
CCTTCCCCATGCCCGCGCAGCCCGCCATTGATGAAAAAGCCACAGGCACCGTATCCACCATTCCGGGCGGCGTGCGGATTACCTTTGCCGCCGGAGCCGCGACGCTAAACCCGGAAACGCATCAGGCGCTTCTGGCCTTCGGTCAGGCGCTGAGCGAAAAGCCCCATGTCCGCGCTCTGATTGACGCCTACAGTTCCGGCGCTGTGGATGATCCCTCCATGCCGCGCCGTATGGCGCTCTCCCGCGGGCTTGCGGCCCGCAGCGTGCTGATGAATGGCGGCATTGCCTCCACGCGCATTTATCTGCGCGTCATTGGCCTGCCCAAGGCCCCCGCCGCCAATGGCGGACAGGATTATATAGATATTTACCAGTCAGACGCTGTACCCTGACGCCCTTCCTCTTCTAACCGGACCGGAACCCAATGACGCGCCCCACACAGTATCTCTTCAGAATGATCGGGTTTCTCGTGTGTGTGGCGCTTGTCGCTGCAACATTGTGGCGGCCCCTGCGGGACGCCTTTTTCAGCAACCCCCTGCTTGATGGGCTAATTCTGGGTCTTCTGGCCATCGGTATCCTGTGGAATATCCTGATGGTGCGCCGCCTTCTGCCGGAAGTAGGCTGGGTAGACGCCATCCGTCAGTCCCGCACGGGTCTGGCGGCTCTGCCGCCGCCACGGATGCTGGCCCCGCTGGCCACAGCCCTTGGCACCCGGCCGGACCAGCGCGGCAACCCGGCAGCACTTTCCACCCCTGCCATGCAGGCCGTGCTGGACTCCATTTCCGGACGGCTGGATGAAGGGCGGGAAGTCTCACGGTATCTCACCGGTCTGCTCATTTTTCTGGGTCTGCTCGGCACGTTTTATGGCCTGCTGCTGACAGTCGCGGCCATTGCGGATGTGATCGCCAACATGTCCGTCGGCGCGGGGGATCTGGATGCCATGTTCGGGCAGCTTAAAACCGGGCTGGCCAAACCGCTGCATGGCATGAGCACGGCGTTTTCCGGCTCCCTGTTTGGGCTGGCCAGCGCACTGGTGCTGGGCTTTCTGGATCTGACGGCCGGGCAGGCACAAAACCGCTTTTTTAACGAGCTGGAAGAATGGCTGGCCGAACAGACCCGTTTTGGTGCCCCCTCCGGCTCCGGGGTGGAAAGCTCTTCCTCCGTTCCGGCCTATATTCAGGCCCTGCTGGAACAGACGGCTGAAAATCTGGAATCCCTGCAAAATCTGGTGCGCACGAGTGAGGCCCGCCGCGAACGGGAAAGTGCGATCCTCAGCAAACTGTCCGACAAGCTGGAGGCCTCCTCCGGCCAGACAGAAGCCCTGCATAATATTGAACGCCTGCTGCACACTCTGGTGCAGAACACTGAGGAAGGGCGCGCCCGCATGACGGCGGACCTGCGGAATGACCTCCGCCTGCTGGCCCGCACCGTTGCCGCCACCGCCGAGACCGCACCCGCCGACCGGAAAGCACCCTGAGCATGGCCCGCCGCCGCAGAAAGCTGCACGCCGGGCTGGATGCCTGGCCCGGCTATGTGGATGCGCTGTCCACATTGCTCATGGTCGTCATTTTTGTGCTGCTGGTGTTTGTCATGGGCCAGACCCTGCTCTCCGCAGCCCTCAACCGGCGTGAACATGTGCTGGAAAAGCTGGAAGGCCAGACTGCCGAACTCTCCCGCCAGCTTGATACGGAACATGCCCGCGCGCATGCGCTGGAAAGCAGCGTAACCGGCCTTCAGGCCCAGCATACGCAGGATACCGAAGCGCTTTCTGCCCGCACGGCTGAAGCTGAAGCCGCCCGCAGCGCCGCACAGGCGGCCAGTGCCCTGAGCGTTGCCGACCAGACACGGGTGACACAACTGAATGATGAGCTGACAGACCTGAACGCCCGCCTTGCGGCACTCGCGCAGGCGCTGGATGTGACGCAGAAAACCGTGCAGAGCAAAGACGCCACCATTGGGGACCTGTCCGCCAGACTAAACACCGCTCTTGCGGACAAGGTAGGGCAGCTCAGCCGGTACCGTTCCGAATTTTTTGGCCGCCTAAGGGACATCCTGCACAACCAGAAGGGCGTGCATGTGGTGGGGGATCGCTTTGTGTTCCAGAGCGAAGTACTCTTCCCGGTGGGGAGCGCGGACCTCTCGCCAGAAGGCCGGTCAGAAATCCATACGCTGGCCCAGACCCTGAAAAGCGTAACCAGTCACATCCCGACAGATATCCCGTGGATTTTGCGTGTGGATGGCCATGCGGACCGCCAGCCTATTCACACCGCCTTCCCCAGCAACTGGGAGCTATCCAGCGCCCGCGCTATTACAGTGGTCAAGCTGCTGGTGGCGGAAGGGATTGACCCACACCATCTGGCGGCCACCGGCTTTGCTGATTACCAGCCGCTGGATACAGAAAGCAGTGCCGCCGCCTATGCCCGCAACCGCCGCATTGAATTCCGCCTGACTGACCGCTGAGACGCGCCGGAACAGACTTAACCGACGGCAGACTGGCAGGTGTTGGCAGGGTGGCAGGGTGGCAGGGTGGCAGGGTGGCAGGGTGGCAGGGTGGCAGGTTAGGTAAGCAGGCGGACGAAGAGACTCAAGAAAAACTGTTCCTCCGCTTCGTCTCTCCTGAGTTGGGGACAGATTTCTGCCCCGGCCCTACTCAGTGAGCCCCGCCGCCTGCTTATTTTGTCCTGCCATTTTGCCTTGCCTGATAGCGGACCGGCTTATGGTTAGGCTAACCCCGCACTAATCCGCCAACGTCAGCGTTTTATCCCACACAAGCAAAACATGCCCGTCCACTGGCTCCACACGTTGCGCTGCGCCAAAACGCGCCTGCGCCTGTGCGGCCTGAGCCGGGGTATCACACAGGAAAAAAGTGCCGCCTTGCGTGTACCAGTCCCGTTTTGACAGGAAATGAAACGGCCTGATCTCCGCGCTAAAGTCCACAGGCGCAATCCGCACCGGGTTGGGCAGAGTATTGACCGCAGCACTCCAGTACGGTGCAAACCCTTGCCTCAGCCCGAGGCGGGCCAGTTCCATATTCACCGGGAAATTCCGGTTGGTCTGCCAGAAATGCACTACAGGAGCAGGCACGCTGAGCAGCGCATAAGCCGCCGCCCCGATCAGTCCAACCATCCGCCCGCCCGCGGGCAAAACCGTATGCCGGGCCAGCAGAAGCGCCATCATGACATAAGGCAACACCAGATACCGCGTTGAGGCATCATCAATCGGTAACTGGCTAAACGTAAATGCGCCGACCATAAGGCCGATACAGAACAAGGCCGCGTAATCAAACACATCGGGCAGAATGGTTTTGCTGCGGGCAATCCGCACAACGCCCCACAGCGCCAGCAGAAGCACAGCCAGATGGAAGAGTTCTGACCCGGCCCCGTGGAGGGAGAACTCTTTTTCAAAAAAATACGCGCCGAAAAAATGCAGCACACCAGAGACCAGCACAGACAGGTTATACCCAATCCGCCCCTGCCCCGCGAACGCCATCGTCCATAACCCCGGCACATGAAACGCACCGTTATGGGTCAGCACGGTTTTAAGCCCGTGTGCCAGCACCACAGACACCAGCAAACACAGCAGCAACCGGCCCTGTTCCAGCCGGCGCTTTTGCACACTCAGCACCGCAAGCGCGCCCAAAACGGGCAGAATGAAGCCGTATTTTATAATATCATCACTGGCGAGGCACAGAACCAGCAGGCCAACAAATACCCCCCATACGGCCGGTCTTTCCTGTTTTTTCTGGGCAAAAATCAACAGCCAGCACGCCAGCACACCAATATACGCGCCGATATGGATGCAGGGGATAAGCAGCACCTGCACCCCAAACGCGGTGGGGGCTGCCAGCAGTACCAGCCAAAACCACGCACCTGCCGGAGCCAGCACCTGACACAACCGGAACGCCAGCAACACCAGGGCGGCCAGCAGCATGGCCGGAACCAGATAATAGAAAGACAGATGCCAGCCAGCGAGACCGGCAGCCACTACATAAGGGAGAATTTCCGTCACATAATACGGCTCTGTGGACAGATCCCAGCCCCGGAGCAGAATGTTGCCGTGCAGAATATCCTGTGCTTCCAGCACAGCAGACACGCTGTCCGAATTAAACGGCAGGGTTGCGGCCAGAGACATATAAAAGGCTGAAAGCACCACAAAGGCGACAAGATAGCCAAGAAGCGTCTTACTGGTTTTCCTGATACGGACAGGCACACCGGACCTTTCAAAACAACAGGGACGACACCGCCCGGCGCGTGAAGGCTGGCAACCTCCGCGTGACAGGTTTTTACCGCAGTTCCTTCTGGCGGCGCTGCAATTTTTCATAACGGTCCATCACGCGCCTGCGCCGCAGGCCAGATAACCGCTGGAGCCAGAACAGGCCATTAAGCTGGTCAATTTCATGCTGGTGGCAGGCAGCGCGCAGGCCCTCCGCCTCTTCCACATGGGCTACCCCGTCCAGATCCTGATACTGCACGCGGACTTTCGCAGCCCGCTCAATATCCTCCGTCACCCCCGGCATGGAGACACTTCCTTCCTCCTGCCGGATCATGTCGTCCGACATCCAGAGGATTTCCGGATTGACGTAGATCTGTGGCCGCGCGGCGTCCGGCAGTTCCAGCACCACAACGCGCTGCCCCACGCCAATATGGGGGCCTGTCATGCCAATGCCCGGTGCGGCCCGCATACTTTCCAGAATATCCTGCGCCAGAGTTGCCAGACCGGCATCAAAAACCGTGACAGGTGCGGCCTCCTGCCGCAAACGCTGGTCCGGAAAGTGGACAATCGGGCAAATCGTCATGGCAGGCAGCAAACCTTTTTTGTGACAACGCGCAACACAAGCCGCTCTCAGGCCTGTCGCAGCAGATCCAGCAAGGCCGGAAACTGCTCATATCCTTCGCGCCCCAGAAAATGCCCGCCTCCGGGCACTTCCAGCGTCGTGGTCTCCAGCGCGGCCGCCAGAGTGTGGGAAAGCTGGGGGGCTACGATCTGATCATTATCGGAAAAAACAGAGGCCCGGAATGCGGCCCGGCGTTGCAGGTCCGCATAATCCAGCGAGCGTGCCGTAAACGCATCCAGCTGTGGCAGGGTCTGAAGAGGCTGGTCAAACCCGGAGACCAGCACATAGCCTCCTAATGTCTCTCCTTTCGGCCGGGACAGCACATGCCGCAGCAGGGTGACGCAGCCGAGGCTATGGCCAATCAGCACGGTCCGCTCATTCAGATGTGGCAGAACTGTCTCAAGCGTTTCAGCCCAGAGCTGAGGGGCCGGGTTCTGGGAGAATGGCAAAGCGGGCACATGCACCCCAGCCCCGCCCTGTTCCAGCTGCGCCTTGAGCCAGGGGAACCAGTGCGCCTCGGGGCTGGCCATATAACCATGAACAATGACGAACTGTTTTGAAGAGAAATCAGGCATCATCCGCTCCCGCTCACACCCTCTGGCCGTCTCCCCCGTCAGCCGGGGTTTTTCATGGCCTCTTCCACGGCTTTACGGGCTTCGGTCGCCAGTTCATCCACCCGTTCATTTTCCGGCACGCCGGAATGGCCTTTAACCCAGTGCCAGGACACATCATGCTGTTTGGCGGCCTCCAGCAGGCGACGCCATAAATCCATATTCGCAACCGGATCACCTGACGCATTGCGCCAGTTGCGGCGCACCCAGCCGGTGTGCCACCGGGTAATGCCGTTACGCACATACTCGCTATCCGTGTGCAGGCGCACCGTGCAGGGGCGTTTGAGGGCTTCCAGAGCCTCCGCCGCGGCGGTCAGCTCCATACGGTTGTTGGTGGTTGCTTCCTCCCCGCCAGAGAGTTCCCGCTCAACCCCTTTAAAGCGGAGCAGAACACCCCAGCCACCGGGGCCGGGATTGGGGCGGCAGCCGCCGTCAGTCCAGATTTCCACAACCTGTGCCTCAGGCTGCGGCTCCCCCTGTTGTTCCGGGGCGGGAGAGGTTTCAGAATCCGTAGCCATCAACCGTCTCCGTTGCCAGATGGAAGCGCAGGCGCCTGAGGTAATCCAGCGGATCTTTGGGCGTTACCAGCGCATCGGCCGGTGTGTTGATCCAGTCATACAGGCGCGTCAGCAAAAAGCGCATGGACGCACCCCGGGCCAGAACGGGCAGAGCCTGCCGTTCCTCAGCGTTCAGCGGGCGCACGGATTCATAGCCCTGCAAGAGCTGCCGCCCGAATGTGACGTTAAACGACCCATCCCCTTCAAAGCACCAGGCATTGAGGCAGATAGCGATGTCATACGCCAGAAAATCCGTGCAGGCGAAATAAAAATCAATCAGGCCGGAGACGCTCTTCTGCAAAAAGAAAACATTATCCGGGAACAGATCCGCGTGGATCTGGCCGTGCGGCAGCGCAGCATTTGCGCCGTGCCCCGGCCAGTGCGGCAGAATATGCGTAAATGCCTCATCCAGTTCCGCCAGCAGGCCGGGATGCACGGCATCCGCTCCTGCCCGGCAGGAATCCAGCAAAGGCTGCCATGCGTCCGGCCCCAGCGCGTTGGGGCGGACGGGTGTATAGCTGCGTCCGGCCTCATGCAGGCGGGCCAGTGCCTGCCCGAGCGGGCGGCAATGCTCCTGCCGGATTTTGCGCGGCCAGACACCGGGCAGAAAAGTTGTAATGGCTGCGGGCCGCCCGGCGAGGGTGCCAAGCGTCTGCCCGGCCTTACTGGCAACAGGCTGCGGGCAGGAAACGCCCTGCCCGGCCAGATGCTGCATCAGCCCCAGAAACCACGGAAGTTCCTGCGCATTCACGCGCTTTTCATACAGCGTGAGGATAAAATCCCCCTGTGTGGTCCGCAGCTGGAAATTGCTGTTTTCCACCCCTTCGGCAATCCCGCGAAACGCCACCAGATTCCCGATGGCGTAATCGCTTAGAAAAGCCTCAAGAGCCTCATCACTCACATCTGTATAAACAGCCATCCTGCCTGACTGCCCTCAGCCCAGAGGAGCAGGCAGACGGAAGATCACGTTTTCTTCCTTCACCGTACGTTCATCAATGCACAGCGTGTAACGCTTGGCCATTTCGGCCACCATTTCCTGCACCAGAGCTTCCGGCGCGGAGGCCCCGGCGGTAATGCCCAGCGTGTTCACACCGTCCAGCACGGACCAGTCCAGCGCATCCAGACGCTGCACCAGCAGGGCACGCGCGGCACCGGAACGCTCAGCCACTTCCCGCAGGCGCTGGGAGTTGGAGGAGTTGGGTGAGCCAATCACAATCACCAGATCACATTCCGGCGCAATGGCCTTCACGGCTTCCTGACGGTTGGTTGTCGCGTAGCAGATATCCTCGCGCTTCGGCCCTTCAATCAGCGGGAAGCGCTCACGCAGGATGTCCACAATTTCCGCCGTATCATCAACGGAGAGCGTGGTCTGCGTGATAAACGCCAGACGGGCCGGATCAGCAGGCTGCACGGTGCGGGCTTCTTCCGCATCATTGATCAGCGTGACCGCACCGGGAGGCAGCTGCCCCATGGTCCCCACCACTTCCGGGTGGCCAGCATGACCGATCATCAGGATATGGCGGCTTTCCGGACCACCTCCGGCAAAATGACGCTCAGCCTCACGGTGCACCTTGGACACCAGCGGGCAGGTTGCATCCAGATACAGCAGGTTGCGGCGTTCTGCCTCCGCGGGCACCGTCTTGGGCACGCCGTGAGCGGAAAACACAACATGGCCATCGGCCGGAACTTCATCCAGTTCCTCGACAAAAATGGCGCCCTGCGCTTCCAGAGCTTCCACCACCGTCCGGTTGTGGACAATTTCATGACGCACATAAACAGGTGCGCCGTAGCGGCGGATCGCTTCTTCCACCACGCGGATTGCGCGGTCTACCCCGGCGCAGAACCCACGCGGACCAGCGAGAAGAACCTTGAGAGACCTGCCATGAGAAGCCTGTGCAGGCTCCTGTGTGGCAACAGACGGTGTTTGATCGGGCATGGTGTTCCCCAAACTTGCGGCGGACGGTATAGAAAAAACAGCTACTAAGAAGCATTAAGTAAGGTAGGCTATGCCCGAAACCCTGAGCAGGTCTCGGTCACCGTGGCCATGGCCTACGCAAACCGAGGTGGTGATGCAACCCGTTTTCCGGCATGGTGGCCAGCACACCCCTGCTTGATGTTCTATTTTGCTTGTTTTTTATCTGTTCAACCCCCTCTAACCGATAATTCCGGATTTGCACATGTCCCAAGACCTTTCTCGTCCATGCCGTCTGCTGCCCCGCTTTGCGGTGTCAGGTCTTGCGGCTCTTGGCCTGCTGACCACCCTTGGTGGCTGCGGGGATGAGGAAAGTGCCTCCATATCCTTCGCGCCGTCCTGCCCGCTGACGCATATTCCGCCGGAAGCCGCGGATTATTATCTGTATGACGGCAAGACCGCGACCTTCCCGCACCTGATTACAAAAGCCAGCATTCTGAAGTTGCAGGGGGACTGTCTGGCTGCCGGTCCGAAGGACCTGAAAACCCGAATCGCGCTGCGCTTTGTGGTCAGTCACGGCCCCGCAGCGGCAGGCAGCACCGTTACGCTGCCATGGTTTATCGCCGTGCTGCATGGCGATAAGATTGTGAACAAGCATGTGTTCAAACACACATTCCAGTTCCCGGCCAACCTCTCCAGCATCACGAGTGACAGCAAGGTCGTCACGGTTGATCTGCCCATTCCACCCAAAAACACGGATTCGGATTACCGGTTTGAAGTGGGCTTCCAGCTCACGCAGGACCAGCTTGATTATAACGAAAAGCACCTGAAAAAAGTGGACTATCAGGCTTACTAAACCCCTGAAAGACCTGCCTCCCGCCTCCGACCAGAGTCCCGGGGCGCCCCTGCCTCGCACATTCCCTGTGGGGGAAGGCGTGAGGCAGGATTACGGGAGCCCCGGCGCTCTACTCGCTTGTTAGCTGGCCGGCGTTTCCGGGAAGCGGGCTGCGTCCACCGCCGCTTTCTGGCGGGCTGCCAGAGCAGCCTCATCAAACTCCTGCACGATCTCATGGAAGAGCTCGTACCAGTTCATTTTCACTTTCAGCCGCATAAAGACAGACCCCAGCCCCACAGCAGAGCGGTCCACCAGCACAAATTCACGCGGCAGACGGACGCCCCCGGTGCGTTGCAGGCCCTCATGCACGCGGGTAAGGATTTCCCGGCCCTGATTGGGGTTGTTGCCTTCCTGAATATACCGCACGCGGTTATCCATCAGCGGTTCATACAGGAACCCGGCCCACTCATTCAGCACATCAACCTTGTCAGGCGTCAGATCTTTAAAGCCCCATGCCGCGTAAGCCTGCGTGGCGAGCTCCTTATCTTTGGTCTGCAAGGCGCGATAAAGATCAAGATTGCCCTTGATAAAGGCCGGGCTGAAAATACGGATTGCCCCAAAGTCCAGCAGGTTCAGGCCGTAATCGTCCCGCACGGTGAAGTTGCCCATATGCGGGTCCCCGTGCACCACACCATACTGATAGAGCGGCACATACCACGCACGGAACAGCGTGCGGGCAATTCTCTGCTTCTGCTCTTCCGTCAGCCCTGCCTGAATAACCGCGTTCAGGCCACGTCCATTGACCCATTCCATGGTCAGCAGGCGGCGTGTGCAGAGTTCATCCACCGGGGCAGGAACCGTCACCTCCGGGCAGTCTGCCAGAACGCTGCGATACAGGCGCATATTGGCGGCCTCACGCAGGTAATCCAGTTCCTCACGCAGGCGCTCGGTCAGTTCCTCCACCACATCATCCTGCCGGATGGCGTTATCCAGCCGGTGATAAACACCAATAGCCATCCGGAACTGGCGCAGGTCTGCTTCCACCGCCGCATTCATGTCCGGATATTGCAGCTTGCACGCCACCTGCCGGCCATCGGTCAGCACCGCTTTGTGCACCTGCCCGAGGCTTGCGGCGGCTGAGGCCTCCCGCCCGAAGGAGCGGAAATTCTTCTCCCAGCCAGCCCCCAGCTCCGCCGTCATGCGGCGACGCACAAAGTTCCAGCCCATAGGCGGCGCATTAGCCTGCAACTGGGCGAGTTCTTCCGCATATTCATCCGGCAGTGCGCCGGGAATGGTGGAGAGAAGCTGTGCGGCCTTCATCAGCGGCCCTTTCAGCCCGCCGAGAATGGACTTCAGGTCTTCCGCGTGAGAAGCCCCGCCAGAGCGGATACCCATCTTGTGCCCGGCAAGGCGGGCCGCAATGCCGCCCACGGTGCCGGTTGTCTGGACCATCCGGCGCAGTTCCCCAAAAACGCCGGTATTATCCAGATCCCGCTCCGCCATGTTATGCCTGCTCCAGCTGGTCGATAAAGCCGGAAATCACATCCAGCCCCTTGCGCCAGAAGCCGGGGTCAGACGCATCCAGCCCGAAGGGCGCCAGCAGTTCCCTGTGCCGTTTGGTGCCGCCTGCTTCCAGCATGGCGATATATTTGTCCTGAAAGCCCGGAGCGCCCTCACTGAACACGCCATACAGGGCATTCACCAGACAATCCCCAAAAGCATAGGCATAGACATAGAACGGCGAGTGAATGAAGTGCGGGATATACGCCCAGAACACGTCATACTCCGGCGTGAAGTTGAAGGCCGGACCAAGGCTTTCTGTCTGCACCTGTCGCCAGATTTCCCCAATCCGCTCGGGCAGAAGCTCCCCGGATTTCCGCTCATCATGCACGCGGGTTTCAAACTCGTAGAACGCAATCTGGCGCACCACGGTGTTGAGCATATCCTCCACCTTGCCCGCCAGCAGCGTGCGTTTGCGCGCCGGGTCTGTCTCGGCATCCAGCAGGGACTGGAAGGTCAGCATTTCCCCAAACACACTCGCGGTTTCAGCCAGTGTCAGCGGAGTGTTGGACTGAAAATAGCCCTGCTTTGCCGCCAGAACCTGATGCACACCATGCCCCAGCTCATGCGCCAGCGTCATCACATCCCGGGTGCGGCCATGATAGTTGAGCAGGATGAACGGATGCGCGGACGGCACCGTGGGGTGCGCAAAGGCCCCCGGAGACTTTCCGGGTGCGGGCGGCACATCAATCCACGGATGCGTCAGAAAGGTGTTGATCACCTTGCCCATGCGCGGGTCAAAGCCATCATAGGCTTTCTGCACAATCTGTTTTGCTTCGTCCCACGGGATTTTACGGTCTTCACAACCGGGCAGCGGGGCGTTGCGGTCCCAGTGTTCCAGCTTATCCAGCCCCATCCACTGCGCCTTCAGGGCGTAATAGCGGTGCGCCAGACGCGGATAATCTTCCCGCACGGCAGAGACCAGCGCATCCACCACCTCATCTTCCACCATGTTGGACAGATTGCGGGAGGATGTGGGGCGGGCGTAATGGCGCAGCCCGTCGGAAATGGCCTTATCCTTGGCCAGTGTGTTGGTGATGAGGGCAAACAGCCGCACATTCTCACCAAACACCTTGCCCACAGCCTTCCCGGCTTTTTCCCGCACGGAGCGATCCGAATCGGACAGGCGGTTCAGCGCATCGCCAACCGGCATGTCCGTGCCATCCAGCGTGACGCGCAGGGCGGCTATCGTCTCATCAAACAGTCGGCACCAGGACTGCGCACCCGTGACAGATTTTTCCAGCAGAACTTTCTCGACCTCATCAGAGAGCTGATGCGGGCGGAACAGACGGGTATCATCCAGAAACGGCTTCCAGTGCGCCAGAGCCGGGTCCTGCATTTTCTGCGCCAGATCGGCCTCATCCAGCCGGTTGAGTTCCAGCGTGAAGAACAGAAGATGCGTGGAAATTTCCGTCAGCTTTTCACTGATGGACTGGCTGAACCGGCTGATGGCCGGATCGGATGAATTCGCGGCAAACAGCAGGGAGGCGTAGGACCCCGCTTTACCCAGCGTTTCCTCAATTGCCTCACAGGCCCGGATCGCTTCGGCAACCTCCGCCCCGCTCAGCCCGGCCAGCTTGCCCTGATACCGGGCGGCAAAGTCCTGTGCCTGCCGCGCAGCCTGATCCAGATCCTGCGTGATGGCGGGATCTTCCATACTATTATAGAGAGCCGAGAGGTCCCAGCGCGGAAGGGCGGAAGCCCCCTGCTCCGGCGCGGCACTGGTTGCGGCCACAGCCCCCGCTTCCGCAGCGAAGGCCGGAAGCCGGGACGAACGGTGAGAATGCGCTGTCTGTTTCATAAGCCGCATCCTACCGTGCAATTTATCATGAGGCGAGTACATGTGAACGCAATCGGGGTTCACATAAGGCGCAGGTCACGCCTCCCCCGGCAGGCCGCTCCCCTTCCCTCACTGAGGAAACAGAAGCCAGCCTTCCAGAATACTGTTTCTGAGCAGATATTCTCTGCTCAGAAACAGGCCTGATCAGGCAGACTGAGCCAGTGCTTCCTCCGGCACAGTAAAGCCGATGATGCGGGCATAGTCCTTCGGCACAATCTGCCAGAAGCGCGGCAGAACATCGTCCCATTTGTGCAGCAGGTTTGTCGCGTAAGGCGAGCCGGTTTCTTCCACATGCCGCTCGACCAGACGCCGCAGGTCCTGCGCCCAGCGGCCCTCCGTCACACGGGTCCAGAGGAGTGCCTCCGGATTAACGCGCTTTTCAAAGGTGTTGGCATCATCCAGCACAAACGCCATGCCGCCGGTAAAGCCTGCGCCGAAATTGTCCCCAATTTCACCCAGCACCACCACGGTGCCGCCCGTCATATATTCACAGGCGTTGGACCCGCAGCCTTCCACCACAGCAACCGCACCGGAGTTGCGCACGGCAAAGCGTTCACCCGCCTGCCCTGCGGCATAAAGTTCCCCGGCTGTCGCGCCATACAGCACCGTGTTGCCGATAATGGCGTTCTGGTTGCTGACAAGGCGGGAAGACGGAGAAGGTCGTACGGTGATGGTCGCCCCGGAGAGGCCCTTCCCGACATAATCGTTGGCATCCCCCAGCACTTCGAGCTTCAGCCCCTGCACGGCAAACGCCCCGAGGGACTGCCCGGCTGAGCCACGCAGACGCACCGTGAGGTGCCCCGGCGCCAGCGTCGTCATGCCAAACTTGCGCACAATGAGCGAGGACATACGGGTGCCAATGGCACGCTGCGTGTTCTGCACATTGTAATGCAGCTGCATTTTCTCGCCGTGATCAAACAGCGGCTTTGCATCGCTGATCATCTGCGCATCCAGCGTGTCCGGCACCTCGTTCCGGCCTTCCAGCGTGCAGTAGCGTGCATACGGGCCCGGATCTGCCTGTGAGAGGAGAGAGTTGAGGTCCAGATCATCCAGATAATCCGCACCACGTGAGACCTGACGCAGCAGATCAGTCCGGCCGATCACTTCATTCAGGCTCCGGAAGCCCAGAGACGCCAGAATATTGCGCACATCTTCCGCAATGAAGGAGAACAGGTTGATCACCTTCTCCGGTGTGCCTTCAAACTTCTTGCGCATCGCCTCATCCTGCGAGCACACGCCCACCGGACAGGTGTTGGAGTGGCACTGGCGCACCATGATGCAGCCCATGGCCACAAGGCTGGCGGTGCCAATCCCGAACTCTTCCGCACCCAGCATGGCGGCAATCACCACATCCCGCCCGGTTTTGATACCGCCATCCGTGCGCAGCTTAACGCGGTGCCGCAGGCGGTTGAGCATCAGCACCTGATGGGCTTCCGCCAGCCCCAGTTCCCACGGCAGACCAGCATACTTCACGGAAGTTAGCGGACTAGCCCCGGTGCCACCAGAATGGCCGGAAATCAGAATGGCATCGGCTTTCGCCTTCGCCACACCCGCCGCAATAGTGCCAATGCCGGAGCGTGCGACCAGTTTGACGGTCACAGTCGCCTCGGGGTTGATCTGTTTCAGATCATAAATGAGCTGCGCCAGATCCTCGATTGAATAAATATCGTGATGCGGCGGCGGAGAAATGAGAGTGACACCCGGTGTGGCATGACGCAGCTTTGCAATCAGTTCCGTGACTTTAAAGCCCGGCAACTGGCCGCCCTCACCCGGTTTGGCACCCTGTGCCACCTTGATTTCCAGCTCACGGCAATCATTCAGATACTGCGCCGTCACGCCAAAACGGCCGGACGCCACCTGCTTGATGGCAGAAGAGGCATTATCGCCATTCGGGCGCGGTTTTGCGCGTTCCGGATCTTCACCGCCCTCCCCAGAGTCAGACTTCGCCCCAATCCGGTTCATGGCGATGGACAGCGTCTCATGCGCTTCCGGGCTAAGTGCGCCCAGAGAAATTGCTGGTGAGATCAGGCGTTTCCGCAACTGCGTAATGCTTTCCACTTCCTCCACCGGAATGGGTGTGCGGCCTTCCCGGAAGTCCAGCAGGTCCCGCAGTGCCACCGGCGGCTGGGCGCGCACGGCATCGGCATAGCGTTTGTAGATGGTAAAGCTGTCACTCGCCACTGCGGTCTGGAGCATATGGATCAGCGTACCATCAAACGCATGCTGTTCCCCCTTGCGGCGCAGTTTGTAAAAACCACCGACAGGCAGGGCAAGAGACGCGGAATCCCATGCTTCCTGATGGAAGGTCAGCACGTTACGTGCAATGCCGGGCAGACCAATACCGGAAATGCGGGACGGCATACCGGGGAAGAATTCTGCCGTCAGTGCGCGGGAAAGCCCCACGGCCTCAAAGTTGCAGCCGCCACGGTAAGACGCCACGATTGATATGCCCATTTTGGACATGATCTTGAGCAGCCCTTTATCCACCGCCTTGCGGTAACGCTCCATACATTCACGCAGGCTGAGGCTACCAAAAAGGCCGCGACGATGCCGGTCCGCAATACATTCCTGCGCCAGATACGGGTTTACCGTCGTCGCCCCCACCCCGATGGTCACGGCGATGGAATGCACATCCAGCGTGGTGGACGCCCGCACGTTGAGAGACGTGAAGGTGCGCAGAGAATTGCGGACAAGATGCGTATGGACCGCCGCCGTTGCCAGAATCATCGGGATATAGGCCCGGTCCGGAGACTGGTTTTCATCCGTCAGGAAGACATGCGTGCAGCCACCGCGCACACTTTCTTCCGCCTCACGCCGGATGCGGGCAATGGCTTCACGCAGGCCAGACTCGCCTTCCTTCGCCGGGAAGGAGCAGTCAATCAGACACCCGGATGTGCCGCAGAAGGCGCGCAGAGCCTCATATTCACCCGATGTCAGAACCGGGCTGGGCAGTTGCAGCATTTCACACTGTTCTGCGGACTGATCGAGAATATTCCCCAGATTTCCCAGACGGGTCACAAGGCTCATCACGCGGGATTCGCGCAGGGAATCAATCGGCGGATTGGTAACCTGACTAAAGCCCTGCCGGAAATAATGCGACAGCCCCCGGAAGCGCGGAGACAGCACCGCCAGCGGCGTATCATCCCCCATGGAGCCAATCGCTTCGCTCCCGGTTTCCACCATCGGGTGCAGAATGGCTTCCAGCTCTTCCAGCGTCGTGCCGACGGCAAGCTGCCGGCGGCGCAGTTCATCGCCCTGATAGAAAACGGGCTCTTTCACATCGGACCGCACGATGCAGCCGATTTTCTGAATACCGCCAACCCATGAGGAAAAATCCTGACGGGAGGCCAGAAGATCCAGCAATTCCTCATTGCCATACAGGCGGGCTTCCTGAAGATCGACGCCAATCACATCGCCCGGCCCAAGCCGCCCGCGTTTGGCAACATTGCTTTCAGGCACACGCACCATGCCGGTTTCAGAGCCGACAATCAGCAGATTATCATCTGTCACCGTGTAGCGCAGCGGGCGCAGACCGGAGCGGTCCAGACCAGCGACCACCCAGCGGCCATCCGTTGCGCACAGGGCGGCCGGGCCGTCCCACGGTTCCATCACGGCGTTGCAATAGGCAAACATGTCCCGGTGGGACTGCTTCATCAGAGAATTCCCGCCCACGCTGGCCGGGATCATCAGGGCTTTGGCGGCAGGCGCATCCCGTCCGGCAAAGGTCAGCAGTTCAAACACGTTATCCAGCGTCGCGGTATCGGACCCGCCCGCCTGCACCAGCGGCTTGATGTCCTTCATCCACGGGTCAAGATCCGGGTGAGACAGCCGTGTCTCGTGGCTTTTCATCCAGTTGATGTTGCCAGAAATGGTGTTGATTTCACCATTATGCGCCAGACGCCGGAAGGGCTGCGCCAGCTTCCATGTCGGGAAGGTATTGGTGGAATACCGCTGATGATAGATGGCAAAGCGGCTGACAAAACGCTCATCCAGAAGGTCCGGATAAAATTCCGTCAGATGCTCGGCCAGAAACATGCCTTTATAGATGATGGAGCGGCAGGACAGAGAGCAGATATACAGGTCAACCTGCGCTGCAATCGCCGCTTTTTCAATCCGCCGACGGATGACATACAGATCACGCTCAAAGGCATCCTCTGCCGTACCCGGCAGATTACGGATCATGATCTGTTCAATTTCCGGCCGCGTAGCATTGGCTTTTTCACCAATACAGGCCGTGTCAATCGGCACCTGACGCCAGCCGTAAATGCCGTAGCCAAAAGCCAGAATTTCCGTCTCAATAATCTGGCGGCACTGTTCCTGCGCAACAAGGTCCGTCTTGGGCAGGAATACCTGACCAACCGCAATCAGGGCCCCTTCTACCGGCTGATCCCCGGTGCTGGTAATTGCATCGGCAAAGAACTTCTGCGGAATTTCAACATGGATCCCGGCGCCATCACCCGTTTTACCGTCGGCATCCACAGCGCCGCGGTGCCAGATGGCTTTCAGGGCCGCAATACCGGCTTCCACCACGTCACGCCGGCGCTTGCCATCCAGTGCGGCAACCAGACCAACGCCACAGGAATCCCGCTCATCCGCCGGGTCATACAGCCCGTCCAGAGCGGCAACATTGTTGTCCCACGCTTCAAAAAACTCTTTGGCGCTTTCACCATGCGTGGTGTCAGGATGCTTCTGCATACCCATTATCCCTGCTCCGCCACGGTCTGCGCCGTTGCATGTGTTTCAATCCATTGATGGATGCGTTCCGCCGCATCCCGACCATCGCGAATAGCCCACACCACCAGACTGGCCCCGCGCACAATATCCCCGGCGGCAAACACGCCGGGCAGGCTGGTCATAAAGCTGTCATGCCCCACTTTGAGCGTGCCCCAGCGGGAGACGGCCAGATCAGGCTCCCCCCACAACTGAGGCAGCGGTTCCGGGTCAAACCCCAGAGCCTTGATCACCAGATCTGCGTCCAGTGTGAAGGAACTGCCCTCCAGCGGCTCGACTGACTGGCGGCCTGTCGCATCGGGCAGGCCCAGCTTCATGCGGGTAGCGCGTACACCTGTGACATGGTCATCGCCCAGAAAAGCTTCCGGAGCAGACAGCCAGACAAAGTCCACACCTTCCTCTTCCGCGTTTTTCACTTCCCGCGCGGACCCCGGCATGTTGGCTTTATCGCGCCGATACAGGCACTTCACGGATTTTGCGCCCTGACGGATAGCGGTGCGGACGCAATCCATGGCGGTATCCCCACCGCCCAGCACCACAACATTTTTGCCTTTGGCATCCAGTGCCAGTGCATCATCCGGCAGCGTATCACCCAGAGAGCGACGGTTGGAGGCGGTCAGGTAATCCAGTGCGCGCTCAATTCCAGCCAGACCAGCCCCCGGCCCACCAATCTCGCGGGATTTGTAGACACCTGTTGCAATCAGAACAGCCTGATGGCGGGTGCGCAGCTCCGCGAAGGAAAGCTCCCCTTTACCACTGCCAACACCCTGCCCCAGATGGAACACCACGCCGCTTTCTTCCAGCAGCGCATGGCGGCGGGCCACAATATCCTTCTCCAGCTTAAAGCCGGGAATTCCGTAAACCAGCAGGCCACCCACGCGGTCATACCGGTCATACACATGGACCTGATAGCCTGAGGCCCGCAGGCGTTCCGCCGCAGCCAGACCACCCGGACCAGCGCCGATAATCCCGACACTCTCAGCGCGTTCCCGCACCGGGCGCGTCGGCTTGACCCAGTTATTCTCAAAAGCGGTGTCCGTAATATAACGCTCAACGGCCCCGATGGTGACGCTCTCAAACCCCGGCTCAATGACGCAGTTGCCTTCACACAGGCGGTCCTGCGGGCAGATACGGCCACAGATTTCCGGGAAGGTATTGGTTGCGGAAGAGACTTCATAAGCTTCTTCCAGCCGCCCTTCCGCCGTCAGCATCAGCCAGTCGGGGATATTATTCCCCAACGGGCAATGGACGGAGCAGAACGGCACACCGCACTGAGAACACCGGCTGGCCTGCACGCCCGCAGCCGCTGGTGCGAAGTCCTCATAAATCTCATCAAAATCAGCCCGGCGCGCCTGAGCCGTGCGCTTATCGGGCTGTTTCTGAGCGACAGAGACAAATTTCAGCATGGGTGTGGTCATAAGGCGATCCCCGGAGACAGGGCGCGCGTCAGACAGACCTCGCCCCAAACAAGCAGAAATGAGGTAGCGTCTTACACAGCATCCTGAAAAGACAGCATTGCTGCCCTTTCTGCATTTTTCCAATTTTCGAAAGAGAAGGCGGCGAAAAATCCTCGATAAATATGATCTATTCCGGACCTTTTTATTGTTAACCCCTTATTTTTCAACACGAATCCCAGAACGCCCTCCTCCGGCCCGATACCGGGTCAGGTAGAACGGCACCACGGCATCAATACTCTGCGGAGTCACTCCCAGTTCCGCAAAGCCCGGCTGACCGGCCGATACAATATTATCCTGAGACAACATCAGGAGCTGGTCGCGCGTGAGAATAGAACCCGGCAGACGTTCAAAAATGGCGGCCTGAATCCGCGCCAGCGCCGGAGGAACCTCAAAAAGTGCGCGCGAACGCTGCGTGGTGTGCAGGACCCACTGGTAAATCTGCTTCATGGTCAGAATATCCGGGCCGCCAAGCGCCCATTCCCGACCCGCCAGAGAAGGCTCTTCCACCAGCCGCGCCACGACCTGCGCAACATCCCCCACATACACGGGCTGCAGGCGGGTGCGGGCCCCATAAACAGGCAGAACCGGCAGATAACGCGCCAGCATCGCGAACATATTGAAAAACTGGTCTTCCGGCCCGAAAATAACGGAAGGACGAATAATGGAGGCCTGCGGGATAGCCGCTCTTACCGCGTCCTCCCCGGCAGCACGACTCCGCCCATAAGCTGACGGAGCGGTATGAGAGGCCCCCAGCGCAGACATCTGCACGAATGTGGAAACACCTGCCTGAGCGGACAACCGCGCAACGCGACCCGCGCCCTGAACATTAACGGCTTCAAGCCCCTGCCCGGATGCATCCCCCAGCACAGCCGCCAGATTAACCACCACCGACGCGCCTTCCACCACACAGGCGACCGACGCATCATCCAGCACTGAGGCATAAAACGGGGCAATCTGCCCGACATTCCCCAAAACCCGCAGCACACCCGCCTTGTCCGGCCGACGGCAGGCAATGCGAACCCGATACCCCGCCTCGGCCAGTTGCTGAACAACATAGCGCCCGACAAAACCCCCACCGCCGAACACTGTCGCGATCTTCTGCTCACTCATGGGTTCTTTTCACTCCTGTCTGCTCTCCGCCCCGCGATCCGCGGGTAAGCTGCGCGCAGTCTACGCCCCTTTTCCGGATGCCGGGTGCGCACAAATAGGTCAGCAGCCGTATCTGGCGACGTGATCTGCATGAAAAATACCGCTCAACTCCACAAAAATGGCGGTTTTCCGCGGCGTTAGGGGGCATAATCCTGCGCCCGTCATGAAAAAGAAACAAAACCGCAGAAAAATGTATTTTCCCCGTTGACGGGGGTCATGGGCCAAGCTAAATACCCCTTCACCAGCCGGGGTGACCCGGTTGCCTTCTGAGCCCAGATGGCGGAATTGGTAGACGCGCAGGTTTCAGGTATCTGTGGCCGCAAGGTCGTGGAAGTTCGAGTCTTCTTCTGGGCACCAAAAAAAACCGCAGCTTGCTGCGGTTTTTTTGTATCTACTGCTCTTCATCCCCTCCATGCTTCCGGCATGAGGGGTGATGAGAGTAGCCTCTCCCCTCTTCCCATTTTGCAGCCACAGCAGAACAACACGTGCGAGAAACAGCACGGTTAAATCCTGCCCGTTTCTGGCTACCTTAAATCTGCCTCCTCTAAAAAAGACCTGCGCGCGCAGCTTCGCACAATGCCCAGGTTCTTAGCTGACTCACCCCCCCCTCTCCGATCTCCGTATTCAGCCTTGCGCATCGTGCCGCACTCTGGCTGCACTTATCCCCAGAATCTGAGGATGCCTGCGGGGGTAAGCCTGTGGATAACGGGTACAGGTGACGGGAAACAAAAAAAGAGGCCCGGCTCCCTCTGCTGACGCAGAAAGGGCCGGGCCATATTTTTAAAAGCAAAGACGCCGGAAACCCTTAGGACTTCCTGATGGTCCGGAACAGCATGACCAGAAAACCAGCCACCGCCACACCTGTCGCAACAATAATGCGCGCCACCGGCTTCTGGCGTTCTTTAAAATCCTCAGACAATTTTTCCATAAAACACCCTCCTGCTTACCTGTAGGAACGCGCCGCAACACCCGGTGTTCCCGGCGCGGCGCGCTGCATAAAAAGACAGTCTGTTATGATGCGTCGGCTTTTGGTGCCTGTGCAACAGCAGTATTTTTCGAGTCTGTATCGCCACCTGAAAGCGTTGTGCCCGCGGCTGCCGCAAGATGATTAGCAGCCCAGCCAAAATTCAGCCCGGCGACTGAAAGAATTTTGTAAGCCACCATCCATGCAGACCCCGCATGCGGTACAGGGACGACCGTACTGATGGCACCGCACACAACAATCAGCGTGCAGATAAGGTGATCCCACGCCTCGGGAACCGCGCCCAGAAGCATCGGGATAGCAGCTGCAAGGCCGCTGACTTTGGCGCTTGTCAGAAGTGTCTGTTTCATAACGTCTATCCTTTCAGGCCAATCCGGTAAAATGCGTGATGGCCTATTGTTTTTGTGAAAAATTGTTTTCGTGCCCAGACAGGCTTTGCGCCGCGCCAGTCGTAATAATGATCCGCCCCGGTGGTGAGGTCTGAAAGCTGCTGACGGCAAAGCTGGGCGGCAAGAGCGCTGGCCTGCCGGAACTGTGCGTCTGCCTGCGTCACAGCAAGGAGTGCGGCCCGATTGGGGTCCTGCATATTCCAGCAGGAAAACTGCGCCTCCGCTGTGCAGACCGATGCAATATCGCGCCCCCACCACCCGGGGCGGGCAGCCCTGTTCCCGATCACATTGAGCACGGCCTGCATCCCGCGCAGTCCTTCCCCGCGTGCTTCCCCCCATGCCGTGCGGGCGGCAGTTTCAACCGCCCCGTTCATGAGGAAAACCGCGTTACAGACAGGAGAAAACGCCAGACAGCACTCCCCATCTGCTCCCACCCCAGCAGGCCTGTGGCTAGCGTGATACAGGTGAGCATGGCCCAGTTTGCCAGACGGATTCCGCCTTCTATCCGCGCAAGACGGTCTGAAACTTCCGCATCACGGTTCTGCGCATCACGGCTCATATCATCCACACGGGCCATAATTTCATGGCGTGTGCGTGCCGCATTTTCCGCAACAGAGTGCGTCAGATCCCTCCGCAAATCAGAAAACTGACGCGATAACGTATCCAGCCCGTCACGAAGGTGGTCATGCCCCCCTTCAACGCGCGCGACACGCTCACGCAAAAGCGCCACTTCCTCAGAAGTGGCGCATCGATTGTCCTGCATTGTTATGTCCGAACAAAAAAAGCCACCCCGAAGGGTGGCTTTATAAAAACGGCTGAAAAGAAAACGGCTCTTTATCCCCGAACCTTATCCAGACTTAAGCATGACCACGCGCGGCAGCAATTACAGATCGGTAGTGAAGGAGAATTTGAATGTTCTGGGCAGACCCTGCAACAGGTAGCCGTTAAAAGCCGACGCCCAGTAGCGGGTATTGGCAAGGTTATCGACGCCAAAACGGAGTGTCAGAGGTTTATGCGCCACGGCAAAAGTATAGCGCGCGCCCAGATCAAACCGTGTCCAGACCGGCAGATGCAGTGTGTTGCTCGTATTCACCCACTGTTTGCCGGTATTTTCCACACGACCGACCAGTGTCGCCCCGCGCAGGAATGGCAGGTCATATTCCAGATTTCCGTTGATGGTATAATTGGGAATACCAATCGCGGTATGGCCGTCATTAGCGCCCTGTGCGGTGCGGCGCAGATCAGCATCAATCAGCGTAGCGCCCCCGTTAAAGCGCAGACCGGGGAGGATCTGGCCATTGATGCTCAACTCAGCTCCACGGTTCCGCTGCAATCCATTTTCCCGGAAAATAAAGGCGCCACTGTTCCCATAGGGTTCCGTATAGGAGTTGGGCTGGGAAATCTGATAAAATGCCAGCGTTGTTGTAAAGCGCCCGGTGTCGTATTTCGCGCCAACCTCATACTGCACACTTTTAAAAGGCGGGAAAATCTGCCCGAGGTTGACCACATTGGTCCCGGTTGCCGTCGGCCCCTGCGCCAGCCCTTCAATCCGGTTGAAATAAATGGAGGTACGGCGGGTAGGATGCACCACCAACCCGACAACAGGAGTAATCGCATCCTCATTATAATGGGCCGTCCGCGCACCATCGCCATACGCATTATAACCGTTAATCAGCATATTCTGGTAACGGAACCCGGCCGTCAGCGCGACGCGACCCTGCCAGAAGGACATCGTATCTGAGAAGAACAGACTATAAAGCTGCGTGCGGCTGGTAGGCAGCGGGTTATCCAGATTGCCCCCGGTCCAGTTTTCAGTAGGCGCAGCAACAGCCCCCGTATTATACAGATTTGTATCAAATGAGCTGAGCGCCATGGAATACGCCGTCCGGCTTTCCTCCCACAGGGCAGAACCACCGGCATTTATTTCATGCTTGACCGGGCCGGTATCAAAATGCGCGCGCACACCACCCCGTGTGCTTTCATTCGTCTGCTGATACGGCACATACATCGCCCCGGCGGTTGCAGCACCCGTCTGGGAATTCTGCACTGTGAGCGTGGAGTAATTCCCCTTTTCATCACTCCCCAGACCGCCAAAAGCCCCATAAAGCGTAATATGTTTTGACAGATCATGCTCGACGTTGAGCATGCCGAAAATATAATTCAGATCATTATAGGTCCAGCGTTGCCCATAATTATGGGACGCCCCCGGCACACGCGGCACACCTGTTGCGCTGGCCCCCAGAAAGACACCGGGACGCCCGCCATTCACGCCCTGATTCTGGTAATTCATGTCCAGAGAAATACGGGTTTTATCATCGTGCCAGTCAAAATCAGCACCAAGGGCTGTGGAGTGGCGGCGTTCATGATCAACCGATGTCTGGCCAGACAGACCGGCCACGTTCAGACGCAGGCCATAGGCTTTATCCTGCCCAAAACGCCGCCCCACATCCAGACTACCACCCCCGACACCCTGACTGGCGTAATCCCCCGTAAGGCGCGTGATGGGGGTTTTCTGCGCATGTTTGAACATCAGGTTGATGGTGCCGCCAATACCGGTCCCGCCGGGAGCAGCCCCGTTCAGAAAGGCGCTGGCGCCGTTCATCACCTGAACCTGATCATAAAGCTGGGGGGAGACAAGCTGCCGGGGCGTAATGCCGTAAAGGCCATTGATCGCAACGTCATCCCCATAGACCGGGAAGCCACGGATAACGAAAATTTCAGAGAAATTCCCGTAGCCGTAGGTGGTGCGCACGGACGGATCATTTTCCAGCACCTCACCCAGCGTCTGGGACTGCTGGTTAAGAATCAGGCTGGACGTATAGCTGCGGATGTTAAACGGCACATCCAGCCCCTTCTTGGTGCCCAGAGCCCCAAGCTGCCCGCCGCTGATCACTTCCATCTGGTTGCGCCGCCGGGCTGTTACAAGGAGGCTTTCATCCTGCCGGGACTGCTGCTCAGTCTCTGTCGGTTTTTTGTCTTTTCTGGCAGATTTATCAGCAGCCACCGCTGCCGTTGTCTCCTGCGGCTCAGCAAACGCGGCCCCACTTAAAACGGCAACACTTGCCAGCAGGACTGCACCCCGCCCCACATGGCGCAGCGAAGAAAGGACAGGCGGGCGACCACGCATCATTATGATAAATCCAGAAATAAAGACAGTGTGCGCTTCCATAGACGCAATTAAGAGACATTCGCAATATTATTTTATAAAATCGTCTCCGTTCCGGGCTTTACAGCACCCCTCTGAACACCTAGCAACATGAGAATGAGTCGCACCCAAAAGACCGGTCTGGCTGGCTCTTCCTCCGGGCCAGATGCAAAAAAGAGCCAGAAAAGGCAGACCGTTCTGCGGCGGTCCGGCTTGCTGGCCTGCGTCTGCGCGCTCTCCTTTATAACTGCCCATCTGATTATGGTTCTGACCCGCCTCCTGCCGCTTGAAGATGCCCGGCTTAAAACAGATCTGGGCGGGATGGTAATTGCCGCCCTTGTTCCGGTGCTGGTTCTGGCCGGTTTTGCAGGACGCCGCCACTCATGGGGGCTGATTCTTGGCGTTGTGGTGTGTGCCTCCATCGCTCTTGCCAGCATTCTCCCCTCCTGATGAGAAAGACGACCCATGCGTGAAACTTTGCGGGTGCATATGGGGTGGCTCCATAGCTGGGTTGGCTTTCTGGCAGGGCTGCTTCTGGTGCTTGTTTTTGCGTCCGGCACACTGGCCGTGTTTGATACGGAAATCACCCAGTGGATGCAGCCCGAAGTCTCGCTGGCACACAGCACCACCCTGACACCGGCCGCGTTACAGGCCACCGCTCAGGCTGTTCAGGCTGAAGAGCAAAAAGGGCTTTCCGCTTTCCTTACCCTCCCCTCAGACCGTGATCCTGTTCTGCGGGTCCTGCATTATGACGGGTATGAATTTGTTGGCACGGCTCTGGAACCCACAACCGGCGCACTCGTCCCGGCGCGTGAGACAGCAGGCGGACAGTTTTTCTATAATTTCCACTTCTCCCTCCGGGGCGGCAATCAGCCCGGTGTGCAGATTGTAACTTTTCTGGGGTTCTGCCTGCTGGTGTCCATCGGGTCCGGGCTGGTCATTCATATCAAAGCACTCTGGCCAGACCTTATCCTCTTTCGCCCGTTTGGCCCGCGGCCACGCGCGTGGCTTGATGCCCATCTGCTGGCAGGCGTGCTGTTTCTGCCTTTCATTCTTTTTATGGGCTATACCGGCACCGCCATTCATGCGCGGGTTCTCCTTCCTGCTCAGCCCTGGTTTGCCTCGAATCACGGCGGGAAGGACAAGAAAGAAAAAACCGCACCCAAAGGGCGTGTTTTGCAGGCGGGGCCATTACCGCCGCCTCTTTCGCCCCTCATTGCACAGGCCCGTGAGCTTCTGCAAAGTCCGGATGGCAATCTGATTTTATTTACGCCTGATGAAGTCCGTATTTTCAAGAGCGATGCCTACGGCCCCTTTCTGACCAGAGACCATGCAGATTTCAGCCGGAAAGACGGGCAGTTTCTGCGCTCAGCCAGCCAAAGCTCGCCTGCCACAGCCACCATGCAGCTTGTGCGCGGACTGCATTATGCCCGCTATGCCCCTCTCTCCTTACGCTGGCTCTATTTCTGCTCCGGCCTTGCCGCAACCGCTCTGGCCGCAAGCGGACTGGTGGTGTTTCTCATGAAACGCCGCCGCTCCTCAGGGGAGCAGGCTCTGTTCCGTCTGGCAGAAGCTCTGACTCAGACAACACTTATCGGGTTTCCTACAGCAACACTTGCCTTCTTCTGGGCTAACCGCTGTCTGCCGGTCACACTCTCCGGCCGCACCATGGCGGAGATTTACCTCTTCTTTACCGTGTGGGGCATCTGTGCCGCTCATGCGCTGGTGCTCTGCATGACACGTCATGCTGCATCAGGCTGGCGGCAACAACTCGGGCTGCTTGCCGGAGCCGGATGTGCGCTGCCTCTTCTGGATCTCGTTTCCGGCTCACATCCATGGATGCAGGGCGGCGGCGTTTTTCTGACAACAGATAGTCTGGCATTCTGCACTGGCCTGATAGCTCTTTTCGCCCTCCTGAAATTACGGGAGAGTGCCCCATGATCATGCTGTGTGGACTGGCACTGTGGGCCGCTGCTTTCTGGAGCCATGCGTTTTTACAGCCCAGACGCGGCTCGCCTTTTCCGCGCTCAGCCGGCGCGGTTCTGGCCAGCAAGATTCTTCGTATGCTGGGACCATGCTGCGCGCTAGTCCTCTGCCTGATCCATAATCCAGCGCTGGGCGTTTTATACTGGCTGGGGCTTGGAGGCGTTGCGGGCGTCAGCACCAGTCTGGTGATTGCTGTGCTCAGACAAAAACAGGGGCTTGCCGGTATCAGCAAGCCCCCGCTTTAAAAATCCTGTCCGGGGCAGGACTGTTCCCGCCCCATTCTCACACTGATCAGTCTTATTTTGCCGGAACCGCAGCCGGAGCACTGTGCGTCTGCGTGATGAATTTCGCGACGTTATCATGCAACTGGGTCAGAGCATTCTGGTTGGCATATACCATGTGCCCGGATTCATACTGCACAATCTGAATATTGTTGCTCAGGTCACGTGAAATAGGCAGATGCTTCATTTCATAAATCCCCTCATAATAAGGGGTGCCAAGATCATAATAGCCCTGATTCAGCATCACTTTCAGGCTCGGATTATGCTTCATGGCAGATGCCAGATCCGGCAGCACATTGACCGCCCCATGAATGGGGAAATCAGTGTTGGGCTGTTTGTGGGAAAAATCCCATTTCATGATGGCGTCAGAGAAGAATTTGTATTCCTGATACCCATCACCAAAGGCCGGAGAGTTGCCGTAATGCAGCGTATTTCGCGCATAGTCATTAAACGCGGCGATATAGGCTGAAGACATGGCAGAGGACTGCGGGTCGTAATATGAGAACTGGGAGAGCTTATCCATCGTCGGGCCGGAGAAGCGGCTGTCCAGACGGCCGGTATCAAGATCCTTATCGCCCTGAAGGGTTTTTTCAAACTCCCCGCCATTAATCCTCAGGTCAGCTTTTTTAATATAGTCCACCGGCAGACCAGTATAGTCATGCAGCTTCTGCGCTGTGGCATCACGCTGCGCGTCAGAAATTGCGTTTCCTTCCTGCAAGGCCGCTGTGTAGTCGGTCAGCGCAAAATGCTCCACCTCTTTCAGGAACGCCTTGAGGTCAGGATGCTCGGCTGGCAGACGTTTGTGGTACCACGCCGTGGCGGCATAGCTCGGCAGAGCCAGAACATACGGCTGATCAATTGAGGGGTTCATAGCAACCCCATCAATATCGTTATCGTAGTTCATGATCTGCGAGAGCAGGATCACGCCGTTCAGATCAATCCCTTTATCATCCGCCAGCTTATTGGCCACAATTGCAGACCGCGTCGTGCCGTAACTTTCACCAAACAGATATTTGGGAGAATTATAACGCCCGAAACGGGAGAGAAACTGCGCGATAAAGTCCGTGAACGCACCGGCATCCGGGTCCGTGCCCCAGAAGGCCTTTTCCTTATCCTTGCCGATCAGACGCCCGTAGCCGGTTCCCGGTGCATCGATAAAGACCAGATCAGTCACATCCAGCAGGCTGTCATTATTATTCACAATGGCGTAGGGCGCAGCGGGGGTGTGGCTATCATCCGACGTGACAACTCTTTTGGGCCCAAACGCCCCCATATGCAGCCACACGCTGGAGGAACCCGGGCCGCCGTTATAAACAAACGTGATGGGCCGGTTTTCCGGGCGCACACCCTTCTTGAAATACGCGACATAATACATGGATGCCGCAGCCTCTGGCTGAGACTTCTCTTTGTCCGCCTCGGGGCGCTCGGAATCATCCCATCCGGCTTTATGCACAATCAGAGTGCCGGACACGGCTTCATAATCAATATGCGCGCCATGTACGGTCACAGAGCCATTGCTGGTCACGCTTTGCGGTTTACCGAGAAAATCTTCCAGGCTGATTTTCTGCTTTGCAGCGTCCGTCGCCTGCGGAGCATCCGCAGCCCGGGCGACTGGCTGAGCAGAAAGACCGGCACTGGCCGCAAAGACTGAAACCGTGGCAAGCAAACCGGCCAGTTTCAGGCCTGTCTGTTTTGTACGCATGAACATTCATCCCGTCAGACTATGTTATAATATAGCCTGAATATCAGGAAGATCGACGCCCGACCAGTCTGTTTACACACTGAAACAAATAACTTTGCTGGCGGACCACTCAGCCAGCCAGCCCTACCCCGGCAGATGCGAAGTAGCGATTAACGGCTGTGCACATTGCGCCCGCGACCATGGCCCGGTGTCCGGCCTGCCGGAGTGCGGCCTCATCCATCCGGTTGGACATAAACCCCATCTCAACCAGAACAGAAGGAATCTGCGCTGATTTCAGCACCGCAAACGCGGCGTGCCGGTGCGGGTTGGGCAGCAGATTGATGCGGGACTGAAAAGACGAGACAACCGCGCTGGCCATATGCGCAGAGCCGCGCCGGGCTTCCTCCGTCACCAGACTGGCGAGAATCTGCTGCACTTCCGGGGACGCCCCCTGCACCAGCGGCCCGCCATACCGGTCAGCACTATTTTCTGTTTTCGCCAGATCCGCCGTCTGGCTGTCCGATGCGCCGTGCGAATGGGTATAGACACTCGCCCCGCGCACCCCGGCATTATGCAGGGCATCCGCATGCATGGAGATAAAGAGGGACGCCCCGTGCTGCTGAGCCAGCTCAACCCGGCCGTCGAGCGGCACAAAATGGTCACTGGTGCGCGTCATGGCCACGCGATATCGGCCTGTAGCGAGAAGCTGCTCACGCAGTTCAGCGGCGGCGGCTTCTGCAACATATTTCTCATAGGTACCACTGTAACCGATCGCACCGGGGTCTTTCCCCCCATGCCCCGGGTCCAGCATCACCATCGGGAGTACTGGCCGCGCCTTCCCGATAATACCAGGCGCGTGCAGGGTCTGCCCTGCCCCATGCGCCGGGGCCCCAGTAGCCCGCGCCTGCGGGCCCAGAAAACCACCAGCCATCAGACCCGCACCCGCCACCAGAAGACCGCGCCGGTCAGGGGAGGAGACGGGAGATGATCCTGCGGACTCTGGGGCAAAAAGTCCGGCTGTGCGGGCGGACCGCCCGGCCATCAGAAAAAAACCGGGTGTTTTTTCAGACTCAGGCGTCATGACGAGGCTCACACTTCTCTAACTGGGGCAATCCTGCACACAGATAATGTCTAAACCGTGTCAAAGCCACCCGGATGCAAAACAGTCGTGCTGAATGGCTTGCGGTTTGTTGCTGTTTAGGTCATGGTCGGCAAGCATGGCTCAAGGCAGGATTGCCCGTCATGCATCCTGTTTCCGCTCCTTTAAGCTTTAAAGGCGCGACTGGCGTTGAACCGCCGCCCCGCGCAGATGGGAGCAGGAAACACTGGTTGAAGGATACATGACTATCGTCAGGGCCACGTTCTTGGAGTGCATGACCAGACCGGAGACAGCATCCTGTTTCCGCGCCTCTGCTGTCACCTCAGCGTCCGGCCTGACATCCGCCTTTCATTTTCTCACATATACAGACCTATGCCTGTCGGAAGCGTCCCCATCCCGTGTCCAGCCGTCAAGACGGCTCCACCGGATAGGCCGGCCACCGGCACGCCGGAGTTTTTCCTTTTATGTCAAAGCGTATGCTGATCGATGCGACGCACGCGGAAGAAACGCGCGTTGTCGTTATGGATGGAAACAGACTTGAAGATTACGATGTTGAAGCGGCTTCCAAAAAGCAGCTCAAAGGGAACATCTATCTTGCCCGCGTTGTTCGCGTAGAACCCAGCCTTCAGGCTGCTTTTGTCGAATATGGCGGCAATCGCCACGGGTTTCTGGCCTTCAGCGAAATCCACCCTGACTACTACCAGATTCCGGTTGCCGACCGGGAGAAGCTGCTTGCCCTTCAGGCGGAAGAAGAAAGCCTGATCGACGCAGGCGAAGCTGATTCTGAAGACGATGAAAACAGCGCGCAGGCTTCCACCGCTGAAGATGAGGACGCCAGCTCCGACGCTGATGAGTCCGCCAGCGATGAAGAAGGCCGCCGCCCCGCCCGCCGGAATGACACCCCTGATTATGTGGGCGGTGAGACCGATACGGGTGAGGAAGCGCTGATCCAGAAGCGCATTGCGCGTTTCCTGCGGAACTACCGGATTCAGGAAGTCATCCGCCGCCGGCAGGTTCTGCTGGTGCAGGTCGTCAAGGAAGAACGGGGCAACAAGGGCGCGGCCCTGACCACCTACGTCTCCCTTGCTGGCCGCTATTGTGTGCTGATGCCCAACGCCCTGCGTGGCGGCGGTGTCTCCCGCAAAATCACCTCCGTGCCCGACCGCCGCCGTCTGCGCGACATTATTACCGCCCTCAACCTGCCGCGTGGCATGGCGATGATTGTCCGCACAGCGGGCGCACAGCGTCCTGGGCCTGAAATTACGCGTGACTGCGAATATCTGCTCCATCTGTGGGACGATATCCGTGACCTCACGATGCAGTCCGTCGCCCCCGCGCTGATTTATGAGGAAGCAAGCCTCGTTAAACGCGCCATCCGCGATGTGTATACGCGGGAAGTCAGTGAAATTCTGGTGGATGGCGAACACGGCTGGAAGGCCGCGCGGGACTTCATGCGGATGCTCATGCCGCAGCACGCTGAAAAAGTCCGGCTGTGGAACAAGGAAAACCAGCCGCTCTTCACACATTATCATGTGGAAGGGCATCTGGATGCCATGCTCTCCCCGGTCGTGTCCCTGCGTTCCGGCGGCTATCTGGTTATCAACCAGACGGAAGCTCTGGTCGCTATTGACGTCAACTCCGGCAAGGCCACCAGCCAGCGCAATATTGAAGAAACCGCCTTCCGCACCAATCAGGAAGCCGCGGATGAAGTGGCCCGCCAGCTCCGCCTGCGCGATCTGGCCGGATTGATTGTCATTGACTTTATTGACATGGAATCCCGCCGCCACAACGTCGCGATTGAACGCCGCCTGAAAGATGCGCTGCGCAATGACCGTGCACGCATCCAGATGGGAACAATCTCCCATTTCGGCCTGCTGGAAATGTCCCGCCAGCGGCTGCGCCCGTCTGTCGCGGAAGCCGCCTTTACGCCCTGCCCGCACTGTCAGGGCACCGGTATGGTCCGCGGTATTGAAAACTCTGCGCTGCATGTGCTGCGCGCCGTGGAAGAGGAAGGTGCACGCCGCCGGGCCTCCGCCATTACCGTGCATGTCGCGGCGGAAATCGCCTTCTATGTGCTGAACAACAAGCGCGACTGGCTGGCCGAAATCGAGCAACGGCATCAGATGGAAATTCTGTTTGCAGCCGATGCCACGTTGCCTGTGCCAGAAATTCGCATTGAGCGCCGTCAGCCGCCCAAGGCAAACCGCACCTATGAGGCGCTGCCGCCGGTAGAAAACGTCGCAGCAAACCCCGCACCCGAAGCAGCACCTGCTGCCGAACCGCATACAACAGCGGCCCACACGGATGCTCCGGCACCTGCTGCTGAAGCGGGCAACGGGGAAGAGGAGCCGCGTCGTCGTCGTCGCCGTCGCCGCCGTCGTGGCGGCAATGGAAACCGCGAAGACAATGCGGCAACGCACGAGCAGAATGCCGCCACGGCAGACGCTCCGGCAGAGGCAGAGGAAGACAAGTCTGCGCCCTCCGCGCCTGCCCCTGCGGAGACTGAAGGTAATCTGATCCCCGGCCGTCGTCGCACCCGCCATTCCCGCATGCGCCCGACCGATACGGACACACCGGACGTCCGGGTGACCATTGAGGAAGGCCCGGCCCCGCAGCCGCGCCGCCCGACATGGCAGGGCCCGACACCGGCCAATCCATTTGGCGGCAGTCTGGATATTTTCGATCTGATCGAAAATTCCACCATGGAAGCGGAAAAGGCTCTCGCAGCCAAAAAGGCTGCGGCGGCTGCTCCCGTTGTGGAAGAGGCTCCGGAAGAAGAAAAAGTTGAAAGCCCGGTGGAAACACAGGCTGAAGACACCCCGGCCCCGGACGCTAAACCCGCCCGCAGACGCCCGGCACGTCGCCGTAAAGCCGCAACTCCGGCCGAAAGCACGCCGGTTGCCGCTGACGCTGAGCAGGCAGAAGCAGTTGAACCTGTGACTGAAGCCGCCCCTGCTGCTGACTCTGCGGTTGCTGAAGAAGAGGCTCCCAAGCCGCGCCGCCGCCGTGCGCCGCGAAAAAAAGCTGACGCCGAAGCACCCGCGCAGGACGCTGAGACTTCTGCTACCCCGGCGGCCGAAGCCGCTCCGGAAGAAGAGCCTGCTCCCCGCACGCGCCGCCGCGCGGCACCACGCCGGAAACCTGCGGCGGCACCGGCTGAGGCGACCGTAACCGCAGAACAGGATCAGGTGGCAGCGCCCACTGCTGACGCTGCGGTTGCTGAGGAAAAGGCTCCCAAGCCGCGCCGCCGCCGCGCCGCCGCAAAAAGCACTGCGACTGCTGAGAAAGCTGTCGCGGCTGAAGCCAGCGAGAGCAGCACCGAGAAAACACCGGCTAAAGAGGACGCGCCTGATGCGTCCATCGTACAGCCGATTGTTATTGAGGACGACAAGCCTGCCTCCCGGCGCCGCACAGGCTGGTGGCGCCGCTAAAACTCGACTGAAAAAGGGGGCAGGGTGACACACCTGCCCCCTAACTGTTGCCTGCCTCTTTTGGGCATCAGCGACGTATGGTAGGTAAAGCCTTCGTAAAAACAGACCTGCCCGCCCACCGGAGTGTTCATGACCGTGCCCCAGCCAGATCTTCAGCCCGCGCGCTCTCCCGGAGCGCAGGACCGGGGCCCTCTGGTTCTGGCTCTGCCCAAAGGGCGAATTCTGAAAGCCGTCACACCGCTGCTTGATCAGGCAGGGATGGCCCCCTCCCCCGACTGTCTGGGTGATAACAGCCGCAAGCTGCGCTTCCCTACGCAGAACCCGATGCTGGATGTTGTGCGCGTCCGCTCCTTTGACGTGGCAACTTTTGTTGCATCTGGTGGCGCGCATATCGGCATCTGCGGCGCAGACGTGCTGATGGAATTTGATTACCCGGAAATTTATGCCCCGCTGGATCTGGGCATTGGCGGCTGCCGCGTATCCGTTGCGCAACCCGCCAGCCTCCCGCATGACCCGCAGGAATGGGCCCGGTGGTCTGAGGTTCGGGTTGCCACCAAATACCCCGCCATTACCCGTCGCTTTTTTGCAGCGCGCGGCATTAACGCTAACATTGTGCATCTGCATGGCGCCATGGAGCTGGCCCCCATGCTGGGTCTTTCCCGCCTGATTGTCGATCTGGTGGATACAGGCTCTACCCTGCGGGCCAACGGGCTACGGGAAGTAGAAACCATTACCCACATTACCAGCCGGCTGATTGTAAACCGGACAGCGCTGAAAACGCGCCCGGAAGAAATCGGCGCACTGATCAACGGCTTTCGTAACGCGCTGGAGGCCTCCCCTCCTGCCGCAGAAAAAACCAGGGCAGAACAGTCTTCATGAAACGGTTAGACACACGCGATTCCGGTTTTGAGGCCGATTTTGCCTCGCTTCTGACAGCCCGTGAGGAACAGGGGCAGGAAGTTCATAAACCCGTTGCGGAGATTCTGGCCTCTGTCCGGCGCGATGGCGATGCCACCCTGTGCGCGCTGACAGAAAAATTTGACCGCCTGCCGCTTGAGCCTGCCCAGCTTGCCTTCACGCCGGAGGAGATTGCTCAGGCCTGCACGCAGGTCAGTCCGGAGCTGATGGCGGCACTGGACGTGGCCGCCACACGCATTGAGGCTTTCCATAAAGCTCAGGTGCCGTCCGGCATCCGTTATACGGATGATGTCGGCATGACGCTGGGCATGCGCTGGATCCCACTGGACGCTGTCGGGCTTTATGTGCCGGGCGGGAAAGCAGCCTATCCATCTTCCGTGTTAATGAACGCCATTCCGGCCCGCGTTGCGGGTGTGCCGCGTCTGGCCATGTGCGTCCCCACCCCGGACGGCGTGATAAATCCACTGGTTCTGGCTGCGGCCCACCGGGCCGGAGTGACGGAAATCTATCGGATTGGCGGGGCGCAGGCTGTGGGGGCCATGGCGTTTGGCACCCAGACCATCCGCCCGGTGGACCGTATTGTTGGCCCCGGCAATGCCTTTGTGGCGGAAGCCAAGCGGCAGGTGTTCGGGCATGTGGGGATCGACAGCATCGCAGGCCCCTCGGACGTCGTGGTGATTGCCGATTCGGCAACCGATCCGCGCCTGATTGCGCTGGATCTGCTGGCACAGGCTGAGCATGATGAACTGGCTCAGGCCACGCTGATTACAGCGGACGCCGCTTTTGCGGACAAGGTGACAGAGGCCGTCGCCACCGAGTTGAAAACCCTCACCCGCACCGCCATTGCCAGCGCCAGCTGGGAGCGGAACGGAGCCGTTCTGGTGGTAAAAGATCTGGAGGAAGCGGTGGCTCTGGCCAACCGTCTGGCCCCGGAACATCTGGAATTAATGGTGGATGATCCGGAGGCGCTGTTTGCCCACGTCCGGCACGCAGGCGCGGTTTTCCTTGGTCGGTTCTGCCCGGAAGCAGTGGGAGACTATGTTGGCGGCCCGAACCATGTGCTGCCCACATCCCGCACCGCCCGCTTTGCCTCCGGCCTGTCTGTTTTTGACTTCATGAAGCGGACGACCTTCCTTGCCGGTGGCCCGGATGCGCTGCGCCGTATTGGTCCTGCCGGGGTGGCTCTGGCACAGGCCGAAGGGCTGGAAGCCCATGCGCTGAGCATCTCCGCGCGGCTTGAGGCGCTGGACCAAACCACGGCTGACGCTTGACCGAACCCGCTCCCTCACCCATATCTGCACATCCAACCACAACGAGGCTTAAAAATGAACGAAGGACGCCATGTCTAAAGAAGACATGATTGAATTCAGCGGTACGGTTACCGAACTGCTGCCCAACGCAATGTTCCGGGTCAAACTCGACAACGAACATATGATTCTGGCCCACACCAGCGGCAAAATGCGCAAGAACCGTATTCGTGTTCTGGCCGGTGACCGGGTGAATGTCGAAATGACACCGTATGACCTTTCCAAAGGTCGCATTACCTTCCGCTTCAAGTAAGAGCATGACGACTTCCGGGGCTGCGTCCGGGCCGGACGGGGCTGAGCCTGTGCGCCGGCCTTGCTTTGTGCTGGCCTCTGCATCCCCCCGCAGGCTTGCCCTCCTGCGCCAGATCGGGCTGGCACCAGACCGCGTTCTGCCAGCTGATCTTGACGAAACACCAGCCCGGGCAGAACAGCCACGCCCCTATGTCCGCCGCATGGCCGCAGAAAAAGCCGCTGCGGTGGCCGCCAGCCTGACTGAACCGGCACTGGTGCTGGGGGCAGACACGGTGGTTGCCCTTGGGCGGCGTATTCTGCCTAAAGCCGAAGACCGTGAGACAGCGCGGGCCTGTCTAGAACTACTTTCCGGACGCCGCCATACCGTGCTGACGGCTTTGTCCGTTATTCCGTCTTCCGGCTGGCCTGAAGGCCGTCGGGCTGAACGGATTGTAGAAACGGCTGTGACGTTCTCCCGCATGACCCCGCATCAGATTGAAGCACTGCTGGATCAGGGTGACTGGCAGGGCAAGGCGGGCGGCTACGCGCTGCAAGGCCATGCTGCGGCGTTTATCCGCTTTATCTCAGGCAGTGCCTCAGCCGTTATTGGCCTGCCTTTATTTGAAACCGCCCAGCTTTTGCGCGGCCAGCCGGGCCACTGGCTGGCGTGAGCGTCTTTCTGCGCCTCGCCACCTTTCCCGGCGAATTCCGCATTGCTGTCACACAACATGACACCCTGCTTGATTACGCCCTGTGGCGTCCCGCAGCGCCCGACGGTGTGGATGATCTCTATCTCAGCCGCATCAGCGCACACGCACCGGGAATGGGCGGAGCCTTTGTAGACCTCGGATCAGGCGAAAGTGGCTTCCTGCCGGACCAGAAAGGCTCCGAGACTCTCACAGAGGGGCAAACGCTGGTCGTGCGCGTGGTGCGGGCCGCTCAGGGCGGTAAGGGTGTCCGGCTCAGGGCCGAACAGACTCCCGCAAACGTGCCCGCCAGACCGGGGCTGATCCACCGGGGTCCAACCCCGCTGGACCGTCTGGCCGCCCGCTGGCCTGACGCCACGCTTGTTGTTGATTCCCCTGCTGCGGCGGCGTGTATCCCTGCGGCTCTGCGTTCTCGCCGCCAGCAGGAACTTGAGTCGTTCCCTGAAGAAATCGCCCACGCCTGCGCCGCGCTGGAAGACCCGCTGATCAGCCTGCCAGGTGGAATGCAGGCCACCATTACGCCGACGCCTGCTCTGGTCGCCATTGATATGGATGCCCCGCCGGCCAGAACAGGCTGGCCCAAGCAGACAGCACAGTTTGCGGCCAACCGGGATGCTCTTCCGACCCTTATGCGCCAGATTCGCCTGCGGAACCTCTCCGGGGCCATTCTGATTGACCCGGCAGGACTCGCCACCCGCAAACGACAAGCCCTTCTGGACCCTGTGAAAGCCGCCTTGCAGGACGACCCTCTTCGCCCCCGCTGTCTTGGCATTACGGCACTGGGGCTGGTTGAAATTGTTCGGGCACGTATCCACCCCTCTCTGCCAGAGCAGCTCTCCTCTCCGCATGGGCAGGCTCTGCGCGTGTTACGCCATCTTATAACGCAGGAATGCGAGGCCAGCACGGTGCGTTGCGGGCTGGGCCTGATGACTGCGCTGGAGCAGGACCCGCAGGCTCTGGCAGACTGTATCTCGCAACGCGGCAAGGCTCTGAGCCTCCGGCTCGACCCTGCCTTCCCTGATTTTTTCTGGACGACACACGCATGAGCCAAAATAGCACCTGCCCCGTCTGTGGCGCGCCAACTCAGGCCTCTACACGCCCCTTCTGCTCTCAGCGCTGCGCGGATATTGACCTCGGACGGTGGTTTTCCGGGCAGTATCGTATCCCCGGACCACCGGCTGACGAAGAGAATCTTGAAAAACCTGAGATAAATGACGAAAGGTGACTTGATCTCCCTCCCCGCCTGAGATAAATGCTCTCTCACGCCGCAAGGCTTGCGGTGCCCAAGTAGCTCAGTTGGTAGAGCATGCGACTGAAAATCGCAGTGTCACTGGTTCGATCCCGGTCTTGGGCACCATTCACCTGTTCATCGCCGATTGCAGGCGCTTGAAAATCCCCAGACAATCGCCATTTCTTAGGTATCCGGCAGTTGCTGGCGTCCACCTTTGTTCGCCACAAGCCGGGGTATCTGTGGGGTATGATCGGGGGTAGCCTTCTCCATACCTCGCTGCAAATGGAGTATCTCAGGGGGTATCCAATGGCGTTGAGCGATTTGGCAGCAAAGAATGCCGCGCCACGAGAGAAGCAATACAAGCTCGCTGATAGCGGCGGGCTCTACCTTCTCGTCACGCCCACCGGCGGAAAACTGTGGCGCTTCAAGTTCCGTATTCACGGCAAGGAAAAGCTGATGGCCTTCGGGAAATACCCCGAGGTCACGCTTGCAGAAGCCCGGCGAAGGCGTGACGCGGCACGCAAGGAGCTTTCTGGGGGTATCGACCCTGCCGCCCTCAAGGCTCGCGAACGGGTTGTGGCACAAGTGTCGATGGCCGAGACGTTCGGGATCGTGGCGACGGAATATATCGACAAAGCAGAGCGCGAAGGCCGGGCGGAGGCCACCATCAACAAACTGCGCTGGCTGGCAGATCAACTAAGGCCCGAGATCGGAACGCGCCCCGTCTCAGCTATCGAGCCCCCGGAGATACTCGCCGCGCTTCGCAGGCTGGAAAAGGCAGGGAATCTTGAAACCGCCCGCCGGGTGCGATCCTTCGCCAGCCGAGTCTTTCGCTACGCCGTCCAGACCGGCCGCGCGAAAACCGACCCGGCGGCCTTGCTGCAAGGCGCGGTTGCCACGCCCAAAGTGAAGCATCACGCCGCGATTCTTACATCTACCCGTGTCGGCGACCTGCTTCGAGCGATAGATGCCTACTCCGGGCAACCGGCCACCATGCTCGCCCTCAAGCTCGCGCCGCACGTGTTCGTCCGGCCTGGAGAGCTGCGTCAGGCGGAATGGAGCGAGATCGACTTTGGCGCCTCCGTATGGCGTATCCCCGCCATTCGCACCAAGACGCGCCGGGAACACGCCCTTCCTCTCTCCCATCAGGCGAAGGAGATACTGGAACAAGCGCGCATCCTGTCCGGCCACCGGCGTCATATCTTTCCTGCTACGGGCAAACCAGACCGGGCACTTTCTGAAAACACTATCGTCGCTGCACTTCGTCGGATGGATTTCGGCCCGGACGAAATGAGTGCCCACGGCTTCCGGGCCACAGCCAGCACGCTCCTCAACGAAAGCGGCAAATGGCATCCAGACGCCATCGAGCGGGCGTTGGCCCATAAGGATGCTGATAGCGTGCGAGCGGCCTATCACAGAGGCGCACATTGGGCGGAACGTGTTGAGATGGCGCAATGGTGGAGCGATTATCTTGACATACTTCGGGACGGTGCATCTGTTCGGTTGCGCAAGGAGAAATGAACGTGGCAGGTGAAAAAGAAGAACTACCAATTCGTCGTCTGGCTGCCAGATTTCTTTTTAAGAATGAACAGGACGGTCTTGATGCCATAGATAGGGTGACATCCTCTCTCTATGGAAAGATAAGACTTCTATATGTCGCATCATACATTGGATCATCCGTTCTTTTTGGATTTTTTGTTTTATTTTCCCTTTTTCTTGCGCTTGTAGACCCTTCCGGCAGACATTTTGGGCACACACCATTCTTTATCAATGTTGCCATAGGCATTGTGGCAATCGCTGCCTTCTTCTCCTGGCGTATCTTCCAGTATGGCTTTAGCTATCCGATCATTCCCCGCAAAATCATGCATGGCAACGGTGATGAAGCAGACGTCAGGAATCTTGAAAGGTTCTTCGAGGCCATGCAGAAGGAACAGAATCCGAGAGCGTATTATTGCTCAAAAAATGGAACCAGGACCTACATAAACAGGAGATATCTCTTCGGGAGCCTGCGCCTTCTTCTGCTGTCCGAGCATCATTGGGTTCGAGAGCCGGTATCTTCTCTCGGTGGTTTGAGCTTCGGACGCGAATTATTCATTGAGACCAACGCCGAGGAATGGATCAAGCAGGCCAACAGGAAGCCGAAGGCGGGAGGGCGTTCGGTTGCTTATGATTATCAGGCCATCTTGCTGGCGCTGATCGAGCATCCCGCTCTCGCAAGAATCATCCCCGGCGAGCGAGGCGCCATCACACAACTCATCAAGCTAATCCACACGGTTAGCGAGAGCCGCCCGGACTATCCGGATTGTCTCCCCGAACGGACCCAACTCCAGCAGTTCGCATCTTCCGTCCTTGAGGCGATCAAAAAAAATCGCGCCTCCTGATTTTTTCTTGCCTGTGCCCTTTACCGGCATTCGTTGGAATCCCGCGATTTCGTCACGGAGTGGGTTACCGGACTTTTGTGAATGTGGCGGATTTCCGACATTTTTTCCTGCCGGACGACTCACCGACGGTCATGTGCGACTTGGGCTGTCTCCCGCCGCGAATCGGCACCCAAGGAGACGCACATGGAACCGCTTGCCATTTCGGTTAACGCCGCCGCCAAGGCCCTGAGCATTGGCCGCTCGTCCCTCTACGGTCTGATCAAGGCCGGTCAGCTCGACGTGATCAAGATCGGAACCAGAACGCTGGTGACGACCGAATCCCTCACACGGCTGGCGCAGTCCCGACGAGAGACCTGACCCGCAGGCGCGGCGCGTCCCCAGCCATTTGGGGGCGGTCCACGCCGCGCCTTCTCCCGGACGTCCCCCGACAATCCTGTTTCGTCGTGTTTCGCGTGATTCACGAAAGGACACCCCATGCTCATCTTCCGCGCAGTGCTGGACTGGCTTCACCCCGGCAACCGCGTCACGCTCCGTTTCCGCGTGTGTCCCCAGATCGAACACGAGCTTTACGACCTGCCGCCTGTCGATCCCCATCTGGACCGCTGGACAGCCGATCGGGAGGCCCTTGCCCTGATCGCTCAGTGGGCCGCCCAGCATCGTCGGGAGGGCGCGGACCATGCGTGATCCCGAGCGGTTTTTCCATGCGACCAGCGGCCCCGATGCTGCGCATCGGGCCACAGAAAGAAGAACACACCTTACGCACTGGCCTGCGGCGGTTTCCTGCCGGTTTTCGCGGGTGCGATCCGGGTGCGCTCGCATTTATAGCATGGAAAACGCCGGATTTCCGCTGTTTCTCGCGAATACGGATCGAGTGCGGCGGGAGGGACGGCCATGAGGCATGTCCAGCACTCCGTCCGTCTGCCGATCGCGCTGGATCGGGCGCTCCGGCAGCTCGCCGCCCGGCGCGAGACGACCCCTTATGCCCTGTTGCAGACCTGCGTCCGGACCGGGCTGGCGGCCCTGACGCATGAGAACGCGACGGGGCCAACCCCCGCCGACCTGACCAAGGAACTGGGGCAGCTCGGCGCGCGGATCGTCCATGCCGAGCGCCTGACCGAACGCGCGCTGTACGTGTCCTGCGCCGCCTACGTCTACGCCCGCGCCGCCGCCCCCACCCGCATCGACGAGTCCCGTCTCACCGATGATATCGACGACGCCTTCCAGCGCCAGCTCGCCCTGGCGGGAGAGACCCCATGACCAACGATCTCGACCAGCAGGCGCATGTCAGCGCCCTGCGCGCCATCCGCCGCGCCCAGAGCGGTGCCCGCTTCCGAGCCACCTTCCTCGTGACCACCCTCAGCCTACTCGCCGGTGGCGCGCTGGCGGCGGTCGCCACGACCTCCCCCGAGGGACTGACCGTCGCCGGCCAGTTCCTCCTCGCCGAGGTCCAACGTCCCATTCTAGCGTTTAGCCACAGGGATGTGCCGATAACCGTCATCCTCGACGGCCGACGCTACGAGACCGGTGCCTATGAACTGGCGCGCAGCGAGTTCGTCCGGCATCGCGTCTTTGCCCTGATCGAACGCGCCACCCTGGGCGGTCTGGCCGGCATGGGGGTGGGCATCGGCGCCTTTGTCCTCACCGCTGACCGGCGGCGGCGCAAACGGGCGCGGGAACTGGCCGACCGCACCATCGCCGGCAGCCGGGTCGTGTCCGAGTCCGCCCTGGCGGCAACCACGGAGGATGCGGACGATCCCACGCCCCTGCGCCTCGGCACCGTCGCCCTGCCCCGCGCGATCGAGACCCGCCATCTGGCGATGATCGGCACCACGGGCGCCGGCAAGACCACCGCGCTGCGCCAGCTTCTCGACACGATCGAGGCCCGTGGCGAGGCCGCGCTCGTCTATGACACGTCGGGGGATTTCGTCGCCCAGTATTACAATCCCGTTCGGGGCGACATTCTACTCAATCCCTTCGATGCGCGAGGTGCCTACTGGAACCCGTTCGACGAAATCCGCCATCCCGCCGACGCCGCCCGAATCGCCCGCTATCTGATCAGCGAGACCGGCGATCGGGACCGCGATGTCTGGCTGGAAACGGCCCGCATCCTCGTGGCCAACATCCTGCGCCAGCTTTGGGAAGAAAAACGCGGCACGCCCGCCGGCTTGCTCGATGCGCTGCAATATATGTCGAGCGCGGATCTGGAGCGATGGCTGGCCCATACTTCCTCGGCGCGGACTTTCGCCCAGGACGCCGAGCGCGCCACGGCCAGCGTGCTGTTCATGCTCGCCAAGGCTGCCAACCTGCTCATGTTCCTGCGGGCCGAACCTGCGGAAGGCGGCGAAGGCTTTTCCTTCGCCCGCTTCTTCGCCGGGTTCGACAGCCACACGGGCCGTCGCCCGTGGATTTTCGTGCCGCGCAAGGAGGATCATTTCGAGGCCATCAGGCCCTTGATGGCGCTGTGGCTGGAATGCGCGGCCTCCTCGACGCTTGGCTTGCCGCCCTCCGATCGCCGCCGGATGTGGTTCCTGCTCGACGAATTCCCTGACCTGCCGCGCGTGGACAACATGACCCGGCTGCTGCCGCAGGGGCGCAAGTTCGGGGCGGCCGTCATTCTGACCTTCCAGACCATCGACCAGATGCGTAGCCGTTACGGAGAAAAGGACGCCGAGACGGTGCTTGGAAGTTGCAACACCAAGCTGTTTCTCCAACTCGCGGATGTCGAAAGCCGGGACTGGGCGTCGAAAACGATCGGTCAGGCCGAGATCGAAATCCAGACCCTTTCGGCCAATCTCGATCCCAAGACACACAAGCCCCAGATCACGGTCGGCACACGGCGCGAGGTGCGCCCTGCTGTGATGGAAAGTGCTTTGCGCCTGCCACCCGGCCGGGCCTATCTCCTGTTGCCCGATGGGTTGCCAGTTGCCCGGATTACGCTCGACAACGCGCATATTATCGCACGGAGCGCACCCGGAACGCCGGCGTTCGAGCCGATCGCCCTTGATCAGACATTGTGGAAACAGGCTCGGCCGGACGAGCCGAAGGCCGGAAAGGAGAAGAAGGAGGACAAACCCGCCGGCGACGAGACCCCGGCATCGAACCGTCCTGCCCGACGCAACCCGTCCTCCAAGCCCGGTCCGGTCTGATGGTCGCCACCGTGTCGGCCCTGACCAATGCCGCGCAGGCAGCGAGCTATTACGAGGCCGATGATTATTACGCCGAGGGTGGCCTCGCCCCCTCCGAATGGCAGGGCAAAGGGGCGGAGGCGCTGAAGTTGCAGGGCGCGGTCGAACACGACCAGTTCTCCCGGCTTCTGGAAGGCCGGGTCGCGGATCAGCAGCTCGGCACGGCGCGGGAGGGCGAAATCGCGCATCGGCCGGGCTGGGATTTGACCTTCAGTGCACCGAAATCCGTGTCGATCCTGGCCGAGGTGGCGGGGGACCGCCGCCTGGTCGAGGCGCATGGGCGCGCGGTCAGGACCGCACTGGGATTGGCCGAAACCCATTTCGCCGCAACGCGCATTCGGGAGGATGGAGAGGTCCGCCGCGAGACGACGGGAAATATGGTCATCGCCACCTTTCGTCATGGCACCAGCCGCGCGCTCGATCCCCAACTCCATAGTCATAATGTCATCCTCAACATGACCCAGGATGACAACGGGCAATGGCGGAGCCTGGAACCCCGAGCCTTCTATCAGTTGCAGAAACAGTTGGGCGCGATTTACCGCCAGGAACTGGCCGGGGAGGTCCAGCGGTTGGGCTACGCAATCGACAGGGGTAAGGAGTCCGGCTTCGAGATCGCCGGGCTCGACGCGGTGACCTTGGAGGCATTCAGCCAGCGATCCCAGGCGATCGAGGCGCATCTCAGCCAGCGCGGGACCAACCGGGAAGAGGCCAGCGCCGCCGAGAAGCAGATGGCAGCACTCGATACCAGGCAGGCCAAGGAGGCCGTGCCCCATGCTGAACTGGTCCGGGAGTGGCGCGCGGTGGCTGACAACGCCGGCTGGAATGCACAGGCCCGGCGCGAGATGGTCGCACGGGCCGAGGCGCGCGCCCGGACACAGGCGATGGCCGAAGATGTGGAACACGCCTTCGCCCGCGAATGCGCCGCCGATCGGGCTGTCGCGCGAGGGGCGTCGATGCTCGGTGAGCGGCAATCGGTGTTCGCCACCACCGCCCTGCACGAGGCGGCCGGCCGTTTCGCCTTCGGTGCGGTCGGCCATGCCGAGATCGGTGCCGCGATCGTTCGGGCGCAGAAAACCGGCGTGCTGGAAGCCCGCTCATTCGTCGATCGCCGGGGCGCGGCCTTCGAGGGAATGACCACGGCCGCCAATATCGCCGATGAGACCGCCTTGCTGCGCCTTGAAGAGAGCGGGCGTAACCAGGCCGAGCCGATCCTGGCCCCCGTCGCAGTCGCGCGTGTCGTGGCCCAGGCGGAACGGCGGGCGGAATCACAGGGGCACGCCTGGAATGACGAGCAGCGTGCGGCGACGACGCAAATTCTCACCAGCCGCAACCAGATCGTCGCCTTGCAGGGCGCGGCCGGCACCGCCAAAACCTCGACCGTGCTGGCGACCGTCGCGAAGGAAGCCCAGGCGCAGGGTCTTCGCGTCACGGCGCTGGCCCCGACCGCCTCGGCGGCCCAGGTGCTGGGCGATGCGCTTGGCAGTCGCGCCGACACGCTCGCACGGCATCTTCTGGCGCCCGGCAGGCCCACGGCCGCCGACCAGCTCTGGATTGTGGACGAGGCATCGTTGGCGTCGGCGCGTGACACCGCGAAGCTGCTAGCGCTGGCGGAAACCCATCGGGCGCGCGTGCTGCTGGTCGGCGACACGGCGCAACTCGGCTCGATCGAGGCTGGTGCCGCCTTCGGGCAGCTTCAGCAAGCGGGCATGGAGACCGCCCATCTCACCCAGAGTCTGCGCCAGACCGACGAGCAGGCCCGTGCGGCGGTGGAAGCCAGCCTTGCCGGCGATGCGAAGAAGGCCCTCGCAGCCCTTGATTCGGGTGGTGGGCATGTCGTCGAGCATGAGGGACGGGAAGCACGGTTCGAGCAGATGGCACGGGATTTCGCGACTCTGGACGGGAAAGTCCGCAAACGCACCCTGGTCATCGAGCCGTCGCGCGACGGGCGTGATATCCTGACCGGGAAAATCCGCGAGAAGCTGGCCGGGGCGGGTGTGCTGCATGGGGCTGCAGTCGAGATGTCGCGTCTCGTGGCCAAGGACATGACCCGCACCGAGGCGAAGGAGGCGAGTAGTTACGCGATCGGCGATGTCGTCCGTTTCACGAAGGATTATGCTGATAAGGGGGTATCGCGGCGGGATGCCTATACCGTGGCCGGCATCGACACGGAAAAGGCGGCCGTGATCTTGGCGGCGCGTGACGGACGACGCATCGACTGGCGCCTGCGCCAATGGGGTGCCACACAGTCCCAGGTGTTCACCGCCGAGCCGATCGAACTCCGTGTAGGTGACCGTGTGCAGTTCACCCGCAATGACCGTGCGGCGGGGCGGATCAACGGCCAGCAAGGGGAAGTGATCGGTGTCGATCCTCAGACCCGCAGCGTGACGCTCCGTATGGCCAATCGCCGGATCGAGCATCTGACGCCGGACAGTCCGCGCGATCGTCACATCGCCCATGGTTGGGTCGCCACGGCCTTCGCGGCACAGGGGCGCACCGCCGATCGCGTTCTGGCCCATGCCGACAGCGCGGCCAGCCAGCTCGTCGATCAGAAGAGCTTCTACGTCGCCCTGTCGCGCGCCAAGGAATCTGTCGCCGTCTATACCAACGACCGTTCCAAGCTCGTCACGGCCATTCAGGAACGATCGGGCATCAAGCAGACCGCTCTTGCTCCGGTGGCTGGGGCCGGCTTGGCGGCGGGCGCTCAGGCCGTGGACACCCGCAGCAAGGTCGCAGCCAAAGGCATGGCCCTGTAACTAATCCGCAGAGCAATGGCCGACGTACTTGGCCACCGATTTCCGGTAAGAGAACGTCCCGAACTTTGTGACCATGTTCCGCAAGACGCTCGGCATGCCGCCCGCTCCCTATATGGCCGAACGCCATATCAGGCAGGCTTGAGGCTTCGGGGGACGAAGAGAGCGTAAGCCGTTTGCCCGAAGATGGCTGGCTCTCCCCAACTCATTGATGCTTCGTGATGTTTCCCACCACGCATATAGTATGTTATAATATTACGAATGGGGGCGAGGAGCTACAACACTACGTGGGGATTGTCCGCTTGGAAGCTGGCAGGGAGGCCGGGCGTCCGAACGCTGGGTTGGCTGGTCTTAGGCCTGATGCTCATAGGGTTTTTGGGGCAACTCACGCTGACATCCCTGAGTGCGCCAGGTGAGGCGCCGCGCCGGGCGATCCAGCGCCTGATGGGAATCGATATTGCGTCCGCCGCCACGCCCCAGGACGGGATGGCGGCGGACAACCCGATGGCCGGCATGGCGCACCTTCATCACGGGTCCAACCCTGATGCGCCCCAGGACGACGGAACCTGCCTGCTCTGCCCTCTTCTGCATCTGCCGCTCGCGATCGTCTGCGCGAGGCTGCTGGCACCGCTCGTCGCGATTTTTCTGCGCCGCCTTCGCGTGCGCCCGAACCAGCCGCGCGCACCTCCCGCCCTGTGGTCCTGCGTCGCGTCTCCCCGTGGACCGCCAGCCGCGCGCGCCCTCCGCCAGCCGGCAGGTTTCGCGATGCTGTGATCCGCCGCCTCGCTCGCGCCACCGCGCAGCGTGAGCGGGGCATGCGCCTCCCTGCCGGCTGATTCTCCATCAGCTTTCAGGAGTGCGCTCGTGATGCGCCATCACCTCGCCCGCGCGGTTGCGCCGCACCGAATCGGATATATCACTCTCATCACCTCTTTCGTCTTCGCGTCGGGTGCAGCACTGGCGGCCTCACCACCGGACAAAACCCCGAGTGCCAAGAATGCCACTGTCAAGAGCACGACCGCCGAGAACATCGTCGTGAAAGGCAATAAGGGCGCGCCGATCGCCCGCCGCCTGTCGCTGCCTCAGACCAGCGCCGGGATCGACCGCAGGACGATGGAACGGACGATCAACATGGTCGATACGCAGGACGCGCTGAAATATCTCCCCAGCATCATGCTCCGCAAGCGCAACAACGGCGACACGCAGACCATGCTGGAAACCCGGACCTGGGGCGTCAATTCCAACGCGCGCAGCATGATCTTCGTCGATGGCGCGCTCATCAGCGCCCTCTTTTCGGAAGGGGAATACAGCGCGCCGCGCTGGGGCATGGTCGCGCCGGACCAGGTGGAACGGATCGACGTGCTTTACGGCCCCTTCGCGGCGGCCTATCCGGGGAATTCGATGGGCGGCGTCGTCGAGATCACGACGAGGATGCCGGACCATTTCATGGCGACCATCCATCAGACCGGCTCGGCCCAGACCTTTTCAAGCTACAAGACCAAAGGGAATTACGGCACCTCGAACACTGCCGTCACGCTGGGCGACCGAATCGGGCGCTTCTCGTTCCTGCTCAGCGGCAACCGGGAGGAAAGCCTCAGCGAGCCCGTCACGCTCGTCACGACCACCGCCTTGCCGCTCGGCGCCATACCGGCTCTCGCGGTGAACGGGAAGGTAGGCAACGTCGCCGGCGCGGGCGGGCTGCTGCATACGGTGATGAACAACGTCACCGGCCATTTCGCGTGGGACATCACGGACTGGCTGCGGGCGGGCTATACGATCGGCTACTGGACCAACGAAGGCAATTCGCGCGTGGATACCTACCTGCGCACCGCCTCCGGCGCGCGGACCTATGGCGGGCTGAGCGGCTTCGCCAACGGGCGCTACACGCTCGGCCAGGCCCATCTCTCCAACATCGTCACGCTGCGGACACATGCCGGCGAAAAGTGGGACGGCGACCTGACCTTCACCTCCTACGACTATCTCAACGACTGGCAGCGCAATCCGTCGGGCGTCCTGAGCGGGACGGGCTTTACGCAGAACGGTTATATCGCCCGGATGGCGGGCACGGGCTGGAAGACGGCGGACGGCAGAGGCATCTGGCGTCCGACCGTGCATCACGAGGTCAGCTTCGGCGGCCATTGGGACCGCTACGACCTGCGCGACCCCACCTGGCTTGCCGACGACTGGCAGCATTCCGCGCGCGAGGGCAACGGCAGGCTCCGCACGCTCGGGCGCGGAACGACGGAGACGGAGGCGGTCTGGGCGCAGGAGCTATGGCGCTTCCTGCCGGGCTGGACGCTGACCGTGGGCGGGCGGATGGAGTTCTGGCGCGCCTTTGGCGGCTACAATCTCGCGGGCGGCGTCGGCAAGGCCCAGCCGAACCGGAGCGATTCGCATTTCTCGCCCAAGGCCACGCTGGCTTGGGACATCGACCCGCACTGGCTGGCGAAGCTCTCCTTCGGCGAGGCGTGGCGCTTTCCGATCGTGGGCGAACTTTACCAGATCGTCTCGACCGGCACGACCTACGCCATACCCAACGCCAACCTCACCCCCGAGCGGGTGCTGTCCGGCGAGGCGGTCATCGAGCATCACACGGAAAACAGCCTGGTCCGCCTCTCGCTCTTTCAGGAAAATACGCGCAACGCCATGATCTCTCAGATGAATCTGCTGGATTCGGTGTTCGTCACGACCGTCCAGAACGTCCGGCAGGTGCGCAAGCGCGGCGTGGAGTTCGTCGCCCAGGAACGCAACCTGTTCGGAGGACGGCTCGATGTAAGCAACAGCGTGACGTTCCTGGATTCGCGCATCCTGTCCGATCCCGGCTATGCCAGCAGCACAGGCGCGACGGTGGTGGGCCACCACGTTCCCTACGATCCGAAATGGCGCGATACGCTCCAGGCGACATGGCACGCGACGCAGCGCCTCGATCTCACCGCCGCGTTGCGCTACCAGAGCATGTCCTACTCCACGATCGAGAACAGCGATCGCGTCAGCCACGTCTATGGCGCCTTCGATTCCTTCCTGGTCGCGGATCTGCACGCTCATTACCGCTTCAACCGATATCTGACAGGCGATCTCGGCGTCGATAACGTCAATAACGACCGATACTTCCTGTATCACCCGTTCATGATGCGGACCTGGTCCGGCAGCCTGAAAGCCGAATTCTGAGCCATGCGGGCGTCATACCCGCCTCGCGGCCGTGGCGACGACCCAGCCGGCCGCCACGGCCGCCGCCGCCACGGCGGACAGGCCCCCGAGCCCTATCGCCGGATAGCCATGCGACGCCACCCATGACCCGACCATCATCCCGCCGTACATGGCGGCGTTGTTCCACGCCTGGCTGCGCCCTCTCAGTTCCGGCGTGATCGAGGAGGCCAGCGCCTTGAGGTCCGGGATATAGGCTTGGCCGAAGGCGAAGATCACGAGGGCCGCGATCAAAATCCACGGCCAATGCTCGAATGACGCGCCGGCCAGCCCCAGGAGGGCGGCGATCTCGACGGCTTGCCCGATCCGCACCGCGCGAATCTTGCCCGATCGGTCACCGAGGCGGCCGAAGGTCAGGTTCCCGGCGACGTTCGCAAGCCCGTACGCGAACAGGATCGTGACGATGCGCCCGCTCGACCAATGCCAGACGCTCCCAAGATCGACCACGAGATAGGTATAGACCAGCCCGAGCGCGCCGAAGGCGAGGAAGCTGATCGCCAGGACGGGGCCAGTTCCGGCGAGGATCACCCGTGCATCGGCGACCGCGTTTCCGTGATCCGCCGATTCCGGCGCCCTCTCAAGGGTCGGTAGCCGAGACAGCGCAAGCGCGAGAATCCCGGCCGCCGCGACGGTCGCCGCCGTTAGCGCCCACAGCACGCCGCGCCAGTTCCAGAACTCCGAAAGCCAGAGCCCGAGGGGCACGCCGCCGACGGAGGATACCGAGAAGCCGACCGAGGCGACCGACATCACCCGCCCGCGCGCGCCATAGGGCACGGCATCGCCGATGATCGTGTAACATGTCGGCGTGATCGCCGCCGCCGCGATGCCGGCGATCCCGCGCGCCACGAGAAGGATGGCGAAGTCCGGCGCCCAGGCCGAGACCGCCTCGAACAGGACGAAGGCGATCAGCCCGCCGTAGAGCACGGCGCGGCGGCCGAGCCGGTCGGTCAGGCTCCCGATCAGAGGCGAAGCGATCGTATAGCCCGCCGTGAACACGGTCACGAGCAGCCCCGCCCCGGAGACCGAGACGCCGAGGCTCTCGCGGATTCCCGGCAGGAGGGGGGCCACGACGTAAAGATCGCAGCCGACGACGAACAGCAGCAGCGCAATGGCATAACCGAGGCGCATCCCGTCCGCTTCCGTCAGGCCGCTTCCCGATCCGGAGGAAGACTCTCTCTTCGCATCCATCACTGGGCTCCCGCTCGCCGATCCTCGATCATCCTATACCGGATCAGCACGCAAAGGATCATGCACCCCGTGGCGACCGCATAGGTCGTCACGAACCCTTTTGTGCCGCTCGTCGTCAGGGCGAGGACGGGAACGACAAGGAAATGCGCCACGAAATAGGATGCGCCGGAGAGGAACACGGCGGATGCCGCACGCTCCGATTCCCGTCCGTACAGAATGATCAGATGCGTCACGAAACCGCTGAAGAAGAAATAACCCGCTTGCAGGCACAGAAAACCGGCGATCGTGACCGCCGGCCTGCCCGTCACGCTGGCGGCCAGAAGGACGAGGATCGCGCCGACCGGAAGCCATGCGCCTGCCGTCTGCGGCCATCGTTCCGATCTGCCGCCCGGTTGGCGCGCGAACGCCTGAGTGGCGGCGAAGAGCAGGAGCAGGGCAATGCCGACCGCCACGGTGACGACACCGACCCACCCCAGCGACAAGCCCTGACGCAGCAGCAGCGTTTGCACCACGCGATAGGCGAGATCGAGCCCGAGCCAGCCTGAAACCAAAGCCAGCAGTAGCAAGGCGAATCTCGTTCGCTTATCGTCCCGTCGCGAAAGCCGCGTTTTGGGGCCGCTGGGGAGGCTTGCCGAAAGAGCGCGTGGGGAGGATATGCGCTTCGCCGTCGCCGTGCTGTGCCATACCGGCAGCGTGAGAAGGGCGACCAGCCCGGCCATGACGGCGCAGCAGGCCGGGAGGCCGAGCCAAGCGTTCAGCCCGATGGACATTCCGCTCGACAGCGTCGAGCCGGCGATCGCGCCGACGGCTTCGTAGTGCGAGAAACGCTCTCGTTCCGGCCGGCTCCCGGCACCTGAGAGCAGCACCGCGCCGGCATCGAGAACGCCCCGCTCGATCCCGCAGAGCAGGCAGACGACCATGCCAGCGCCCAGCAGCACCGTCCTGATCATGGCGATCGTGCTCATAAGCGGCAACGAGGCTGCGAGGGCCAGGAAGATGACAACGACAGCCGCGCGCAGCACGCAGAGAAGGAGAAGCGGCTGTATCGCCCATCGCTTCGCGTCGGCATATCTCAGCACGGGCGGTACGATGACGGCGCGCATCGACCAGAACAGTGGCAGGGTCGCGAAAAGCGGTAGCGTTCCCCTGGGCGCATTATGTGCTTTGAGGATAACCGGCGCGGCAGATGACAAGAACAGCACTGCGACGAGGTTTCCGAGATAGGCGAGGCGGATCGCCTGCGCAAAAGGTGCATGTTCCCTCATTGATATGTTATATCATATCAATTTAGAAAACGCAAGACTGCCGGCATCGGCATAAGGTCTGAATGCTCGGTGATCGCCTCTGTTTTTATAAAAAATAGTTTATCTTTATCTTGACCTTTTCTAGTCGGGGGTATTTCTAGGGGTATCATCATTCGTATGAATGGTATTTTTCACGATTTATCATAGAGTTATTTTCTAACTTCCGGTGTGGTCTTGGCACCATTTTTTCCCTAAAAACTAAAAATATCTGATCTTGGTTTAAAACCGCTCTGATTTCGTGCGCGTCACCAGTCAGGCGTTTATTGGCGTTCAGGCAGGTTGTGCAGGCCCTCGAGCCGGAGTCAGCAGAAGCCTGAAATCACTCGCCTTTTTCCATAACCCGCTGCTTTTTTTGAGCTTTTGCACTTATCCCCAGATTCTGCGGATGGCTGCGGGGGTAAGCTTGTGGATAATTAGTACAGGCTGTGTCGATAACCCTCACGCCTTTTCGCCTGCGCGCAAAATCCGCCCCAAAAACTATCGAAGGGCCCTCGTGAATTTTGAGCGAGCACTCCGGTTGGCAACAAGAGCAAACTTAATTCTTCTGCGGACGCAGGGGAGCTTTTTGAGAAGTGGGACGCTCTCCTTTGCCGGATAGCGAGGCCGAACGCTTAACATCAGTTCCACATAGAGGCACCACGCTTCGGTGCTTTGCACTGTTCAGACTGACAAAACAGCGGACAATGATCTTAGTCTGATATGGAATTCCATTTTCCACTCTGACCATCCGCATTCTTTCGCCTCCGAAAGGAGAACCTATAAGGTGCGGGAGTGCGGGAGTGCGGGAGTGCGGGAGTGCGGGAGTGCGGGAGTGCGGGAGTGCGGGAGTGCGGGAGTGCGGGAGTGCGGGAGTGCGGGAGTGCGGGAGTGCGGGAGTGCGCATCACAGATTTTACCGGGCCTGCAAATCCAGAAATCCCGTGGTCTGATTTTTTTCTGCTCCGGCATCAGACCATTCTGGTTCGTGCCCTACCCTCCGGCACGAACCTTTTTAAGAGCGCTCAGCGATAGATCAGGGTTCTGAACAGGCTGACCAGCACGGGTTGCAGCACATATTGAATACCGAGCAACACCACCATCGGACTGAAATCCACGCCCCCCAGCGAGGGCAGAACGCGACGCACCGGCTCCAGAACCGGCTCTGTCATGCGGTTGAGGAAAAGCCCAACTTTCCAGACAAGCGGCTTCCGGGTGTCCAGAATACCAAACAGGCAGAGATTGATGAAAATGCAGGATATAATCAGAATCCAGCAGTAGATTTCCAGCAAACGCATCAGCACTGTAAAAAGAGCAAACAGCAAGAACACTTCTCCACAACATAGAGGTATGTCTGGCTTTACCAGACCGCAGACCGATACAATACAGCTTGACAGCGTCTTGATAAGCCCCTTAGGTTTTCGCCGTGTAAAGGCGGGGCTATAGCTCAGATGGGAGAGCGCCTCGTTCGCAATGAGGAGGTCAGGGGTTCGATTCCCCTTAGCTCCACCACCCGCCTTACCAGACCCCTGATTTATCCTGAGAAAATCGGATGGACTTACACTCCATTCTGTAAATTTACGGTCGCAGACATTGTGCTCCGCAATGTGCTTTTGCCAGTGGCGTGACAAGCCTTCCCGAAATGCTGAAGACTGCCTAGTATTACGGACGATAAAGGTCTGAGGAGACTCTTCTGATGAGAATTAGCGCACGTAACCAGATTGCCGGTAAAATTATTGCCATTCAGCCGGGAGCAACAACCTCTCACATCAGTCTGGAATTACCGGGCGGAACAGTCATGATGGCATCCATCACGAATGAAGCCGTCGCTGATCTGGGCCTGAAAGTTGGTCAGACAGCAACGGCACTGGTCAAAGCCTCTGACGTCATGATTGGTGTTGACTAAACAGCAGCGCTTTTTACAAGGCTGCTTCCAAAATCAGCGGCGTGCCTTTTTATGGCACGCCGTTTTTTGTATTCGCCCGCCTTGCTGAAAGCCCATCCCTGAACAGGGAGTTTTATGTCCTTATGGCCATACAAAACGATTTTCCCGCCTTGGTATGACCATAAATCTCGCCTGTTATCAGTAGCAGGAGATCTTTCAGATCTCCCACCAAAGCAAGATGGAAAGACAAAGGCTGATATGATGAAGAAGGCTCTGCTGGCAACGGCTCTGACTCTCGGCATACTGACGACCGCAGGTGCGGCCGCTTATGCTGAAGAAACTGCTCCGCCGCCGCCTCCCCCGCCCGGAGCCTGCCATCCGCCCGGCCCGGTGCTTAATCTGGACGGCGTCAAGCTGACCCTCTGCCCAGAAGAAAAAGATTAAGGCCATTCTGGACGCCAATCGCCCGGACCCTAAAGCGGATATGGAGCAGGACCACGCCCTGCATGACCAGATCCGCACTCTGCTGACCACACCGGGGAAGGTTGACACCGATCAGCTTAACAGCCTGACACAGCAGATCGGCACGCTCCATGCTCAGCATGAAGCCCAGCGTTTGCAGACAGATGTGCAGATCCACGATGTTCTGACCAAAAAGCAGTTGAAGCAGATTGCAGAAAAGAAGGACGAGCCGCCGTGCCCGCCCGGCCCGCCAATGATGGGTGGCAACCCGCCTCCGCCCCCTTCACCGCCGGGTGCTGGTGGCCTGCCCGCACCAGCTCACTAACCGCAAAAAGGCTGTCAGCGTTCTGGCAGCCTTTTTTGGTTTTATGTTCTGGGCAATCCGTTTTCAAAATTTCCGGCAAGACCATCCCGAACAGCCCGGAAAACGCTTTTCCACCGGCGCGCTATTCTGAGCGGATGGCGCAAATGATACAAAATACTGCCCGGCGATTTGCAGAAAACTTTAATGATCAGAAACAGTGTCATATTCAGAAAATATACCGGCTGACACCGAATACTATTCTGCTCAATAACAACGCGATTGCGGACAGAAAAATAGGACCGGTTTATCCCCTGCGGTGCCTGCAACCATGGGTGCAGGCACGACGCAGCCTGCGTCCATGATGGCTCAAGGTCCTTCAGCACACTGTTCCGGCACATCCAGAGTGCGCCACCATGACGGGTGATGCGTAATGTGTAGTCATAATCATCGAAATAAAGAAAAAAGCGTGCATCGGGCCGGCCGATACGCTGCACCCAGTCTTTATGAAACCACAGGCCGCCATACGCCCCCATTTCCATACCAAGACAGTCCAGTCCCTTTTTCTGCCAGACAGGAACCGTCTTTTTCTGAAAAGGCGCCTGCACCGAGAACCCGAAAAAGGAATTTTCCTGAATAGCGTTGGGTTTATGCCTTTCAGCCAGCTTGATGTATGTCCGTTTATCCTGCCGGAAACTGGACAGACAGCACGAAGGGTCTGCTCCCATCAGCAGCCATGTCTGCGTAAGGGCTTTTAACGTGCTGGTATCCGCCACAGTATCATCATCCAGTAACCAGATATGACGGGTGTCCGGCCTTTGCGCAGCCGCGTCAATACCGGCGGCAAACCCTTCTGCCGACCCTCCATTCCGTTCAAGCCGGATATACGTGACCCGCCCGGTGCCCCAAAGGACCGTGCAGCTTTTGAGTGCCTGTGCCACAGCAGGCTCTGTGCCGTTATCCACCAGAACAACATGCCCGGCACCAGCAACAAAAGCTCCCCGTAAAACCTGTTCAACAAACAGAAGCCGGTTGCCATAGGTCACAATGACAGCACAGGTTCCATCCCGAACGGCCTGTTCGGTTAAGGCGCTCATATTGCTCACGATTTTTCCCGTGTAGTTGCCGTTAGGGGCAGAAGGCCGGGGAGAACCAGAAGACGCTGCTGACAGCGCACAAGGTCTGTATCTGCCTGATGGTGTACTGGCCTCCATCGCAAATCCTGTTCGGTCAACGCCGGACAGGCCAGCCGGATAACGCCTGACTGAATCAGGGCACGATGCCAGCAGGCAAACCTGCTGCCACTCCCCAGCAAACCGCGTCTGATCAGCCATGAGCGAAGAGGCCTCAACCCTATCCGATCCGCCCCCTGTTGCAGGCGGGACATGAAACTCTGCTTCTGAGGCAAGGGAAATAGCCAGACCGGCGCACGGGTCCGCCAGGCCTCCGCCAGCATGGAGGCACTATCTGCCGTGACGACAAACCGGTTACCTGTGTTCAGAAAATGCGTGAACAGGGTTTCTCCCGGCCTGAAAAGATGTAACGCAGCAGTCTCTCGTGTCATCCAGTGCTGCATCCATTGCACGGCTTCCGGCGGTGTGCGGGGGCTAGTGATAATATGCAGCGGTTCCCGGTTAGCCTGTGCCAGTGCGTGCGCAAACACCAGCAGCCGCTCTGTCTCAGCGCGCCCCATACGGAACTGGCGGGACGGGCCGCCATACAGCACAATTGTGCCAGCATGCCTCAACGCCTGTGCCTCCTCATGCTGCGGAGGCAGGGAGGCGCCATTAAAGGGCCATGCCACCCTCAGCACGTTCGGTCCCGGCGGGTAATCGTCCTGTGGGAGCGGGATAATCAGGTCCAGATCTTTTGCGGGAATATGGCTTGGGCGACCGATATGCACCAGCAAGGGCCGCACAGCACACGTCGCGCGTAACGCGCAGGCCGCCTGCACGGCATTCCCGAAAGACAGAATGAGCCGGAGGCCTGCTGTCTCCGGCCACTGATCCGGCGGAGAAAAGTTTGGTCCAAGAGGCACGGTTCTGAACGGCAGCCCCAGAGCCTGCGCCAGAATCTGGCACTGTGCCTGCTCGCCGGGGCGCCCTGTCTCCAGAATCCAGACGGGCGCGGACAAAACTGACGGGCTCAGGTCGTATCCTCCCATTTCTGCTGCCTGCCCGGCCCACTGGCCGTCGCTGCTTCAGGCTTCCGGTTTACTGTCGAAGGACCTCTTGCGGTTCATGACAAGGTAAGGGCCAAGGCGCGTCAGAAGAATAGCCAGTTCGCTGAGCAGGGTTGCAAGGCCTGCCCCCGTCATTCCCCACCCATTTGCCAGCACATAAAGCAGTGGGAGGGAGAAGCACATTGTGACCATACGGCCTATAAGAATCTGATGCGCCTTGTTGAGAGACACCAGAAGCGGCTCCAGCGGCACATCCCACAAATCCAGAATAGCCGTGACCGTCATGAGCAAAAGCAGGGTGCGGGTGCCTGTCCATGGGACAGTCAGCAACAGATGCAGGAGCCATGGCCCCACAAACGTCGCGACAACCAGCACCACACCGGAAAAAATAGCCAGCGCCTGCAAAATACGATTGGTGACCTGCCGGATGGACGCCCAGTCCCGTTTATCCCGCAGCGCCACGAGTTCCGGATACAGAGCAGGCGTGAGCATCTGGGCCGGACGGGCCATACCGTCTGAAATCTGCCAGGTGACATTGTAGATGGCGGCACTTTCCGGCCCCAGCACGGCCCCCACAATCAGCACGGTCAGGCGTGACCCCAGACGCCCCAGCGCCTGATCCAGACTGGTGGAGAAGGTAAAGCGCCAGATCCCTTTAATCCGGCTGAGCCATGCCACATTCACCAGCCGGAAGCCGTTCAGCTTGTCCGTGCGCGCCATAACCCAGATGGCCAGCCCGTAATCCAGCACAAAGGCAACCGCCGTGGCGCAGTACCAGAGCAGCAGAAATTCCGGCAGGGTCCAGTGCAGGAAAAACCCGGCCACACAGCCCGCAAACTTAACCACAGAGCTGGCCGTATCCGCCAGAACCGCCAGTTCATACCGGTTGGCCAGACGCAGCACGCCCATGGCGCACCCGGTGTTCATGAACAGGATCACCGTCATATACCATAGCGGGATATGCCCGTACGCTGCGGCCCAGCCAGAAAGATGCGCCAGCCAGAGGCTTGAGACCACAGCAACGCCCAACCCCATGACCGCACCCAGCGCATCCAGCAGGGCACAATGGCGGAAGAGAGTCTGAAACGGCTTTTTATCCGCCGCTTTGTAGAGAGACATGCCGTATTGCAGCAAAGGCTGCCAGGACTGAAAGCGCGTCGCCACAGCGCAGGACATGACGAAGGAACTCATCAGCAGCAGAATCCCGTAGTCTTCCAGCCCCAGCGTACGGACAGCCAGAGCCGTACTGGCCAGCGCGAGCACAGCCATCGCGCCTCTGCCGCTCAGCAGATAGCCCGTATTCTTGAAGACCCGCCCGAATAACGCCTTGATCTGACTATTCATCAGCCCTCACGCTTCTCTCCCCACGCTGGAATAAGCCCGTAAGCGGCACATCATGCCGGGCTGTGTTTAGAAGCCATGCGATAAAAATAGCAAATTATGGTGTTCACGCCGGGCACTCACCCACTCCGCCAGCGCCGCAAAAACCCGTTCACACTCCCGTGAGAAGCATGAAAAAGGCCTCACATTCAACCGATCAGGGTTGCACCGCCTCCGCTTTTGCTCACACTCGCAACACGCGGTTTATCTGCCTGCATCCTCCCCGGAGAGCAGGACACCGCATGTGACATGATCCTTTGATACGGAGAGCTTCTATGGCCTGGACGACACCGAAAATCACCGAAATCCCCCTCGGCGCTGAAATCAACAGCTACGTTTGCGGCCAGAAGAAATAAGCCGGACAATAAGCTGTTATTCCGCCAGAGTGACCTGAACGGGGTTACTCTGGCGGCATTTATTTTCTAAAAAGCCGCGTATGCTTGATCTTCTTGTTCTAGGCGCTGCCGCAGGCGGCGGCTTCCCTCAGTGGAACTCCAACGCACCCGGCTGCCAGCGCGCCCGCGCCGGAGACCCGAACGCCCCGGCCCGCACACAGGCGTCTCTTGCCGTTAGCGGAGATGGTGAGCACTGGTTCATCCTCAACGCCTCGCCTGATCTGCGGACGCAGATCAACCAGACTCCGACCCTGCACCCCAAAGATGGTCTGCGCTCCACCCCTATTGCCGGTGTGGTTCTGACCAGTGGCGAAATTGACGCCATTACCGGCCTCCTGACCATGCGGGAACGGCAGGCATACGGGCTGTACGCAACAGCATCGGTTCTGGCGCAACTGGATGCCAACCCGATTTTTGATGCGCTGGACCGCACGTTAGTCCCGCGCCAGACCATGGCGCTGGACCAGCCGCTTTCCCTCATGCCGGGCAATCTGCGCATCACACCGTTTTCCGTGCCCGGCAAGGTGCCGCTTTATGCGGAACGCAGGGAGAATCCGGCTGAAATTATGAATAATGGCGAGACCATTGGGCTGGACATCACGGACGGCCAGCATCGCGCCCTGTTCATTCCCGGCTGCGCCATGATGACGGACGCCCTGCGCGAGCGCCTGAACGGGGCCGACGTCGTGTTTTTTGACGGCACCCTCTGGACGGATGATGAAATGGTCCGGGCCGGTCTGGGGGCTAAAACCGGCCGCCGCATGGGGCATATGTCCATTGCGGACGAACCGGACGGAACAATCGCCGCGTTCCGCACCCTGAATGTGGGCCGCAAGGTGCTGATCCACATCAATAATTCCAACCCAATCCTGTTAGCCGAAACGCCTGAACGCAGACAGGCCGCAGAGGCCGGATGGGATGTCGCCTATGATGGCATGAGGATTACACTATGACAGACCGGCTGCTTTCCCCCGAAGATCTGGAAGCCGCCCTGCGGGCCATTGGCGCTGAACGCTACCATAACCTGCACCCTTTCCACCGTGCATTGCATGACGGGAAACTGACAAAGGGGCAGGTACAGGCCTGGGCGCTCAACCGGTATTATTATCAGGCCAGCATCCCTGCCAAGGACGCGACCCTTCTGGCCCGCCTGCCAACGGCGGAACTCCGCCGGGAATGGCGCCGCCGGCTGATTGACCATGATGGCACGGAACCCGGCACGGGCGGCGTGGCCCGCTGGCTTAAACTGACTGATGGTCTGGGGCTGGACCGGGCGTATGTCGAGTCTCTGGACGGGCTGCTGCCCGGCACCCGCTTTGCGGTGGAAGCCTATGTGCATTTTGTGCGTGAACGCTCCATTCTGGAAGCCATTGCGTCCTCTCTGACAGAGCTGTTCTCCCCCACCATTATTAGCGAGCGGGTGTCCGGCATGTTGCGGAACTATCCGTTTATTACGGAAGAAACGCTGGCTTATTTTGCGCCGCGCCTGACGCAGGCCCCGCAGGATTCCGCCTTTGCTCTGGCTTATGTGAAGGAGCATGCCCGCACAGTGGCCGAACAGCAGGCTGTGCTGGGTGCGCTGAAGTTTAAGTGTGGTGTGCTGTGGTCCATGCTGGATGCGCTGGATTATGCGTATGTCACACCGGCCCGTATTCCACCCGGGGCGTTTCGTCCGGCTGAGGGCGCTGCATGACAATCGCGACCATCAGAGAAGAAACCTGTGTGCCGCGTTTTGCCCGTGGCACCCGCCTCCAGTATGACCGCGTGCGTGAACAATGGTTTGTGCAGGCCCCCGAGCGCGCCTTTCTGGCGGATGCCGTCGCCGCAGAAATTCTGCAACTGGTGAATGGCAAGCGCTCTCTGGGCCAGATTATTGACCAGTTGACGGAAAAATTTTCCGCACCGCGTGATGTCATTACACAGGACGTCATGAGCATGACGCAGGATCTGGCCGATAAACAGGTTCTGCTGCTGGCATGACAGTCCCCGGCGCACCCAAAGCCCCGCCCCCCATGAGCCTGCTAGCGGAACTGACGCATCGCTGCCCGCTGCAATGCCCTTACTGCTCCAACCCGCTCCGGCTCGACCCGCGTGCGGGAGAACTGGATACGGCAACATGGATGCGTGTGCTGGATGAAGCTGCCGCTATGGGGATACTGCAGGTGCATTTTTCCGGCGGAGAACCTATGGCCCGGCCAGATCTGGCTGATCTGGTCCGCCATGCGGTCTCTCTGGGGCTTTACACCAACCTGATTACGTCTGGTGTGCTGCTGACCCGTGACAGTCTGAAAAGCCTTTCCGAGGCCGGGCTGGACCATATCCAGCTCTCTTTTCAGGATGCGGACGCGCAGGAAGGTGAGCGGATTGGCGGTATGGCCGGGGCACAGGCCAAAAAGCTGGAAGCGGCACGTCTGATTGTTGAAGATGGCCTGCCTCTTACCCTGAATTTTGTTATCCACCGGCAAAATGCAGAGCGCGTTCCGGCCATGCTGGATCTGGCTGAGCAGCTTGGCGCACGCCGGGTAGAAATTGCCCATACGCAGTATTACGGCTGGGGCCTGCTGAACCGCGATGCCCTGCTGCCAGACCGTGCACAACTGGACGCCACGGAACAGGCGGTGGCCGCTGCCCGCACACGGTTTGGCAACCGGATTGCGATTGATTTTGTAACGCCTGATTACTACGCCGAACGCCCCAAACCCTGCATGGGCGGCTGGGGGCAGCGTTTTCTGAATATCTCACCCTCCGGCAAGGTTCTGCCCTGCCATGCGGCAGAAACTATTCCGGGCCTGACCTTCCCCACGGTGACGGAGGACTCGCTGGAAGCAATCTGGCAGGACTCACCTTTGTTCAACCTGTTTCGCGGTACAGGCTGGATGCCGGAACCGTGCCAGAGTTGTGCCTTTAAGGAAGAGGACTGGGGTGGCTGCCGCTGTCAGGCCCTTGCACTGGCCGGACAAGCAAGTGCAACGGACCCTGTCTGCCATCGCGCTCCGGCCCACCAGCGGATAGAACAGGCCATTGCAGCACGGCCAGCGACCCCGCCGGAATTCCGCTACCGGCGCTACAACAACGCCCCCTGACTGAGTATGGCCTTCTTCTGCAACACCAAACCGCCTGCATGCACCCGTGTACCCAGAACGCCTTAGCCTGACAGGCAAAAGAATTTCCCATGCGTTGCGCAAAGTCTGCCTGTATGAGTTAAGGGGTTTTCTGACACCGCAAGGCGGATTTCTATGCGCAAACACGGTTTTTTCTGGCTTCTGGCAACCTGCTGTCTGACCGCTTTCCAGCAGGCACACGCGGAAACGCCTCAGCCTGAAGACATAGAAGTTCATGCGACACGGCCTGTTACTGTACAGACCTATCAGGCCGTCGCACGGGTCTTCCGGCGCTTTAATGCGCTGCCCGAGCAGGACCGCGCCAATTTGTCCCTGCATGTTCTGGGCAGACTTCAGCCGCAGGATGCCCCGCTGAAAGCCTCCGGCCTGCATCTGCAAACAAAAAACGGTGCCATCCCGCTCTTCAACGCGGATAATGATGAACTGACCGTGCCTCTGACAGAAGCTCTCTGGGCAGAAAATCCGCCCTTAATGGCCAATCTGCCCGCAGAATCCTTTATTGGGTTTACATTCCAGATTGCTGTCAGCCCCCCGCAACCGGACCAGTTTACGGATGCACAGGCGCGCCACTGGCTCCGGCAGCTTAATAACTGCATGGAAGATATTGTCGGGGTGATTGTTGCATTCATGCTGCCAGACGCACATCGGCTGATTGTCTCAGTCGCCCCGCATAGCAGGCTGGAAGCTGTTAATACTGACCAGACACAGCTTTTACTGGATAACCAGAGCGATGCGCCGCAAACCTTTATTTTCAGGCCGCAGGATTACGCCCGCAGCACGCTGTTCCGGAGCACCAGAGCCTTCAACAAAATTCTTGTAAAAATCCCGCTTGATCCACATGCGAAGATGAAGCGTAAATCCTGATTGCGTCATTCTCACACTCAGGAACTATACCTTATCTTCTGACCATATGCTTTTTATCATATACCCACAGTAATACACCATCAGAGACACCATGAGGATCATTGCCAGCTTTAGAATTTTTATCGGAATATCTTCATCTGTATGGAAAAATGAAAGCTCTTTCATTCTGGCCAGAGCAAAGAGTGGCGTAAGTAATGCCGACAAAGATCCACTATATAACGAGAGTGATATCCATCTATCGACACGAAAGTTTTCCAGAGTCTGTGACGCATGGCAGATTGAGGCCGACGTCCTGATCCATAAAAATAGAAAGTAATAAGAAAAAAATGTGAACAATGCGACAGAAACTGACACGACCAAGATCAGTTCACTCGGTGCTTTTTTAGTTAAAATCTCAGACAGGGAATAGAACGTCAGCCCCAAAAAGTTTATGAGCGCAATCAGAGCAAAAGCAGGAACACTCACCGTAAAAATCTTTCCCTGATTTTTACTCAGTAAGAAACTATATGGCTTCTGATTTCTCTTTAATTTGGGAGAAAGAGAAAAAATGCAGACCTCACCATTTCTGAACAGAGCCACGTCTCTCTCCTGCGCTAAAAAACATGACTCCCAAAAATGCTCACTATATTAATTCATATTGACACCGGAATGATATACGAAAAATAAAAATTAAACGTTTTCTTCTGGAAATTTAATTGAAACGCAAAATGTTCTCTTACCGCACTCAAAGAGTGCGCGGGCAGAAGCGATCCTCTTCCGCCCGCGAACGGTAAAACGGTACTCAGCACCGGTTAGCGCGAACCAGACCGGAGACAAACTGCCAGCCACGGCCAACGTCACGGATCACCCGTGCAATGGCCGGGGCCGTTGTGGGGCGCAGCAGGCGGGCATCATACCCCGCAAAGCGCCGCTCATCTTCTTCCAGACACAGATCCATAAAGTCTGGCAGATTCAACTGGATGTCCGCAATGTCTTTGGCGCCGGTGACGGTAAAGTTGTTGTCCTGCGTATGGACCTCACCCTTATCATCCACGGAGGAAGCAAGGCTCATGCGTTCATAGGCAAGGAACGCCCAGACAGCCCAGACCTTCATTTCAAAGAACGGGCGACGCCACCAGGGCATAACGGCCCGGTACCAGGCCAGCCAGTTGGCAAACAGCAGGATATGACGACATTCTTCCTGCATAACAGGTTCAAACGTGTCGATCAGTTCCGGCGGAAAGAAACCGGACCGCTGTGCCAACTCAAACAGACCAAACGCGAAGAAACTGTCCACACATTCGGAAAACCCCGTGACAAGGTAAGCCCATTCCACATCTTTTGGCTCAACATAAGGCGGCTCGGGGGCCATCTTGATGTCATAGGCCTCTACCAGCTTGGACAGAACTTCCTTATGCCGGTTTTCTTCCCACGCATTGCGGGAAATGGCGTCCTTGATATCCGGATCAGTCACCAGACGGGCATAAGCCGCCATCCGCAGGCGGGCCTTGCCTTCGGTCTGCACGGCAATATCCCAGATTGGCAGGGAGGTAATGCGGTGCAGGGTTTCCGGGTCCAGCTTTGGCCAGTCAATCACGGAGGGCCGGTACGGATTAAAGGTCTCGCGGAACATGGCCGCAATGGCCTTTTTATGCGCGTCCGACCCGGGCTTTAGCGGGCCTTTGAGGGGACTGACCCAATGGCGGGCTTTGTAATCAGCCTCAACAACAGCCGCGTTATCGGGCGGCGGAGGCAGATCATCCACACTATCAGGCAGGCGGGAATAGATATCGCTTAGAGAACCCATTGGCAGGAACCCGTTTACTGGGGGTGCTGCGCCACCCGCCCCTGCCGTGGCAGAAGCGGATAACGCAGGACCCGGGACAACAAACTGGCTCCCCTCCCCCCGCAGGGAAAGAGGAGCGCGGGTCTTCCGTTTAGTGGATGTCGGAAAGCTTCGAAATGATCTTAGTCACGAGACCATATTCAATTGCTTCTTTCGCAGCCATCCAGTGGTTGCGGTCCGTATCCTTAACGATCTTTTCGTACGGCTGGCCGGTCTCCCGGGCAAAAAGACGGTTCAGACGCTCACGCATCTTGATGATTTCACGCGCTTCAATATCGATATCGGTAGCCGGGCCACGCACACCGCCCATCGGCTGATGCAGCAGGAAGCGCGTGTTCGGCAGGCAGAAGCGGCGGTCTTTATGGCCTGCGGCAAAAATCAGCGCACCGGCAGAGGCCACCCAGCCCGTCCCGATCAGGTTGACCGGAGCCACCGAATCGACAAACCGGATCATGTCGTGGATGGTGTCACCACTCTCCACATGCCCGCCGGGTGAGTTGACGTACACATCAATTGGCTTGTCCGATTCACCGGCCAGCGCCAGCAGGCGTGCCGTGACATCACGCGCAACTTTATCATTAATCCCGCCAAAAATCAGGACTTTGCGCTGTTTGAACAGCTTGCTTTCCAGCTCCCCTTCCGGGGCGGCCGGGGTTTTGGCGTCTTCTTTTTCCGGTGCGTCCGGAGAGTCCGGAGTATCATCATCCAGCCGGATAGGGTCGCAGGGGGAAATGCCCGTCATGCCAGTCTCCGCATGTTCTGTGTCTCTGTTCATGTCTCTTATCCTGCTCTGCCTGCGCGCCCCTGCCAAGGGGCAATCATGCGAGGATGATCCCCTATCTCGCCACAACGGTCTGAAGAGGGTAGAGTGCCCCCTGTTTTTCACTCTGCCAGCGGAGCAACCCTCACGTCATGCAACAAGCGTGCCCCGAACAGGACCGGCCTTTAAGGCACCGTGTTTCCATGGCCTTTCAGTCCGGCAGTCCGTTCCGTTCCGGAGTGCTGGTTGCAGCAGGCGTGCTCTGCCTGACAGGATGCAGCCATAAAGACCCCGTCGATACGACGCTTGGATGGATGCAGCATATGCGCGGTGGCGTCATTGCCTCACAACGCCCGCCGCCGCCCGGTATTTATGACCCATACCCTCATGTGGGCCTGACACCCACCACAACGCCGGACATGCCTTCCCCTCAGGCGCGTGCGCTGATCACGCAGCAGATGATCCGTGACCGGAATCTGATGTACCGCACCATAGCCGCCAACGGCACCCTGATGCCTGAAATCCCGCCGCCGCCCGGCGCCGCAGCGGCCCCCAAACCGGCGGCAACACCGCAGGCCGGAAACGGGAACGGAACCACAGCCTCACAGCCCGCAACCCTTCCGGAAGGAACAGCAGGAGCCATTATGGATGCGGCCGACGCCCCGCCTCCGCAACCGGCCACCCCGACAGCGGCGGCAGATAAACTCAGCAAGCCCGCACTTCCGTCCACCAGCGCACCCTCAACCGGTGGTCTTTTTGGCGCAGATAAAAAGAAAGACGCAGGCAAGGGCGAGACGGAAGTCGCCATGCAGGAAATCGGGATGCCAGACGTAAAAACCACTGCGCAGACCCCGCCGACCCCGGCCAGCGCCATTCCGCAGATTCCCTCCGGGCCACCGGCCCCGCCATCCTTCCCCGGCTTCAATATCCCGTCCGACGCATATCTGCCGGATGCGGTGCGCCCGAATTATGATCTGTCTGACGCCAAAGGCACGGCTATTCACTGTGTTCCGCAGTCTGACCAGATTTCCTCCGGGCAGGATGATACGTTTGCAAAACTGGTGACCAAAACCCCCCACGGCCCATTTTATGTCCGGGGCTTTGGCTCGGCAGCCTCCCTTGATGCTCAGGCTCAGGCCGATGCGGTGCAACTCGGGCTGTTGCGCGCCCAGAATATCGCCAAAAAACTCATTGACCTGAAGGTTCCGGCCTCCGCCATCCATATCCGGGGGGATGCCTTTGGCATGGGGGTGCGCATCGCCACCACGCCCTGACTCTCCACCTTATGGTCAGGCCCGCGCAATAATCTGACTGGATAATCTTATGGCGCACAACAGATTATCCGGTTGGGGCGGTTGCCTGTTCCGTTTCTGCCATTACTATGCTTTTCCCTGCAATCGTGCGGGGTCTGACCCCTTTCCCACCAAGGGCATTTGAAGTCCATGACCGAAGAATTCCATCGTATCCGCCGCCTGCCGCCATATGTTTTTGCCTCAGTTAATCAGGCCAAAGCGGCAGCCCGAGCGCGGGGCGAGGATATTATTGATCTCGGCATGGGCAACCCGGACAGCCCGACCCCGCCGCATATTGTGGAAAAACTGATTGAAAGCGTGCAGAACCCGCGCGCGCATGGTTATTCCGTCAGTAAAGGGATTCCCGGCCTGCGGAAGGCTCTGGCCGGGTATTATGAGCGCCGCTTTAACGTAAAGCTCAACCCGGACACGGAAGTCATCGCGACACTGGGCTCCAAGGAAGGGCTGGCTAATCTGGCTTCCGCCATTACCAGCCCCGGTGACACCATTCTGGTGCCCAACCCCTCCTACCCCATCCATCAGTTCGGCTTTATTATTGCCGGAGCGTCCGTCCGATCCATTCCCGCCACCCCGGATGATACCATGCTGCGGGCGCTGGAGCGTGCCGTGCGCCATTCCGTGCCCAAACCGACGGCGCTGATTGTCAATTTCCCGTCCAACCCCACGGCCTATCTGGCTGATCTGGATTTTTACAAGGAACTGGTGGCATTTGCTCGGCGGGAAGAAATCTTCATCCTGTCTGACCTCGCTTATGCGGAAATCTATTTTGGGGACCTCGTGCCGCCCTCCATTCTGGCTGTGCCGGGTGCAAAGGATATTGCGGTCGAATTTACGTCCCTCTCCAAAACCTATTGCATGGCAGGCTGGCGCATGGGGTTTGCCGCTGGCAATGAGCGGCTGGTTGCCGCCCTGACCCGCATTAAATCCTATCTGGATTACGGGGCCTTTACGCCTATTCAGGTCGCGGCAGTCGCGGCGCTGAACGGGCCGCAGGACTGTGTGGCCGATATCCGCGCCCTGTATAAAGAGCGGCGGGACGTGCTGATCCGCGGGCTGCATGCCGGGGGCTGGAACGTGCCCTCGCCGGAAGGCTCGATGTTTGCATGGGCCCCCATCCCTGAGCCGTTCCGTGAAATGGGCAGCGTGGAATTCTCCAAGCTCCTGCTCAAGGAAGCCGGGGTGGCCGTGGCCCCCGGCCTCGGGTTTGGTGAACATGGGGAAGGCTTTGTGCGTATCGGGCTGGTGGAAAACACCCAGCGCCTGCGCCAGGCCACCCGTGCTATTCGTGGTTTTCTTTCTGCGCATGGGGTCAAGGCACCCCCTGCTTCCGCCAGCAAGCCGGAGTCTGTTGAATCGTGACGTCTTCTTTCTCCACTTCTCCCCAGTCTACCCCTCTTCGCCTCGGCATTGCTGGTCTCGGCACAGTTGGCGCAGGCGTTATCCGTCTGCTCACCACCAACGCCGATCTGGTCACCGCGCGGGCAGGCCGCCCGCTGAAAGTGACCGCCGTCAGCGCACGGGACCGCACGCGGGACCGCGGGGTCGATCTGTCCGGCATGCGCTGGTACGATAACGCGCCTGATCTGGTGGCTGACCCGGATGTGGATGTGGTGGTCGAACTGATTGGCGGTGCGGAAGGCACGGCACGCGCCGTGGTGGAGGCCGCCCTTGCTGCCGGGAAGCCCGTTGTTACCGCCAACAAGGCCTTGCTGGCCATTCATGGACCGGCCCTTGCCCGCCTGAGTGCTGAAAAATCCGCCCCTCTGCTGTTTGAAGCGGCGGTTGCTGGCGGGATTCCGGCCATTAAGATGGTGCGTGAAGGGCTGGCAGCAGACCGCCTGCTGCGCATTGGCGGGATTCTGAACGGCACCTGCAACTATATCCTGACGGTGATGCGGGAAACCGGGAAGGACTTCGGCACCGTTCTGGCCGATGCCCAGCAACTCGGCTACGCCGAAGCCGACCCGTCCACGGATATTGATGGACTGGATGCCGCGCACAAGCTGACCATTCTGGCGGGTCTGGCCTTTGGGCAGCCTGTTGCCTTTGAATCCCTGCATGTTGAGGGCATCCGCCGTATTGGCGCGCTGGACCTCACCTTTGCCCGCACGCTGGGCTATCGCATCAAGCTGCTGGGTGTGGCCCGCATGAGCGAGGCCGGGCTTGAAGCCCGCGTCACCCCCTGCCTTGTGCCGGAAAACGCGCCCATCGCGCAAGTGGACGGCGTGTTTAACGCCGTGGTGGCAGAAGGCGCTTTTGCAGGCCGGCTGATGATTGAAGGGCGCGGTGCCGGTGCTGGCCCAACAGCCAGCGCCGTTGCAGCAGACCTGATTGATGTTGCCCGTGGCCATACCATTCCTGTCTGGGGGGTGCAGGCCACAGATACGCCTCCTTTACAGGCTAACCCGGTTTCCGCAGGCACTGGCGCGTTCTATCTGCGCCTTCTGGTGGAAGACCGCCCCGGTGTGATTGCGGATATCACGGCTGTTCTGCGTGACTGTGGCGTTTCGCTCCGCAGCATGTTGCAGCATACACCGGAGCAGAATGATGCTGACCCGTATGTACCGCTGGTGCTGGTGACGCATCAGACGTCCGAAGCCGCCATGCAGGAGGCCGTCACACGCATTGATGGTCTGGATGTTGTGACGGATACACCGGTGATGATCCGGATTGAAACGGACTGAGCCTCTGCTGATACAGCCCAGCCCGGCCTAAAAACAATAAAGGATGACTTCCAGAATGTCTGACGCGAACGATCCGATCCCGAGTTTTGTGGTTTCCGACCGTAACCTTGCCCTTGAACTGGTCCGTGTAACGGAAGCCGCTGCGCTGGCCTCTGCCCACTGGACGGGACGAGGCAAGAAAAATGACGCCGATGGTGCTGCGGTTGAGGCCATGCGCACGGCGTTTGATACTGTGGCCATTGATGGCACCGTCGTGATCGGTGAAGGCGAGATGGACGAAGCACCGATGCTGTATATCGGTGAGAAAGTCGGCTCGGGTGGCCCGGCCATGGATATTGCCGTGGACCCGCTGGAAGGCACAAACCTGTGCGCCAAGGACATGCCGAACGCCATTACCGTGGTGGCTCTGGCCGAACGTGGCAACTTCCTGCATGCGCCGGACGTCTACATGGACAAGATTATTGTCGGCGCGGGCCTGCCGGACGGCGTTGTGGACCTTGATTCCTCCATTGAAAACAATCTGCGCAACCTGGCCAAAGCCAAGGGCAAGGCTGTGCGGGACCTCGTTCTCTGCACGCTGGACCGTGAACGGCATGAAGAACTGATTGCCAAAGCACGGGAAGCCGGTGCGCGCGTCCGTCTGCTGACGGACGGAGACGTTGCGGGCGCAATTGCCGCCTGTCTCGACACCAGTCAGGTCGATATTTACGCAGGGTCCGGCGGCGCGCCGGAAGGCGTTCTGGCGGCTGCGGCTATCCGCTGCGTCAACGGCCAGATGCAGAGCCGCCTGCTGTTTGAAGATGACAGCCAGCGTGAACGCGCCCAGAAAATGAACCCCGGCAAAAACCCGGACCGCAAGCTCGGCCTGCATGATCTGGCGGCTGGTTCCGTGCTGTTCTCTGCAACCGGGGTGACATCCGGCACACTGCTGAAGGGTATCCATCAGTATCCGAACCATGCCGTCACGCATTCTCTGGTCATGCGCTCCAAATCCGGCACGGTGCGGTTTATTGAAGGCTACCATAACTTCAAAACCAAAACATGGACCCCGCAATAAGGCGGTCCTCCCCCGGAATGACGGCTCTTTTGTCTGACACACTGGACACCCTGCCCCCCATGCCAGAGGCCCGCGCGGCCCTTGGTGTGGAAAGCAGCCTGACAGGCCGCCGCTGGGTGTGGCGGGACGGGGCTGAAAACCCCGCCCTGCTGCGCATGGGGGCCGCCATTGCGCAACGCGCGGGCCTGCCGGAAATTGTCGGCAGACTTCTGGCGCTGCGTGGTATCCCGCTGGAACAGGCGGCCCATTTTCTTGACCCCAAGCTCCGTGCTCTGCTGCCAAATCCGTCCAGCCTGCAGGATATGGATAAAGCCGCCGCCCGTATGGCGCAGGCGGTGCAGAAGGGCGAAACAATCGGTATTTTTGGCGATTATGACGTCGACGGCGCATGCGCCTCCGCCATCCTCGCCTCGTTTTTTGAAGAGCTGGGCAGCACGGTCCACACCCATATTCCAGACCGCATGACGGAAGGCTACGGCCCGAACGTGCCTGCGCTGGAAGGGCTGGTGTCACACGGCGCTTCGCTCATTATCTGCGTGGATTGCGGCACTGCTGCCGGGCCTGTTCTGGGCGCGCTGGCAGACAAAGCCGATCTGATTGTGCTGGACCACCATAAATCAGAAGACGCGCTGCCCCCTATTCTGGCGACCGTAAACCCCAACCGGCCTGACTGCACGTCCGGCCTAGGGCATGTATGCGCAGCCGCGCTTGCTTTTCTGGCTGCCGTTGCCACCAGCCGGGATCTGCGCGCTGCTGGATGGTTCCACGACGCCCAGCCTGCACCAGACCTGATGCGTCAGCTTGATCTGGTCGCTCTGGCAACGGTGTGTGACGTAATGCCCCTGCATGGGCTAAACCGCGCCTTTGTGACACAGGGGCTGAAAATCATGGCGCGCCGCCAGCGCACCGGCCTGAACGCACTGATGGACATTGCCGGTGTGACCAAAGCCCCGGATGCCTTCACCTGCGGCTTTGCCCTCGGCCCGCGTATTAACGCGGGCGGCCGCATTGCCGAGGCCGCACTGGGCCTGACCCTGCTGCGCAGCACCGATGCGCATGACGCCCGCACCATGGCCGAGCGTCTGGATGCGGTAAACCGCCGCAGGCAGGGTGTGGAAGCCGAAATACTGGACCGCGCTATGGCGCAGGCTGCCGAACAGCGGGAAGCCGGACACCCGGTTATTTTGCTGGCCGGGAAGGACTGGCACCCCGGCGTTGTGGGGATTGTGGCTGGCCGTATTAAGGAACAGTTCAACCGGCCCGCGCTGGTTGGCGCAGAGCAGGACGATGGCTCCATCAAAGGCTCAGGCCGCTCCGTGCCGGGGCTGGATCTGGGCACAGTTATTATTGCGGCCCGTCAGGCTGGCCTGCTGACAACCGGGGGCGGACACGCCATGGCCGCAGGTTTTTCGCTGCCTGCGGACAATATTGAACGCTTTCATGCCTTTCTGGATGAACGGCTGGCAGATGCGGCAGCCCTACCAGATACAGTAGATATTACGCTGGACGTCGCGTTGTCTGTCTCGGGCGCAACGGTCGAGCTTGCGGAAAATCTTGCCATGCTGGCCCCGTTTGGCGCAGGCAATGCGGAGCCTCTGATTGCTGTCTCTCACGCACAGATTATCCGGTCTGACCGGATCGGGCGGGATGGCAATACGCTCCGCCTGCTGCTCAAGGGTCAGGATGGGGGCCGCCTGAAAGCCCTGCTGTTCCGTGCGAATGATAATCCGCTGGCCATCGCGCTGGAAGACAGCACCCGTCCGCCGGTCCATCTGGCGGGCTATCTGCGGTCAGAAACATGGAACGGGCGCACAGACGCCACCTTCTTTATTCAGGACGCCGCCCGCGCCTGAAAGAGTGAAGATTTATCCGCAGCGGCTGCGGATCGCGCTTTCACGCCCGCTGATATTTTTCCGTCAGACACCAGTGCAGATGGTTCCGCACGGCAGGCCATTCTGCTGCCGTGACACTGTAGACGCAGGTATCCCGCAGGGAGCCATCAGCCAACCGCTGATGGCAGCGTAACACTCCGTCCAGCTTTGCTCCCAGCCGTTCAATGGCCCGGCGGCTGCGCTGGTTGAGCACATGGGTGCGGAACTCCACAGCCAGACAGTCCAGCACGTCAAACGCGTAAGACAGAAGGAGCTTTTTGGCTTCGGTATTAACGGCTGTTCTCTGCACGCTGGCCGCATACCATGTAGAGCCAATTTCCAGGCGGGGGCCGGCTCTATCAATATTCATAAAGGTCGTCATGCCGACAATCCGGTTTTCCGGCAGGCTGATGACGGTATAGGGCAGCATGGTGCCGCGTTTTTGCAGGTCAAGCCGCCGCTCAATATCGGCCTGCATGGCCTCAGGCCGGGGCACGGAAGTACACCAGACCTTCCACGGCTCGCCATCCTGCACAGCGAGTTGCAGAGCCTCAAGATGCGAGAGAGACAATGGCACAAGCTGGATATGCTGACCGGTCAAAGTGACCGGCGCTTCGGGGAAGGCACGTTTCGTCGTCATAAACAGGGGTCTTTCAGGAGGGCCTCAGCCCTCCTTTGCCGCACCTCGGCGGGCTTCAACGTCTTTCTTCATCGCGGCCTGAACTTTTTCAAAAGCCCGGACTTCAATCTGGCGCACCCGCTCACGCGAGATACCATACTGAAGAGCCAGATCTTCCAGCGTAGAAGGTTCATCCGTCAGGCGGCGTTCCGTAAAGATGTGCCGCTCCCGCTCATTCAGCGTGTTCATGGCGTTGGCAAGCAGGGCTTTACGGCCAGACAGTTCCTCGTTTTCCGCGTAGGTTTCTTCCTGATTGACCTGATCATCCACCAGACGATCCTGCCATTCATTATCCTGATCAGCCCGCATCGGCGCGTTCAGGCTGTGGTCAGGTGCGGCCATGCGGCGGTTCATGTTCACCACGTCCTGCTCGGACACACCGAGCGTCGTGGCAATCTTGTTCACCTGCTCCGGCTGAAGATCCCCGTCATCAATCGCCTGCATCTGCCCTTTCAGGCGGCGGAGGTTGAAGAACAGTTTTTTCTGCGCAGCCGTGGTGCCCATTTTTACCAGAGACCAGCTATGCAGGATGTATTCCTGAATAGCCGCACGGATCCACCACATGGCGTATGTCGCCAGACGGAAGCCCTTGTCCGGGTCAAACCGGCGGACGGCCTGCATCATGCCGATATTGCCCTCGCTGATGAGTTCATTCACCGGCAGGCCATACCCCCGGTAACCCATGGCGATTTTTGCGACCAGCCGCAGGTGAGACGTCACCAGTTTGTGCGCGGCCTTTACGTCGCCCTCATCCTTCCACAAATGGGAAAGACGGAGTTCTTCTTCCGGGGTAAGAATGGGGTATTTGCGGATATCCTGAAAATACCTTGAAAGATTGTTTTCAGGACCAACATTGATGACAGATGAGACCATGACTGAGCACTCCTCTTAACTGGAAAGCTCCCTGCAACACTTCAGGTTCCGTTAAAATCTGATGTGCGTTGCGCAGAATTAGGCGAGTTTCCGGCTAATAAGCAGATAAGGATTTATGTCTTCCTCCATCGCCCCCCGAATGGGCAGCACGAGGGAAGAAACATCCGTTCCGGCAGCCCTGCGGGCATTTCAGAAGGGATGATGACGGTGCGCCGGAAAGACCGTTCTGTCAAGAAAATCCGGGAAAACCGCCGTTCGTCCTCTGTATAACAGGGATTGAGCCCCCATGCGGACGGACAGACTCGGAACAGGACAGAACGAGCCGACACGCCTCATAGAACGCAGCCTTCCGCACAGGGTTCCGTAACAGTCAGATGATCATCACTTTCCCCGGTGTCAGGCCCAGACTCTCCCCCAGCGCCAGCATGTCCTGAGGCATAGGGGCCTCAAATGCCATCTGCTCCCCGGTGCGGGGGTGCGTAAACCCCAGACGCGCCGCATGGAGCGCCTGACGGGGGAAATCCAGCGCGGCGGCCCGTGCGGCGGGGGGAAGCCCTCTGGCCGCGGCCGGAATACGCCGCAGATAAACCGGGTCTCCAATAAGTGGATGGTTATTGGCAGAAAAATGGACGCGGATCTGGTGGGTCCGGCCTGTTGCCAGACGGCATTGCACCAGCGCGGCCCCCATCTCAAACGCCTGCAACGTGCGGTAGCGGGTCAGCGCCCATTTCCCGCCGTGGGTCACAATGGTCATGCGTTTACGGTCACGCTTATCCCGCCCGATATCCCCTTCATACTCCCCTTCCGCAGGCTGCGGGCAGCCCCAGCAAAAGGCGAGATAGGCCCGGTCTATCCGCCGGGCTGCAAAATCGGCTGACAGGGCCAGATGTGCCTGCTCCGTTTTGGCGGCAACCATCAGGCCGGACGTATCCTTATCCAGCCGGTGCACAATGCCGGGACGGCGCTCCCCGCCAATACCTTTCAGGCTGTCCCCGCAACGGGCAATCAGCCCGTTTACCAGCGTACCCGTCTCATTCCCCGGCGCAGGATGCACGACAAGACCGGCGGGTTTGTTGAGCACAATCAGGTCCGCGTCTTCATAGAGCACATCAAACGCCACACGCTCCCCCTCCGGCACGGCTGGTGCGGCGGCCGGGATAGTCAGCCCATAAGTCACTCCGGCCCGCACGGTCTCTGCGGGCTCTGTAATAGTCTTCCCGTTGCCGGTCAGATGCCCCTCTTCAATCAGCGCCTTGACGCGTGAGCGGGACAACGTGCCGGACTGTGCGGCAACAAAGCGGTCAACCCGGTCTCCGGCCTGTTCCTCCGTTGCGATAAACATCATAGAGGACCCTGCATCCGTCCCGGCAGGCATTGAATCGGGCATAGGCGTGCCGGTTTGCGTCAAAATTTCACACTTCCTGAAAACACTGAGGGACTGCGCGAGTAAAAGCCTTTTATCCCGCGCCTCGTCAAGAACAGCGCCTGCGGTCCCGGCCTGTTACGGCAAAATGGAGCTTGACCCGTATCCCCGCCGCGCGCCAAGCTGCGTTTGCCTAAAAAGACAGCGATGCAGGTATGGTGATAACCTGCGGTCTCTCTGAGACAGTCACGCCTGAACGGTAGACTGCCGTTCCTGACCATGGCCGGACACCGTGAGAGGATTTTCTCCCGCGTGTGGTCGGTTGTGGCTGGCTGGATGCCTGTCTCCACGGTCGATCCGTGTCCGTTGCACGCACAACGGAAAGGCACGATGATGAAACTGAATCATATTAATCTTCACAGCCATGATGTCCTCGCTGATCAGGCACTCTTTGAACGATATTTCGGGCTGCAAACTCTGGTCGTCCGGGGCGATAAAATGGTGATCATGCAGGATGACGCCGGGCTCGTGCTGATCTTAAATCATTTTGAGAACCGGCTGGGTGGCTTTGTCTATCCTGAGGACTTCGACACTCTGCATATCGGCTTCATCCAGCCATCCCGTGAGGTGGTGGATGACCTTTATGCTCGCCTGTGTGCGGAAGGATGGGAGCTTCCGCCCCCGCGCAATTTCCACGGTGCCTGGGCTTTCTATCTGAAAGCAAAAGGCGGCTATTTTATTGAGGTGGCGACGGAGACGCTCGTCAAACCTCATGAACGCTCTCAGGAGGCTTTGTCCTGACCCTTCTCTCTTTCCCTGACTAGAGGAAACGCCCCCTGCCTGCGCTCCACTACGCAGGCAGTCCTCGCGATCCGCAGAGATATACACTTCAAACGGGAAAACCCACCGGTCGCACACCCCTCCGCCTAAGCGGATGGGCAGGTGGATCTTTCGCCCTTACCCCGCCTGCCCCACCAGACCTTGCTGAAAGTTTGATCATCCCCAAACGGGTGCTAGAGAGAAGCACACGCCTGATCTCCTTCCTGTAGCCCCGGCCTGATACAAGGCCGTTGCCGGATGCACTTTTGAAGTCATGACCGTTCCCAGCCCTTCCGGCCAGCCCCCTGCCCCCACCACGGTCTCTCCTGCGCAGATCAGAGCGGCTTATCAGGCTTTGCTGGTACGGCGACTGACACTTCTGGCTCTTCTGGGCGGGGCTATTCTGGTCTCGGTCCTGCTGGATTTTTCTCTGGGTCCGGCCGGGCTTTCTCCCGCACAACTCCTTCACACGCTGCTTCACCCGTCCACAGTGCCGGATAGTCAACGGATTATTGTCTGGCAGATCCGCCTGCCTTATGCGCTGATGGCGGTCTGTGTCGGGGCGGCCCTTGGGCTTTCCGGGGCAGAAATGCAGACCATTCTGGCCAACCCGCTGGCCAGCCCGTTTACGCTTGGTGTCTCGGCAGCCGCAGCGTTCGGCGCATCTCTTGCACTTGTGCTGGGGCTGCATCTCCCCGGCCTGCCGGATAGCTGGCTGATTGCCGGCAACGCATTTATCTGCGCCGTTGGATCTGTCTTTCTGCTTGATCTGGTAGGCCACCTGCGTCAGGCCCGCACCAGCACAGTCGTTTTATTTGGCATTGCGCTGGTTTTTACGTTTCAGGCGCTCGTATCCCTCATGCAGTTTATGGCCAGTGAGGACGCTTTGCAGGAACTGGTTTTCTGGACCATGGGCAGCCTGACGCGCACCTCATGGCCCAAGCTCGGGTTACTCGCAGCACTCGGGGCTCTGGTCGTGCCGTTTTCTTTCCGGGCAGCATGGAGCCTGACCACCCTGCGCATGGGGGAGGAACGCGCGGCCAGTCTGGGCGTCAATGTGCCACGGGTGCGCCGCTGGTCCTTGCTGCGCGTCAGCCTGCTGTCAGCCCTTGCCGTCTCCTTTGTCGGGATTATCGGGTTTGTCGGACTGGTGGCCCCGCATATCGCCCGCAGACTGCTGGGGGAAGACCATCGGTTTTACCTGCCGGGCAGCATGCTGGCGGGCGCACTCATTCTCTCACTATCTTCCGTTACGGCGCGTATGCTGATTCCGGGCGTCATTATCCCTACAGGGATTGTCACGGCCCTCGTCGGCATTCCGTTTTTCCTCAGTATTGTGCTGCGGCAGCGTGATTTGTCATGAAGGGCTCTGCACCACCTGTGACGGGCCTTACCGCAACGCACCTCACGGTGCGGTATGGGAAGCGCACCGTGCTGGACAATGTGACGGCTGGCCCGTTCCCGCCCGGCAAGGTCTGTGCGTTGCTCGGGCCAAATGGAAGCGGCAAGTCGACCCTGATGCGCGCCGTCGCCGGGCTGATCCCTTCCTCCGCCAGCGTCACGCTGAACGGGGCAGACCTGTCCCGCATGACGCTGACAGACCGCACCGCCCGCTGCCTCTATCTGCCTCAGGCCCTGCCAGCGTCTGTGCACCTGCCCGTGCTGGAGGCCCTGATTGCAGCGCGCCAGACCTCAGGCCACGCACGATTGTTCCCATCCTCCGGCGTGCAGGACGCTGATGCCGTTCAGGCCGCGCTGGACAGTCTCTCGCTTTTTGGCATCCCGCATCTCGCCATGCAGAGCATGGATGAACTCTCAGGAGGCCAACGACAACTGGTGGGGCTGGCGCAGGCGCTCAGCCGCAAGCCGGAAGCCCTCCTGCTGGATGAACCGCTCAGCGCGCTGGACCTGCACCACCAGTTTGCGGTGATGGACATTCTGCGCAGGGAAACAGCTGCCCACCAGCTTGTCACGGTGCTGGTGCTGCATGACCTGAATATTGCACTGAATATGACGGACGCGGTGACGATTCTGCACCAGGGGCAGATTATCGCCTCCGGGCCGCCTGCCTCTGTCCTGACGCCCGACCTGCTGCGCGATGTTTATCGCGTTCAGGCCCGTGTGGAAGCAGGCGCGGATGGCCGGAAATTCGTCAGTGTAGACGGCATTGTCTGAGCAGAGTCACCCAACCATATCAGGTGCCGCAAAACGTATAACGCACCCGTTCAGCAGCCTGTGCCGGGCGGGCATACGCCTCCCTCCCCGGCTGGTCCTCATACGGGCGGGTGCACACGGCAAGCAGTGCTTCAAACCGGGAGAAATCCTCGTCTTCCACCGCAGCCTTAATCATGGCTTCCACAAGATGATTGCGGGGAATATACGCCGGATTCACACACTGCATCGCCGCAGCACGGTCTGAGGCCGGCTGTGCCTCCTCCTCCGCCAGACGCTGCCGCCAGCGTGCCAGCCAGGGGCCGAAGGCTGACAGAAGTTCAGGCACGCCCTCTCCGCTCACCGCGCCCGCAGAACTTAGAGCACGGAATGTCTGCGTGAAATCCGCCTGCGCCTCCTGCATGGTTTCCAGCAGGCCGCGGAACAGAGCGGTATCGTCCGGCCGGTCCGTTTTCAGCCCCAGCTTTGCGCGCAGGCCTGCCAGATAGGTTGCCTGAAAGTGCGGCTCAAACGTCGCCAGAGCCTGTTGGGCCACAGGAACAGCCTGCTCTTCATCCTCAGCCAGCAGCGGCAAAAGCGCTTCCGCCAGCCGTGTGAGGTTCCACAACGCCATACTCGGCTGGTTGCCGTAAGCGTAGCGGCCCCGTTCATCAATAAAACTGAATACGGTTGTCGGGTCATACTGTTCCATAAAGGCGCAGGGACCGTAATCAATCGTCTCGCCGGAAACAGCCATGTTATCGGTATTCATCACGCCATGAATAAAGCCTTTGAGCATCCACTGCGCGACCAGATCCGCCTGCGCGGCAATCACCCGTTCCAGCAGCGCCAGATACGGGGCCGGCGCATGCGCTGCGTCAGGGTAATGGCGGGCAATTGCGTAATCGGCCAGTGTGCGCAGCCCGGCGCTATCCTGCCGGGCCGCAAAAAACTGGAATGTGCCAACCCGGATGTGGCTGGACGCCACGCGGGCAATCACCGCACCCGGTAACGGGGTTTCCCGCATCACCTGCTCACCGGTGACAACCGCCGCCAGCGCACGGGTTGTCGGCACACCCAGAGCGGCCATGGCCTCGCTCACCACATATTCCCGCAGCACCGGCCCCAGAGCAGCCCGCCCATCCCCCCGGCGGGAATAGGCCGTGCGGCCTGAGCCTTTAAGCTGGATTTCCCGCACCTGACCGCTGCGATCCGTCACATCCCCCAGCAACAACGCCCGTCCATCGCCAAGTCGCGGCACAAACTGGCCGAACTGATGCCCGGCATAGGCCAGCGCAAGCGGGTGCACGCCCTCTGGCATGGCAGAACCGGAAAGCATGGCCACACCGTCCGGTCCGGCAAGCCAGCCAGCATCCAACCCCAGAGACTGCGCCAGCGGCACATTCAGTTTAACAAGCCGGGGCGCTGCGACCGGCGTAAGAGCTACGGAGGCGTGGAACGGTTCCGGCAACTGGCCGTACGTCTGGCGGAGGGAAAAGGAGGTCATGCAAAGGCCCTTCTGTTATCACAGCCAGTCAGGAATGATCCGGGTCTCGCAGGCAGAAAACCGCCAGACCATCTGGAGAACGCAGATATGGGGACACCTGCCCCGCTCTGGCAACACACTTATGATCATGTTATTTAACCCCACCCTTGCAACAAACGCTGTCAATGCAGGCAAAGACAGACTGCACAGCAGGCCGCGGAGACGCCAGACCTTATGAGCACCCCTACCAGAACCGCTTTCCAGATTACGCCAAAAGCCGACCGGGTTCCCGCTGCTGAGCGCGCGGAGCTGCTTGCCAGCCCCGGTTTTGGCCGCGTCTTTTCCGAGCATATGGCTGTTGTAACCTATACGGAAGGCAAGGGCTGGCACACACCGCAGATCCTGCCGCGCCAGCCGCTGACGCTGGACCCCGCCGCGTCTGTGCTGCACTACGCGCAGGAAATTTTTGAAGGCATGAAGGCCTACCGCGCCCCCAATGGTGAGGCCCTGCTGTTCCGCCCGGATGCCAATGCCCGCCGCTTCCGCCATTCCGCGGAACGTATGGCCATGGCGCAGCTTCCGGAAGACCTGTTTCTGGATGCCGTGACGCAGCTTGTCACCATCGACAAAGACTGGATTCCAGCGGCGGACGTCGGCACGCTGTATATCCGCCCATTCATGATCGCGACGGAAGCCGCTCTGGGTGTGAAACCTGCTGCTGAATTCAAGTTTCTGGTCATTGCCTGCGCCGCCGGAGAATATTTCTCCAAAGACGCTGGTCCGGTGAGCGTGTGGGTGGAAGAACGCACAGTGCGCGCCTCCCGCGGTGGCACGGGTGAAGCCAAATGCGGTGGCAACTACGCCGCAAGCCTGACGGCCCAGATGGAAGCCAAGGAACACGGCTGCCACCAGGTACTGTTCCTTGACGCCATTGAACGCAAATGGATTGAGGAAATGGGCGGCATGAACATTGTGATGGTGTTTGACGACGGCACCATCCTCACCCCCCCGCTGGAAGGCACCATTCTGCGCGGCATTACGCGGGATTCCCTGCTGACACTGGCGCGGGACAAAGGCCTGACGGTGCGTGAAGAACCCTACGCCATTGACCAGCTCTATGCCGACGCAAAATCTGGCCACCTGAAAGAAGTTTTTGCCTGTGGCACCGCAGCGGTTGTTACCCCCATCGGCACCCTGAAAAGTGCGGAAGGTACCTGCGTCATTAACGGCGGCAAGACTGGGGAAGTCACCACCGCCCTGCGCAAAGCCCTTTGCGATATCCAGTATGGCCGCGCAGATGATGCTCACGGTTGGGTAAAACGGGTTTCCTGATTTTCCCTAATTTCTGAATACACTTTTCATAATCCCGCCCGGCATGTTTGTCCGGGCGGGATTTTTTGTGTTTGCTCATATTTTAAGATCAATCGGGCATCGGCATCGGCATCGGCATCGGCATCGGCATCGGCATCGGCATCGGCATCGGCATCAAAAGACTTCTGCAACGCCGCTAACGCTATTCCTTTATGCCGCCGAACTACGGCAATTTGCCGAATCGTGTAAAGCCTGCTTTACATTCCAGCCCCCAATACCGTATATGTAAAGCAAGCTTTACATCCCCGCGAGAATTGAGAGAGGCCATGAAGCGCTACCTGATAGAACTGGCTGTATGCATTACTCTGTATGCGTGCGCCTGCATGGCCGCAGCATGGCTAAGAGCCAATCTGGCCATCAGTCCGGCATGGCAGCCTGCTATTGCTTTGCTCCCTATGGTACCGGGTGCCTGCTTTCTGCTGATTATCATGCGATATTTCCGCCGCATTGATGAACTTGAAAGAAGAATACAAGCGGAAAGCTTAATGTTTTCCTTTTCAGGAACTGCCATTATCACGTTCTCCTACGGCTTTTTAGAAACCGCAGGATTTGCAAGACTTTCCATGTTCTGCGTGTGGCCTGTCATGGCAATACTCTGGTCTATCGGATATTTTGTGTCAAAGCGGCGCTACCAATGAAAAACCAGATACGCGAACTGCGTTTAAAGCATAATTTGTCACAGCAGGACTTAGGGGAGCGCATTGGTGTCAGCCGTCAGACAATCAATTCGATTGAAGCTGAGCGATATGACCCTAGCCTGCCGTTAGCTTTTAAAATTTCCAAATTCTTCAACCTGCCCATAGAAGAAATATTTTACTCCTGAAATCTGTGGGCACTCTTTTTTTTAACGTGCGCCGCTTGCTAAAATTAAATACCGGCGGCGCACTCTGTCCTGGTTCTGGCCTTTTCTGACGGCATCACACGGAATGGTGCAGAGCGACACTCAGATGTGGGCTTGCATGTCCCAATATGGCGCAAGATACCTCTTTTTCGGTCCATCATTCCCGTTGCAATTGCCCCGGTGACTTTCCCATCATGCAGCGCACCAGCAGCTTGCAATGAGAAAACACCATGAAAGACCGTATCCGTCATGAAGCGTTTTCCGCACGTCTCACCAGTGCGGAAGACGCTGCAACCCTGATCCACCATAACGACGTTGTGGCGACCAGCGGTTTTACAGGCGCAGGCTACCCCAAAGCGGTACCGGAGGCCCTGTCCAGACGCATTACGGCTGCTCATGCTGCTGGAAAGGAGTTTTCCATACGTCTGTTAACCGGAGCGTCAACCGGCCCGCAACTGGACGGCGCTCTGGCGCAGGCAAACGGGATCGCCTTTCGGGCGCCTTACAATGGGGACAGCACACTACGCGGGCGCATCAATGAGGGCAGCACCCTTTATCTCGACACCCATCTGGGGCAAGTCGCGCAGAAGGCACGGCAGGGCCAGTATGGAAAACTGAATGTTGCCATTATCGAAGCCCTCAGCGTAACACCCGAAGGGCATCTTATTCTCAGCTCCTCCGTTGGCAACAGCCCGACATGGGCACAACTGGCCGATAAGATCATTGTAGAAATCAACACATGGCAGAACCCTGAACTGGCCGGTATTCATGACATCTGGCCGCATGTCCGTATGCCCCCCAACACACACTCCATCCCCCTTAACCATCCGGGGGACCGTATTGGCAGCGGCACACTCCCTATTGATATTGACCGGCTTGCCGCTGTTGTCATCACCGATGAGCCAGATCGCAATGCGCCTTTTGCAGAACCGGATGCAAACGCCCGAAAAATTGCAGCCCATGTTCTTGATTTTCTGCATCATGAAGTCAGACAGGGCCGCCTCCCTCCTTCTTTGCTCCCCCTGCAAAGTGGCGTAGGCAATATTGCCAATGCTGTTCTGGAAGGCCTCAACACCAGTCAGTTTGAGAATCTTACCGGCTTTAGCGAAGTCATTCAGGATGGTATGCTGTCCATGCTCGAAAGCGGGCGCATGACCGTCGCCTCTGCCTCTTCTTTCTCCCTCAGCCCGGAAGCCGCCCAAAGGATCAATGAAAAAGCGGCGTTCTTCCGTGAAAAAATCATCCTCAGGCAACAGGAAATCAGTAACAGCCCCGAGTTGATACGCCGTCTCGGCATTATTGCCATGAACGGCATGATTGAGGCGGATATCTACGGGAATGTAAATTCAACCTGTGTTATGGGCTCACGTATCCAGAACGGTATTGGGGGATCAGGAGACTTTGCACGGAACGCCTTCCTGTCCATCTTCGTCTCTCCTTCCACTGCAAAAGGCGGTAAAATTTCAGCTTTCGTTCCTATGGTTCCGCATACTGATCATATTTTACAGGACGTTCAGATTATCGTCTCGGAACAGGGGCTAGCAGATCTGCGTGGGCTGGCGCCAGTAGAACGCGCGCGGGAAATTATTAAAAACTGCGCCCACCCCGATTTTCGCCCACTGCTGAAAGACTATTTTGAAGAGGCCCGCAAACACTCCTGCGGGCAGCATATTCCGCACCATCTACCTTCCGCTCTTGCATGGCATCAGCGTTATATAGAAACAGGACGTATGACGGGCTGACCGCCCCTGCAAGGAGTATGCATGACGGAACTTCTGGTTGTTTTTGTTATCAATCACAACGTGCAGTTAATGGATATTGCTGGCCCGGCAGATGTTTTTGCCGAGGCCAACACCCTGCGCGGGCAGCCGGTTTATCGTTGCGTTATCGCCGCGCCCCAGAAATCCATCCGGAGTTCATGCGGGTTTGTTGTGCAGGCTGACTACTGCCTGAAAGACCTCAACACCCTCTGCATCGACACACTTCTGGTTGCGGGCGCTCCGGATGCAGCACACAGCCTGCCCGCGCCAGATTTTATTCAATGGCTTTGTGATACCGCGCCACAGGCACGACGCTTTGGGTCAATTTGTGGCGGCGTGTTTGCGCTGGCCGCCACCGGGCTCCTGAACAACAGAACCATTACAGCGCACTGGGCTGATGTTGAGTCCGTCCGGCAACGCTTTCCCGCCATCACGGTCAATGCAGATTCCATTGTGGAAGAAGATGGCCCGGTGCGCACTGCCGCCGGGGTTTCTTCCGGGCTGGATCTGGCGCTTGCTCTGGTCAGGGAAGATCTTGGGGAAAAGATTGCACGAGATGTCGCTCGGCAGCTTATTCTCTTTTACAAACGGCCGGGCGGCCAAAGGCAATATAGCCGGCAAAAAGAACTCTCTCCCGCCGGACGGTCCGCTCTGCAATCCCTGCAAAGGCAGATTATGGACCATCCTTCAGCCCCGTACAGTGTGGATGCCATGGCAGAGATGATGCTACTGGAACGCCGGCAATTAACCCGGCTTTTTGCTCAGGAAACAGGTTTGTCCCCCGCACAATGGGTCGAACAGACCCGGCTGGCAATCGCACGCCGCCTTCTGGAAAGCGGCCGAAGCCCCCTCAAAATTATTGCTGCGGAGGCCGGGTTTGGGGCGGTCAGAACCTTACGCCGTGCGTTCCAGCGCCATCTTGGCATTACACCTGTTGAATATCGAAAACGCTTTGGCCAGAGCCTTTAATGCAAAGAGGCTTCATGCCGTGCGTTCCAGATAAATCATTGCCTCACAATAGCGCATCACATGCTGCGTCAGGTCTCTGATGATGTTACTTTTGAGCCTCGGAAACACCCAGTACAAATCAACATCTATAAAAGGATCAGGCCCCAGAGGCAATAATCGCCCCTGCGTTATGGAGGTCTGCGCAAGGGAGAGCGGCTGTAATCCCCACCCTGCCCCTGCCAGTATAAAATCAAGAAACCCCTGAGTAGACGGGATGTAATGGACAGATAGCGGCAGAGAGACCCCCTGCGTTCTCTGAAGCCAGCGGCTTTGCAAGCCATCATACCTGTCAAAACAGATGCAGGGTGCCGCCTGAAAAGACTGTGGGGTGTAGCCGCCGGAAAAAAACCGTTCCACAAAACCCTGGCTGGCGCAGGCCACATACCGCATTTGACCAAGCCTGAGCACTTTACAACCGATAACCGGGTCAGTCTCGGCCGTAATAGCGGCCATCACCTCACCAGAACGGAGTCGGTCTGCTGTCTGACTTTCGTCTTCCACAGACAGTTGCAGAAAAATACCTGTCTTCTGGGTGAAAGACGCCATTGCATCTGGAAACCACGTGGCAAGACTATCCGCATTCACGGCAATTTTCAAAATGACCGGCTGTGGGCTGTCCACTCCTGTTCCATCGGATCTGTACAGAAGATCTGCTTCCAGCAGACGCACCTTATCAACATGTGCGCACAATGCGCGCCCCAGCTCTGTCGGCTGACAGGGGCTACCCCTGATGATCAGTAAGGAACCAAGGCGCTCCTCATAGCTTCGCACACGCTGGGACACTGCTGAGGCAGTCAGGCCCAGACCTCGCGCGGCCCCTTCAAACGAGCCTTCCCGCACAACGGCACTGACAACAGTAAGAGCGGCATAATCCAGCATGATTAAGTTTTTCTTTATTCCCTTTAGAAAAACAAGTTTTCTTTGCCGATCTGTCTTCGGTATGACGCCACTATGATTTCCTACCTTCTTCCCTTCTGCGCGGGATTTGCCCTGTCTGCATCTCTGATTGTGGCCATCGGCGCACAAAATCTGTTTGTTCTGCGGCAGGGCCTGAAGAAAGAGCATGTTGGACCCATAGTCCTGTTTTGCGGACTCTCCGACGCTCTGCTGATTACGGCAGGCGTAAGTGGAATGGGCACTTTCCTGAAGGCTGTTCCCGGCCTTTCCACAGGCTTTGCTCTGGCCGGAACCCTGTTTCTGGCATGGTATGGCGTAAAATCCCTGCAACGGGCCCTCCAACAGGCCAGACGTCAGGACAGTATGACCACCTCACAGGCGCCATCCGTACCCTTAGGGAAAGCGCTTGCGGCCGTTGCAGCCTTTACCTGGTTAAACCCGCATGTGTATCTGGATACCGTCTTATTGATGGGCGCAGCCTCAACCACACAGCCTGTCCCGCTCCGGCCCTTTTTTGCAGCCGGAGCAGCCTCTGCCAGTTTTCTGTGGTTTGCCGCACTGGGATACGGCGCCCGCCTGCTCCAGCCCATTTTTGCCAGACCCCGGGCATGGCAGATACTGGATCTGCTGATCGGGTGCATCATGCTCCTGCTGGCTGCGCTTCTGTTCTGGCAGAGTATTTTACATATATCCTGAAAATAAAAGGTTTCCTCTACAAAATTACCACTTCTTTTTATAAGGCGTAATACCCTGTAACTTATGCCAGACGATGCCATAAATACCCAGAAAGCAGCCTCCAACTCTCACGCATTCTCAGCACAGTCACACTCCGTGTGCCCAACCCCTTGGTCGTCTTAAACAAATCCTAAACGCCCTTCAGATATTCTGCCGCGACAGGTATGATAACTGAGCAGTAAGCGGAGTGCGGATGACCATTGTGATCATGACCGTGGGGACGGAAGGAGATATCCGGCCTCATATTGCTCTGGGTGCAGGGCTGGCAGCAAAGGGGCATGCGGTCCGTCTCGCGGCGGATCCGGACTTCGCGCCAGCCATCAGGCGGGCCGGACTGGAGTTTGCCCCCTTAACAGCAGATTTTGCGGGCATGATGCGCGCGCATCCACAGGCACTGGACGGGCGGAGCGGTGCTGCGGCGGCCCGCGTAGTGGTGGAAGAAACACGACGTATGGCGCAGTTCTGGCCTGAACAGGGTCTGGCCGCCGCCCGGAATGCTCGTCTGTTTATCGGGTCTGGCAATGTCACCCTTCTTGCGGCCAGTCTGGCAGAACGTGCGGGTGTGCCCTTTGTGCAAACGCAACTCCAGCCACTGGACGCCAGCCGGGCTTTGCCGCCGGTCTGGTTCCGCCCGCACCCGTTGCCCGGTGCAGCAAACCTCCTGCTCCACGCAGCATTAAGGCAGACCGCATGGGTGCTCACGCGCTCCATTGCCAACTCCGTGCGTCAGTCTCTCGGACTTTCTCTTTATGGCCTGCGTGGGCCATGGCATAATCCCCACGCAACAGGCGGCCGTATCCTCTACGGGTTCAGTCAGCATGTTGTGCCGCGTCAGCCGGAATGGCCTGCACGGATTGCCATGCCGGGCTACTTTGTTACCCCCCCGGCAGCAGAGTATCAGCCCCCCTCTGACCTTGCTGCATTTTTAAAAGCGGGAGAAAAACCCGTCTATATTGGCTTTGGAAGCATGTTGAGTGCCGAAGCCGAGCGCCTTGCTGCCCTCGTGCGGGATGCTGCGCGGATCAGTGGTCTGCGCGTGCTTGTCAGTAGCGGGTGGTCCAACCTACGGCGTTTTCTGGACAATACACCAGACCTGCATGTGATCGACACGATCCCGCATGAATGGTTATTCCGGCAGGTGCGTCTGGCTGTGCATCATTGCGGCGCTGGCACGTCTGCCGCCGCAGTCCGGGCCGGTATTCCAACCGTCCCTGTGCCTTTCGTGGGGGATCAGTTTTTCTGGGGCTGGCAGTTAGGGCGTATTGGCGTCGCAACCCGGACGCAGGACATGCGGACTCTCACCGGGCAGCACCTTGCAGAGGCCATGCAACAGGCCACTCATCCGACCATGACGGACGCCGCCCGGACGCTCGGCCAGAAGGTCCGGGCGGAAAATGGCGTGGCGCGCGCCATTAGTCAGATGAAGGGCTGGGGGCTGATTTAGCTGCCTTCATAATCGGCCTGTTTTCAAAAACCATGATAGACTGGGTCACGTCATGAGCATGGTCACTGTCCAGCATGGAGGCATGTGTGCTGTTCAGGTCCTGCACGCTCAGTTTCCCGCCCAGATAGGACTGCCAGATAGCAGGATCATCCCTGACTAACCCGGCACCGCGCTGCGTGGCCCGAAAAAAGAGCATGTCCGCGTTCAGCCGCTCCGGGATCCATGCCCGCATGAGCTGAAGGTTTTGCCGCACGACAGAACGGAATTGTGCGCAGAGCACCTCGACGTCCCCAAACTCCGCCGGAATCGTCAGGCCACTCTGGAGCATATCTTCCACCACCCTGTCCGCCAGATCTTCCAGCGTATCAGGCCGGTTTTCAGGAAAATCCATCCCCAGCATAGGGATAGCCTGCGCTAACAGGTCTTCGTCCGTCATGTGGGCAGAAGAGGGATTCCCTTCCGAAAGAAGGGGATAGGAGTCCAGCATGACAAGGCTGACTCTCTCCTCGCCTTCCGCATGCAGGAGGGAGGTCAGGGCATGCGCCACCAGTCCGCCCATTGACCACCCGACAAGCGTATAAGGCCCCTCTGGCTGCACCGCGCGGATCTGTTCAAGATAAATCGCAGCCAGATCCTGCATGGTTCGGGGCGCATGCTCTCCCAGCATTAACCCGGCATCCTGCAAGGCATAAACCGGCCTGTTTTCCGGGAAAAACGGGACCAACGTCGCAAAACTGAGGGAAACCCCCAGAATGGGATGCATGCAGAAGATCGGCCGCCCCGCCCCCTCCTCGCTGGCCGCCAGACGCAGGGGCAGAAGCGTTTCCAGCAGGATCGTCTCCTCTGGCTGGACCTGATGCAGCAGCGGTGCCAGTCGTGCAATGGTTGGCGCACCGAAAAGAGCTGAAACCGGCACCTCATACCCCCGCTCAGCAAGGGCTGTCACAACATGCACAGCACTCAGACTATCGCCTCCGAGATCAAAAAAATTATCGTTAAGACCAATGGTTTTGACCCCAAGAGCCTCAGACCATATTTCCGTCAGGAGGTGTTCTTCGGCTGTTTCCGGCTGGCCACCCACAGCAGGACATTCATCGGCCACCGGTGCTGGCAACGCTTTACGGTCCAGCTTGCCGGAGGCCGTCAGCGGCAGATTTTCAACCATGACAAAGCAGGACGGCACCATCTGCGCAGGCAGCAGGCTTTGCAAAAAATCCCGCACATTCGTCATGACGTTGTCCGCAACGCCATTTTCCCACGTTCCTTTTTCCTGCTCCGCAGCAACAAGATAAGCCGTCAGAACCGGCCCGTGAGACCGCTCCCATACACGAATAGCCGCCTGTGCAATACCGGGCAGTTGCAGGAGTGCGGCTTCAATTTCCGCAGGCTCTGCCCGCACACCTCGGATTTTAATCTGCCCGTCCGTGCGACCCAGCACCGTGAGTGTGCCATCCGGCTGCCGGACAGCACGGTCTCCCGTCAGATACAGCCGGGCACCGGGGCGTGTGGTAAACGGATCTGCCTTAAAAACACGTTTTGTTAAATCAGGCTGCCGTAAATAACCTGATGCCACGCCATCACCCCCAATGGCAAGCTGCCCCGGCATACCGGGCGCCATCAGGCCTCCTGCCGCATTGAGACAGTAAAACTGTGTATTGGCCAGCGGCCTGCCCGCGGGTATTAACGCGCCTTCCCGGCAATCCTGTTCCGTGACTTCATGGAAGCTGGACCAGATGGTGGTTTCCGTCGGCCCATACACGTTATACACCGCCCGCGCGCTGGCCAGCAGTTGCCCCGCAAGCGCGTTGGATAGCGGTTCACCCCCTGACAGAACACGCACCTTGCGCAGACTGGCATCCTGCCCGGCCCCCACAAGCATCTGCCATAAGGTTGGTGTCGCCTGCATGATGGTGACATGATAGCGCTGAAGGACTGCGGCCATTAACGCAGGGTCCATGACTGTTTCCCGCCGCGCAATCAGCAGTCTGGCACCTGCTTTAAGCGGTAGCAGCAGTTCCAGAATAGAGATATCAAAAGTGACGGACGTTACGGAAAGCCAGCACTCCTCTGCGCCAAAAGACAAAACCTCCTGCATGCCACACAGCAGATTGGTCAGGCTATGCCAGGAAATAATAACGCCTTTAGGAGCTCCGGTACTGCCGGATGTGTAAATCACATACGCCGTTCCGTGCGGCACAATAGCCGCCCTCGCCTCTTTTGGCTGACCGTGTTGGCTGGCGGGCAGGCCCTCCGGCGTCAGCCCCAGTGAGGCCGCGCCGTCCGGCAAACCTGTTGGCAGAACGTCTTCTGTCAGAAAAAGCGCAGGGCTGGCGTTTGCAATAATGGTCGCATTGCGCTCCCGTGGGCCTTTGATATCCAGCGAAAGCCATGCCGCCCCCACCGAGGCAACAGCCAGCATACCGATGATCTGCCGCCGGTCCCGCGGGACCATCAGCGCAAGAACATCGCCAGCCCCGAGCCTCAATTCCCGCAACCTGTTAGCCAGATGCTGCACCGCGAAAGAAAGCTCTATAAAGGAGACAGTCCCCAGAGCATCGACAACAGCAAGCGCATGCGGCGTGCTTGCGGCATAGCGGGCGAGATCACGCATGCAATCCTGCGTGCCCCAGTGCCGGACGGTATCGGCTTCATCCACCAGCAAGGACGTGTATTCAGAGTCCAGCAACACAGGATACGCCCCAAGCTCCTGCTCCGGGTCTTTCAGCACCGCCTCTATCATGCGCACGAGGCGCGCCAGATGCCGCTCCAGATCCGCCTCTCCATACAAATCCGGGTTGGCATAAAATGCGAGGGAGAGACCCTGACCATCCTGACGGTCGAACACAAAAATCGTCAGGTCTTCCATCGCGCCATTGCTCAGGTTCCGGTTCCGTGCCGGGTGGCCGCCAAAGGAGAGATGATAATCAAAGGGTTCAATATTGATGCCCAGCCGTGACAGATGCGCCTGAGTATCGTGAAACCCAAGAATGCGCCGGAGATCTTCATACCGAAAACCCTGATGCCGGAGCGCACCGCGCATAGCGCGGCGGACCTGTGTAACCAGACTGGGGAAATCCTGTTCCAGACCAAGGCCAAAACGCAACACCACGGCGTTAGCCGCCATGCCGGGCACGCGCCGCATTTCCCGGTCTGTCCGCCCCGTAACGGGCATCCCGATGGTAAGATCCTCCTGTCCGGTAATACGAAACAGATAAAGGGTGAGCAGCGCTGTCAGCATCTGGGGCAGCGTGGCCCCGGCCTGCTTGCCCACCTGCTCCATCTGCGCTGCCATAGCAGAAGGAATGGTCCAGTTGCGGGTGATGAACCCAAGTTTTCGGCCTTGCGCGGAAACCTGTTCCGCACTCTGCAACGATGAGGACAGTGTTGCTGCCGGAGGTGGGTCCTGTAACGTCTGCTGCCAGTAGCTCAGATCGGCCTCCCGCCGTGGGCTCTCCCGATAGGCTGCCTCCTGTGCGACAAGCTGAGAGAGGGGAAGAAACGGCGAGAGTGCAGGCGCGCGGCCTTCCACCAGTGCGGAATAGAGTTCCGCCACGCGCGCCACGACCAACCCGCCAGAAAACCCGTCCATTGCAATATGATGACAGCAATGAAACCAGACAAACCGCTCTGCTGAAAGTTTAAGAAGAGCTGAATACCACAGAGGATCTTTTTCCAGATCAACCGGAGCCATGACGCGCTGCATCATCCACTCCTGCGCGCTGCCGCGAGGGTCTGGCTGGTCTGCAAAATCCACAAAGGGTAAGGGGCAGCGCAGGTCAGGAAGCACGACCTGCTCGGGACTGCGGGCCCCCATGCGGATACTGACCCGCGTTGTCTCGGCCTCCTGTGCCACCTGCACCAGTGCCTGCCGGAACAAGGCGGGATTGACCGGACCGTGGATTTCTATTGCCTCGGCAACATTAAACGTCCCCTCCTGCCGCCGCAAAAGGCAGCCCATCCAGACGCCACGCTGGGCGGTGGTTAATGGTAGCGGAATTCCAGACACGTTTTTGCCTCACACAATCAGACCGGATGTGCAGAAAGTTGCGGGCAGAGGTTACAGTCAGAACCCTTTGCTTTGCGTTAACAGAACGATACTAATTTTTAAGATAGGGTACGAATGAATTTTCTCTGAACCACTACCTTGCAATAACCGGTTCCATTCTGTATTGAATAGCTATCGACAGCTAACAGCGAGTCGTCTGCTCCCGGCACACCGCACGGAACAGACGCTTGCAGAATAGGAAAAGCCGTGGAACCCAACCTCGTTCAGTTCAAGAAAGGCGTGCTGGAACTCTGCGTTCTTGCCCTTCTCTCCAGGGCGGACTCATACGGTTATGATATTGCCAGCCGCCTGTCTGACGCCATTGAAATGGGGGAAGGCACCATTTATCCGCTCATGCGGCGGATGCAGAAAGATGGCCTTGTTTCAACCTATTTTGTGGAATCCCCCTCCGGACCGCCCCGCAAATACTACACACTGACAGAAAATGGTCGCCAGAGCCTGAACAGCCAGCGCACGGCATGGACCGCATTTACAAAAGCCGTGCACGCCATTCTGGGATCTGATGACGCAGCCCACGCCACACCTCCCGAAACCTCCCACTCCCCCGCCACCACTCTGACGGTGCAGAAAACCGTAAGGAACACACAGGCATGAACAGCAGACAGATGTTCCTTGACCAGCTACGCGCAGGATTGAAAGGCCTGCCCCGTTCTGTTGTTGAGGATATTCTCGCCGAATATACCGCGCATTTTGATGAAGGCCGCGCGGCAGGACGCTCTGAGTCCGACATTGCGGCCGCACTGGGGGACCCGGCCCGGCTGGCGCGGGAAGTCCGGGCGGAAACCGGCATTCGCCGGTGGGAGGACGAACGTAATCTAAGCAATGCGCTGGGCGCGATTATAGGGATTCTGGGGCTCGTGGCGCTGGATCTTCTTGTCGTGTGGCCCGTGCTTCTGACCATCGCCTCAGTTGATCTTGCATTTTTTGTCGTGGGAATCTGTGTCTGTCTGGCCGGCAGCCTCCTGCTCCCGCTTGCTCTGATCAACATGATCCCCGGCTTTGAGGGTGACTGGTTTCAGGGCGTGCTGATCACCCTCGGTATGGCCAGTGGCGGCGCGTCTCTAATGGCGCTGTGCGCGCTGTTTACCATCGGCTCCATCAATCTGCTTGTGCGGTATGGCCGTGCCCATTTCCGCCTGCTGGCCCGCGCCAACCCCTCCTGATGTGTCTGTTATAAGGAATTTTCTCTCATGATCCGTGGCCTTACAATGATCGCACTGGGGGGCGCAGCCCTGTCTGCCCTGTGCTTTGGCACCGCGGCCTCTCGCGGGCCGGTCGTTCTGTGGAACAAAGACATTACGTTTACAGATGTAAGCGTATCCTCCACTCCTGAGAAAACCCGCACGATTGACTGGCAGGGCAGCAACCACCTGACCCTCAATCTCCCGGCCCGTATTATTTATAAACAGGGAGACAAGCCGGGCATTATTGTCAGCGGGTCAGAAAGACTGGTGGATCGTGTCACGCTTCAGGACAACACGCTGGACCTTGCAAAAAGCCCGCATAGCGCGTGGCACAACAGTTCCCTGACCATCACGATAACGGCTCCGGCTCTGAACACCATTGTTCTGAATGGCTTTGGATCTCTTGATTTACAGGACTACCAGCAGCCGCATCTTGACCTCACAATTAACGGGGCCGCCAGTGTAAAAGCTCATGGCCACACGGACAGCCTCAAACTGAACATTGACGGTGCGGCCTCGGTCACTCTGTCTGACCTCACATTGTCTGACCTTGATGTGTCTATGAACGGTGCCGGATCTGTCAAAGCCGGACCGACAGGGCGTGTCAAAATCTCTATTGACGGAGCAGGCTCGGTCAAACTGACCAGCACGCCGCAGTCTCTGACACAGCAGATTGATGGGATTGGCTCTGTCTCTCTCCCGCATGATACGGCAAAGCCAGCTCCGACAACAAAGACTCCTCAAACGGAGAAGGACGATGATGAGGACGACGGGAAGGATTTGTCTTTCTGATCTCCTCCACCAGCAAGGATCATAACGGCAAGACAGGCTGGCACAATGCGTCAGCCTGTTTCTTTGTCTGACCCACCTCAGACGGACTTTGAAAGCAGGTTGATAACCAGCACCCCGGCCATGATCAGCGCAATTCCGGCAAGGGCAGGCACGTCCAGAGACTGTTTGAAAACCAGTGCCCCGATCAGGGATACCAGCACAATCCCCACGCCAGACCAGATGGCATAGACCACACCCACCGGAATGGTTTTGATGGGCAGCGAGAGACAGTAAAACGCAACCCCATAGCCGACCAGACTCATGAGACCCGGCAGGCGCTTTTCAAAACCATGCGATGCCGTCAGGCAGGACGTCGCCAGCACTTCAGCCAGAATGGCCACCGCCAGAAAAAGATACGGTTTACCGGGCACGTGTAACCTCACCAGACAACGACAGAATACGGCGCAACGCGCGCATGACTGACCCTGCCAGACCACATGGGAGACAGACAAGACCATAAGGCTGAGAAAAGGCAGGCACTCTATGTTCAGCTTCCTGTCAGGTTCGGGCTGTATGCAGGCTTCTCATACGTTTCTGCGCCCTCTGCCTGCCTGTGCCGGGCCTGTTGAGGGCCGCATCATGTTCAGACCGGGGTGTAGGATATCTGATGAAGGCCTCTCGCTGCTGCCTTGCTCTGCTGATGGCTCTCGGCACTCTGCGCCCGGTCTATGCTCAGACGGCGTCCGCCGCCTTCAGTGAGACCGCATCCCCGCGTGAGCGCCTCTCCTTTCCCGATGCCCTCGCACTGGCCTGGGCGCAGGACCCGCGCCGGGCTGAACTGGGCACCAACCGCCGCTCGGCAGAGGCCCGCGCCAGAGCCGCCGGAAGCTGGTTTGCGGGAGGGCCGTCCCTCTCCGGTTCGTATTTTGATGACCATGCCGTAGGCTCCAACCTCGGCTACACCACGTATGAAGGTGGCGTGAGTGTGCCGCTCTGGCTACCGGGGCAAGGCAATGCCACCCGGAAAGTGGCCCGTGCCGATGCAGAAGCCGCTGCCGAACGCAGCAGTGCCGAGCATATGGCGCTGGCGGTTCGCCTGCTGGATGCCTCCGCCGCGGCTCTGCTGGCCCGCAGGCGTGTTGCAACCACTCAGGCCCTTGCCTCTGCCGCGGCCCGGCTGAACACCACAGTGTCGCGCGCAACCCGTGTGGGGGAAACAACGCAGGCAGACCAGCAAATGGCGGAAGCCGCCCTTGCTACCGCCCGGACGGATGCCGCCATGGCGCAGGAGGAGGCGCAGACCACAGACGCCGGACTGGTTGCCTTGCTCGGCACGCCGGTTGTGCCTGACCTTCTGGCATTTTCTGTACCCGGAAGTGCAGAAGAAAAACTGGTTGCGCATACGGTGGAAGACAATGACCCGCGAGTGCGGGCGGCGCAGAAAGAAAGTGCCGCCGCCCGTGCGGATCTGCTGCTGGCACGACGCTCCTTTATGCCCAACCCGGAGATTGGTGTGGGCGCCATTCATGAAAAACAGTATGGCAGTCCGTGGGATAACCGCGTTGGTGTCAACTTCACCATGCCTCTGCCCAGTGCCGTGCATAATGCCCCCCTGCTGGCGGAAGCCCGCAACCGGCTGGCGGCGGCGGAAACGCAGGAAACACTGGCCCGCCGTATGGTGCGGCAGGAACTGGCGCAAATTCGTGCGCGTCTGGCCGCCGCCTCTGCGGCCCGGCAAAGTGCTCAGACCGCCGCACAGCAACTGGACCGCCGGGCTGACTTGCTGGAACGGTCATGGAAATTGCAGGAAAATTCTCTGGATGATGCCCTCCGGGCACGGCAGGCAGCCTATATGGCTGATCTGGTGAGAGACCGCGCGGAAATCCTCTGGCATAGCGCCATTCTCCGCGCCCTGATTGCGGCAGGCGCGGTGCCGGGACTGGAACAAACACCCACACCACGCCCCACCCAGCCCGGACCGTTAACCGGTCCCGCCTCGGCAGAGAGCGAAACCCTGCATGAGCCGGACATGCCCCACACCCGGCAACCGGGCGAGGCACTGCATATCCCTGAAATGGTGTCTGCTTCCCGCAGCAGCGGCGGGCCGATGCCATGAGCAAACATGCTCAACCCACCTATTTTCATGCCTTGTCCTGCAGAGCCTCCATGCAAAAAGCCAGAGTTATTTTTGAAAAACCGGCAGCCCTGATCATCACATCTCTTGCTGTCGCTTTGCTGAGTCTTCCGGCCCTGCCCATCAGTGCGCAGGCTGAAGAGACCAGCCTCCCTCCCCTCACCCTGTCCGCCGAAGCGGTCCGGAATGAGGGGCTGCGCGTGGTCCCGGTCACGCAGGGCACACTGGCGCATATGGCGCCTGCCATGGCCCGCGTTCTGCCGGATACAACGCGCACCGTCACCCTCCATACAGCAGGGGACGGGAAAGTGCTGTCTGTGCTGGTGCTTCCGGGGCAGAATGTCAAAACCGGTCAACCGCTCGTAACTTATCAGAACCACACACTCCATCTGGCTCGCCTGCAGGATGCGCAGACACGCGCCGCCCTTGCCGCCGCCAGAGCGGATCAGGCCAATGCCTCCGCCGCGTATGACCGCGCCCGTGCGCTGGCGGGCACGACGGTCTCTGTTGGAGAAATGCGCAGACGGCTAGCCGTGCTGAAAGAAACACAGAACGCGGTTGCAACCCATGAGGCTGAACTGGGTGTGCTGGCGCATCGCTTACAGGAAGAATACACCTCTCCCACGGAAAAACATGGCGAGGATGAAACCTCGACCATTATTTCCCCGGTAGATGGCACAATCACGCAGGTTGAAACGGCGATCGCGGCTGATGTCGCGCCCCCTCAGCCCCTGCTGACAGTGAGTGACACGGCCCATGTCTGGGTTGTGTCCGACGTGCCGCCACAGGATGCACAGATGCTGGTGCCCGGCGGCAGGCAGGAGACATTCCTCCCGCCCCCGGGTGATGCCCCGTCTTCTCCGGCCCTGCAGTCCACCATTGCGACCATTGAGACTGCCGCAGACCCGGCAACCGGGCTGGTGCGTGTGCTGAGCCGCGTCGCCAACCCGGCAGGGCATTTACGCCCCGGCATGATGCTGAACAGCCTTCTGCAAACAACGCAGACAGGAACAGGCCTGCTTGTGCCGGCACAGGCAATTCAGAACATTGGCGGCCAGACGGTCGTTTTTGTGCAGACAGCCCCGGGGCATTTTCAGCCCACACCTGTCCACACCGGGATGGAAGAGAGTGACACAACCCTTGTTCTGTCGGGGCTGAAACAGGGGGATCAGGTTGTGAGTGATGGCAGTCTGGCTCTCAAAGCCATGGTGATCCTGCCCGGTATGGATGCGGACTGAGCCTGTGCGCAGCATTTTTGAAAAACTCAATCAGGCCCGCTTTCTGCTTCTGGCCTCTCTGGTCCTGCTCATGGCGGGCGGCTGTCTTGTTCTGTCCGGTCTGCCGGTGGAGGCCGTGCCGGATATTTCCCCCCAGCAGGTGCTGGTTTCTGCCGTTGCCCCCGGTCTGGCGACGGAAGAAGTGGAAAAGCTGATTACTTTTCCAGTGGAAAGCAGCATGGCGGGTATTCCGGGTGTAAAAGACCTGCGCTCCGTCTCCCGCTCCGGGGTTTCGGTGGTTTATATCCAGTTTCAGGACACGTCCGATATCAATCTGGACCGCACCCGCGTGACCGAACGCATGGCGCAGGCGCGTGCCATGCTGAGCATTCCCGGCGTCACCCTGACCTTGGGGCCCCTGACAACCGGCATGGGCGAGATTTTCCAGTTTCAGCTTAAAGGGCCCGGCGTATCGCTCATGGAGCTTAACCGCCTGATGAACTGGACGGTCGCCCCGCAACTCAAACTTGTGCCGGGTGTGGCGGAGGTCAATATTGGCGGCGGCGCTGAAGAAACCTGGAAGATCACGCTCGATCCGACCCGCCTACTGGCCTATGGCCTGTCCGTAGGGGATGTGTACCGCGCTATTGATGCCAGTAACGCCGCAGCCGGTGGCGGCTGGATTGAGCACCATGCCGAACAGCAGGTGGTGGCCGGGCGCGGCCTTTTGCGGTCCCTGCAAGATTTTGGGGCCATTACCGTCAAAACCGGGCCGGGAGGCACGGCCATCCGCTTGCGGGATCTGGGCCGCATCAGCACCGGGCCGCGCACCCGTCTGGGTGCCGTCACCCGTGATGGTGGCGGAGAAATTGTGACCGGCGTGGTGATGATGGAAAAAGGTGCGAGTTCCGATGCCACGCTGGCTGGCATCCGGGCCGCCCTGCCCGCTATCACGCAGTCGCTGCCAAAGGGCGTCACGCTCGATCCTTTTTATAATCGTGCAATGCTGACCAGCCGCACCATTGCCACGGTGCGTGAAAATCTGCTGATCGGCGCCGCACTTGTCGTCGCAGTTCTGCTGGCGGTGATTGGCAATCTGCGGGCCTCCCTGCTTATTGCGTCCGTTATCCCGTTTGCACTGGTCTGCGCCATGACAGGCATGCGGGTATTTGGCATTTCTGCCAATCTGCTCAGTCTGGGCGCGATTGATTTCGGCATGATTGTGGATAGCTCACTGGTGGTGGTCGAGCACGTCCTCAGCCGCCGCCTGCGGGAACCTGATGCGCCGTTTGGCGCACTGGTCCGCTCTTCCGCAGAGCAGGTGATGCGGCCAGTCAGTTTCGCCATTCTTGTTATCATCATGGTCTATCTGCCAGTGCTGACACTGGAGGGTATTGAAGGCCGGATGTTCCGCCCCATGGCGCAGACCGTCATTATGGCGCTGGCGGCCTCCCTGCTGTACTGCGTGGTGTGGATTCCAGTCCTGTGCGTATCCGTTCTGCGGACAGCCCATATTCCGCATGAAACACGCCTGATGGCATGGCTACGCAGGCACTATCAGCCCCTCTTCTCCCTCTGTGCCCGTAGGCCGAAGCTCCTGATTGGCAGCAGTCTGGCCATCTGCCTGCTGGCCGCCGGGCTGGCCATGACACTGGGCAGCGAATTTGTGCCGCAACTGGAGGAAGGTGCTCTGGCGCTGCACGCCATGCGCCTGCCCTCTGCCTCGCTGAGCACCGTGCTGCATACCGTGCAGCAGCAGGAAAAGCTGATTAAAAGTTTTCCGGAGGTGGAAACTGTTGTCAGCAATACCGGCACCGCCGCCATCCCGACGGACCCTATGGGCCAGAATGAAACTGACAGCTTCATTCTGCTCAGACAGCCCATGACCGGACGCTCACAGGCCGAACTGGTTACGGCACTGAATGCTTCTTTGCAAAAAAACCTGCCTGATGCTCTGTATTCCTGGAGCCAGCCTGTGCAGATGCGCATGGATGATCTGCTCTCCGGCGTGCGTACCCCCATTGCCATCTCTATTTTCGGGGATGATCTGCCAACCCTCACCGGCCTTGGGGAACAGGTTGTCAAAGCGCTTAACACTGTGCGTGGTGCGGCGGATGTCATGGCGGAAGATGAAGGCGCAGTGCCGTTTGTGCATATCGACGTCAACCGGGAAAATGCTGGCCGCCTGAATGTCCGTGTGCAGGATATTCTGGATATGGTGGAAGCCGTTGGCGGACATATCGGCCGCCCCGTGACGGCGGAAAACGCTCTTATCGCTACGCAGGCCCAGCTAGACCCGGCATGGACTGGCTCCCTGAGCGCACTCGCGACGCTGCGGGTTCCGCGCGCAGACGGGCGCGGGACGGTGCTGCTCTCTCAGGTTGCGGATATTCGCCAGCAGGACGGGCCACCGCGTATCAGCCGCGATGATATCCGGCGGCGTGTTGTCATACAGGCCAATGTGCGCGGGCGGGATCTGGCATCTTTTGTGGCAGACGCACAAGAGACCGTACAGCGCACCGTCCCGCTTCCGCACGGCTATACCCTGCGCTGGGACGGGCAGTTTAGAAACCTTCAGTCTGCCTCAAAAAGGCTGGCTCTTGTCGTGCCCATTGCCCTGACCCTTATTTTCCTGCTGCTGGTTGCAGCCCTTGGCACCGTCAGGCTGGCGCTTCTGGTGTTCTGCAATCTGCCACTGGCAGCCTCCGGCGGCATTTTTGCGCTCGTGCTGCGCGGACTACCTTTCAGCATTTCCGCAGGGATCGGGTTTATTGCGCTGTTTGGCGTGGCGGTGCTGAATGGCGTGGTGCTTGTCAGCACGGCGGAGCAGATCCGCCGCCGGGGCGCTGGCGCGGCCCGCGCCGGATTTACAGCCGCCAGAGAACGCTTCCGCCCGGTGATGGCCACTGCACTTGTCGCCAGTCTGGGCTTTTTTCCCATGGCCTTTTCCGCCTCTGCCGGCGCGGAAGTGGAACGCCCGCTGGCCAGTGTGGTGATTGGCGGGCTGGTGACCTCCACTCTGCTGACCTTGTTTGTTTTGCCTCTGCTCTATGCGCGTTTTATGAAGGACAAAAGCCGCCCGGAAGAGGATACCAGCCCCTATGCGCATCCTGATTGTGGAAGATGAGCCCCATCTGGGCGCAGCCGTACAAGAACGGGTGCGGCAGGCAGGCCACACGGTAGACTGGTTTACCACGCTGGAAGATGCACGCGCCGCTCTGGCCGCCGTGCAGTATGATGTGCTGCTGCTGGACCTGGGGCTGCCAGACGGCAGTGGGCGAACTTTACTACGGGAAATCCGCCAGACACCCTCCCCGCTGGCTGTGCTGATTACCACGGCGGAAGATCAGGTGAGCGACCGTATTGCCGGACTTTCCGAAGGGGCGGATGATTATCTGGCAAAACCGTATGATCTGGATGAACTGGTTGCCCGCATTACCGCCGTCGGCCGCCGCTACCGGCCACTGGTGGATAATCGCCTGAAAGTCGGCGATATCGAGATTGATCTTGAACGCTCCCGCCTGACGCGGGACGGACAGGCCATTGATCTGACCGCCCGGGAATGGGCACTGGTGGAACTGCTGGCGCGCAGGCCGGGCGCCATCTGCTCGCGTGAGCGGATAGAAGATGCGCTTTATAATCTAGAAGAAGAAATTGGCAGTAACACTATAGAAGTTTTTGTAAGCCGCGTGCGTAAAAAACTCGGTGCAGACATTATCCGCACGGTGCGCGGCCGTGGCTACTGCCTTGAACAGCCCGCCAGCGCATGACATCCGCACCACCCCTCACCTCTGCGCACCATCCCAAACCCATGGCCGCAGAGTTACACTCTTCTGGTGCCACACCAGAGACCCCGGACCCGCACACCCTGCCGGCCTCTGCAGCCAAACCTGCGCGCCCATGGCGGCTGGCAACACGGCTGATCCGGGGTGTGACAGGCGTGGTGGTGGGCTGCCTTGCCATTGTCACGCTCATGACAGCCGGTTTTACAAAATATGAAATTACCGAACGGCTGGATGACTCCCTGCAGGAAGTGGGGGAGCGGCTGCAATTTGCGGTTCTGGCCCTCAAACAGCAGGCACCGGGGCAGGATGTTGCGCATCTGTCCGATATTAAACCAACGTCTCTGGCTTACCAGATTACTGATACCGCAGGCCATGTTCTGCTGCGGTCCTCCAACGCGCCTGCACAGCGGTTTGGCGTTCCGCTATCGGGCGGGTTTTACATGCTCCCGCAGTTCCGGGTTTATGTGACCCCGGCTGCGCAGACCGACCGGTTTATTCTGGTGGGGGAGCCACGCCTGCACCGCACACAGGCCACACACCGCGCCATTCTGATTGCCGTGGTGCCCATTATAGGTTCTGTGCCCTGTATCTGGCTGCTGGTGATCTGGATTGTGCGGCGGGGGCTGCGCCCTCTTGTGCGGTTGCAGGATGAGATTCGTGAACGTGGCAGCGGCAACCTGACCCCTGTGCCAGAACTGGCGTTGCCGGTTGAACTGTCCGCCATTCAGGTCGCGGTGAATTCTCTTCTGGAGCGTTTGCAAAAAGCCCTTTCTGCTGAACGCGCTTTTGCCGCCAATGCCGCGCATGAACTCCGCAACCCGATTGCCGCTTTGCTGGCGCAAGCCCAGATGCTACGCGCTGCGGCACAAGACACATCCCCTGCATCCGCAGCGGCAGAACATACAAACACCACCCCCCACAACACGCCGCGTCCAGCAAACACAGCAGATACCACCCAGCGGCTGGATACGCTGATCAGCCAGATCCACCGGCTGAGCCGGACAGTGGAAAAGCTCCTGCAACTCTCCCGCGCGGTGGCTGGCACGGCCTTACGGCGCGATCGGTTTGACCTGCTGCCTGTCCTGCATGTTGTGGCGGACGAACTGGACCGGCCAGACCATGCCTCCCCGCGTATTGTGATTGAAACGGGCGCTCTGAACACGCTGGAGGTGCTGGGTGATCTGGATGCCGCAGGGATTTTGCTGCGTAATCTTCTGGAAAATGCCCTCCGTTACAGCCCGCAAGGCTCTGCCGTACAGGTGCATGTTACCGCCACGGCGGCCCTCCCACCCTGCTGCCATGCAGAAGGCCCTGCCCCCTCCGGTCAGGCTGCAGTGTTTGAACACGGTGCCTGCGTGACAATCCAGAATCTCTGCGCACCGCTCGCCCCGGATCTGCTCAACCGGCTGACAGACCCGTTTGTACGCGGCAATGCCAGCACGGAGGGCAGCGGTCTGGGGCTGGCCATTGCGCGCACCATCGCCCGGCAAATGGCAATCCGTATGGATCTGTTCTCCCCCATACCGGGGCAGAATACTGGCTTTATGGTGCAACTGACGTTTCAGAAAGCCGCTGGCCGCCTCTGAAAGAAGCAGACAACAAAACGCCGTGCTCCGCAAAGGCTAAACAGGCCTCACAAAGCACGGCGTCAGAAAATTCAGAAAACCTAAGGTTTAACGGGGCGGGTTAGCCGATTTTTGCGAGGCCACCCATATAAGGCCGCAGAACCTCCGGCACCGTAATGGAGCCATCTTCATTCTGGCCGTTTTCCATCACGGCAATCAGCGTGCGCCCGACAGCCAGACCAGAGCCATTCAGCGTATGCACAAACACCGGTGCCCCACCACCCTGCGGGCGGAAACGGGCATTCATGCGGCGGGCCTGAAAGTCCCGCGTGTTCGAGCAGGACGAAATTTCACGCCATGCGGCCTGCCCCGGCAGCCATGCCTCAAGGTCAAACGTCTTGGCTGCGCCAAACCCGGTATCCCCCGCGCACAGCAGCACCCGGCGATAGGCCACACCCAGCTTTTCCAGAATGCTTTCCGCACAGCGCGTCATGCGCTCATGTTCGGCTTCACTTTCTTCCGGCGTGGTGACGGAAACCATTTCCACTTTTTCAAACTGATGCTGGCGCAGCATCCCGCGCACGTCCCGCCCGGCAGAACCAGCCTCACTCCGGAAGCACTGACTGAGTGCCGTCATCCGGCGCGGCAGGGTGGCAGCGTCCAGAATGTCCCCGGCAACAGAAGCCGTCAGCGGCACTTCTGCGGTGGGGATCAGCCAGCGACCATCTTCCGTGCGGAAAGACTGATCCGCAAACTTCGGCAGCTTGTCCGTGCCATACATGGCGGCATCATTCACCAGCACGGGCACCTGAGTTTCCTCATAGCCGTTTTCATCCGTGTGCTGGTCCAGCATGAACTGCCCCAGCGCACGCGCCAGACGGGCCAGCGCCCCACGCAGCACCACAAAGCGCGCACCGGAGAGTTTGGAGGCCGTGCCGAAATCCATCAGCCCAAGGGCTTCCCCCAGTTCAAAATGCTGGCGGGCCGTAAAGCTGAAGTCCGGCCGCGTGCCCCAGACATGCTGGATCACGTTGGCTGTTTCATCCGGGCCTTCCGGCACGGAGGGGTCAAGCCGGTTGGGCAGGCTGGCCAGAACCTCATTGCTCTGGCCTTCCAGATCCGCCACCCGCAGTTCCAGATGTTCCATGTCAGAACGCAGGGTAATGGCTTCAGCTTCCAGCGCGCTGCTATCCTCGCCAGTGCGTTTCAGCGCGCCAATTTCCCGCGCCAGTGCTTTCCGGCGGGCCTGCTTTTCCTGCAGGGCCGTCAGGGCCAGACGCCGTTCTTCATCCCATGAAACAAGCTTCTGCGCGACAGGGGCAATCCCGCGACGGGCGAGATCGGCATCAAAAGCGGCAGGGTCTGCGCGCAGGGCGCGGATATCATGCATGGGTCAGGAAGCCTCTTGCTCTGGAGTGGTCTCTTCAGACAGCGGGTCCGGCTTTGTTTTTGGTTCAACAAGCCGGGCTGCCAGAATGGAAATTTCGTAAAGAAGGACGAGCGGCACCGCCAGCCCGACCTGAGTAATCACATCCGGCGGCATCAGAATGGCGGCAATCACAAACGCCCCCACAATGGCATACCGGCGGAAGCGCCTGAGCATATCCGCGGTTACAATCCCTACCCGTGCCAGCAGGGTGAGCACCACAGGCAACTCAAACGCAACGCCAAACGCCATGATCAGCTTCATGACGAGGGAGAGATATTCAGACACTTTAGCCTGAAGCTCAATCTGCACCCCGCCAGAACTGCCCGGCGTCTGGAAAGAGAGGAAGAACCGCCATGCAATGGGGAAAATGAAGTAATAAGCCAGCGCCGCGCCCAGCAGAAACAGGATGGGCGTTGCAATCAGAAACGGGGCAAACGCCCGCTTTTCTGACCGGTACAAACCGGGGGCAATAAAAATCCATGCCTGAATGGCAATAATGGGAAAGGACATGAAGGCCGCCCCAAAAAACGCCACGCGGATATAGGTAAAAAAGGCCTCGTAAAGGGCTGTGTAAATCAGATGTGGCTGCTCACCCTGCTGCCGCATGATCTCGCCCAGCGGCCGCGCCAGAAAGAGGTAGATATCACCCGCAAAATGGTAACAGAGCGCAAAACACACCAGAAAGGCCGCACCAGACCATAAAAGCCGGCGGCGCAGTTCAAGCAGATGGTCAATCAGCGGCATCGGCTGATCGTGAATGGGATCATCCTGCAGGGGTTCGTTCTCCTTCATAGCCCGCGTCCGGCTCCCATACCCGCATCAGCTTCTCCGGGATAATCCCCTGCAGGCAGGCTTCCTGCCTGCTGGCCCGGCACCGCTGGCCCCGGAGCCACCCGGCGCTGCCCGTGCATCAGCCGGACAGGGGGCAGGATAGCGGGCGGGAAAAGCCGCTCACGTTCCTTGATAATGCGGCGCACATGGTGCGGCGGCAGTTCTGCCGGGGCGTCCACCACTTCATCTTCCACCAGTGGATTCAGGTCCTCCAGCGCGTGGCTGCTCACCGCTGTGGGCGGCAGACTGGGCAGGCCGACGCTTCGTTCTTCCAGCATGGCGGTTGAACCCCCTGCCCCCCCGGACAGGCCTGCGGGGCGCGGCGGCGTATCCAGCGCACGCGGGCCTGCGGGGCGCACACCGGATGGTTCCTCAAAAGACCGTGCCAGTGTGCCATCACCATCAATGGCTTTCATGATACGGCCACGCACGTTCAGGTTGCGCAGGTCGCGCACATGGTCCCGCACTTCCGTCAGGTCCGCCTCGCGCACCATTTCATCGACGTGCGACTGGAACTCGCTGGCCATTTTGCGCGCTTTTTTGACAAAGCCCGCCAGCCCCCGGATGGCCACAGGCAGGTCCTTCGGACCAATGACGACCAGCGCCACCGCCCCTATCAGCGCAATTTCCGACCAGGCAAAATCAAACATCCGCAGGACTACCCTTCAGCATGGACGCAGATCTATCACGACCGCTCCGGCTCGGAAACCATTGCGCTGACGGCATCTGCCTGTTGTCCGGGTGTTCCCTTCTCAGGCGCGGGCTCTGCATCCGCTTCCGGAGCTGCCTCAGCACTGGTCATTGCCTGTTCCGCAGGCGTGACATCCAGATCTGCTTCGCCCTGAACGCCTTCTGCCTCGTCCTGCACGTTGTCCCCACCAGATGCGTCACCCTCCTGATCCTGTGCCACAGCCGGTGCGGATTTGCTGGCGGAAGTCAGGGTATCCGGCACGTCCACCAGCAATTCTTCACGCCGGGGCAGGTCTGACAGCGCCCGCAGGCCAAAATGCCGCAGGAAATCGGGCGTTGTGCCCCACAGCACAGGGCGACCCGGCACTTCCTTGCGCCCGCGCGGAGCAACCAGCGATGCTTCAATCAACGTATCCAGAACCGTCTGGCCAAGGCTGACACCGCGAATTTCTTCAATTTCCACACGTGTACAAGGCTGGTGATAGGCAATAATCGCCAGTGTTTCCATAACCGCGCGCGGCAGGCGACGCGGCTTTTCCAGCACGCGCGTCAGGGCCGGGGCCAGATCTGGCGCGGTGCGAAACTGCCAGCCTCCCGCCACCTCAACCGGCTGCACGCCACGCCCCTCATACTGCGCGACAAGTGCCGCCATCACAGAGGCGACAAACGCGCCGAGATCGTCCACTCCGTCCGGCACAAGCTGACGCAGTTCCAGCAATTCCGCCAGACGCCGCAGACTGACAGGCTCAGTGCCTGCAAAAATCAGAGCCTCCGCCAGACGTACAGCGTCCTCCGGAACAGCAACGGCCCCTCCGGCATCGTCCGGCAGAGCGCCTGACAAAGCGGCCATAATCCCGTCTTCATCCTTCCCGGACTGGATAGCGTGCGGAATCTGCGCTGGTTCTTCGCTCATCGGGTCTCCCTGCCTGTATTCCGCGCGTCGTCACCGGGCCGCTGTTCAGGCATCATGCGTCTCATCCTCCGGCACATCGTCCTGCACCTCCTGCGGGCGCAGAAGAATTTTGCCGAATGTTTCATCCTGCCTGAGCTCCAGCCGGCCACTTTTTGCCAGTTCCAGCCCGGCAATCAGGGTGCCGGCAACGGCTGCCCGGCGCTGGCGCATGGCTTCCTCCCCCCCCCCTTCTTCCGGCAACTGCTCGGGCAGAAACGCATCCAGACTGTTCCAGCCCGGCGGCGTTTTCCCCAGCAGGCGGGTCAGGCGGGACAGCGCATCCTGCACGGTCCAGAACCGGATGGTGCGCGGGGCGTAAATCCGCTTCCGGGCTGTGCGCCGCATCGCCGCCATATAGGCGCGCATCAGTTGCGGCATATCAAGCGCCAGACCGGAGCGGTCAATTTCAATCAGGGTTTCGCCCTCGCCACGGGCAAAAACATCCCGGCCCAGACGCGGCCGCGTTTCCAGCCAGCGGGCCAGTTCCGTCATGCAGGCCAGCTCAATCAGCCGTTCCTGCAACAGTTCGGCAGCATCTTCCCCTTCCGCCGCCAGATCATCTTCCGCAGGCAGAAGCAGGCGGGATTTTAGCCACGCCAGCCAGGCCGCCATCACCAGCCAATCCGCCGCCAGTTCCAGCCGCACTTTGCGGACAGACTCTACAACCGCCAGATATTGTTCCACCAGTTGCAGGATGGAAATACGGGAGAGGTCCACCTTCTGCGCCCGCGCCAGATCAAGCAGCAGATCAAGCGGGCCTTCAAACCCATCCAGTGACAGCACGGGCACACGCGGCACCCCGCCCTCCGCCGTGACCGGGGCAGACCCATCCAAAGCCTCTGCCTGATCAGGCAGAGGCTCCGATGTTTCCAGCTCTGGCGCGCTGTCCGGCGGCTGCGGGGCATCCATTCTGTCTGCCCTTAATGGACCTGAGTGCAGCCCAGCCCGCGTTCCCGCACGGCACTACAGAAGCTCCGCGTTTCCGCCACGGACGCAAAACCACCAACCCGCAGACGGTAGAAGATTGCATTATCGCGCTGCACCTTCTCAATCACCGGAGTACGGTCCGCAAACAGGGTTGAATAGTGCGTTTTAAGGCGGCTCCACTCCTGCTGCGCCTGCGCTTCACTCTGAAGGGCAGCTAACTGAACACGGAATTTTCCCCCTGTGGCGGCAGGCGGTACCGGCGCACTCGCAGGGGCCGCACTTGCAGCCGGGCGGCTTTCTTCCGGTTTCCGCGCAGCACCGGCATCTTCTGCCGGAGCCGTCTTTTTCGCGACGGCCTTTGGCGGGATTTTGGCAGGCACCGGCGCGGCGGGAGCCGGGACACTGGCTGCCGTATCGCCCGCCGCAGAGTCATCCGCAACACCTGCACTGGAGTCCGGCAGGCTTTCAGGCTGCTGAGGCGCATCTGCCTGTGCCGCGGCACCGGGAGCGGCCGGAGCAGCCGGTGCGGAAGCATCCCCGGCAGGAGCCGTGCCCTCTGGCGCTGCGGCAGGCGCTTTCGCCTGGTCCGCAGAAGCAGGATTGCCCGCCGCAGCGCCGTCAGTTGCATCCGTTTTTGCGGCCTGCTGGCCGTACTGCGCGGCCAGAGCCCCCGGATTAGGCTTTTCCGGCGCAGGCACCGGATGCGCCTGCCCGTCATCCGCGTCCGGCGTGCTCAGGCCATCAACCTGCATCCCGCCCGGATCAACCGGTTTGGTCTTCATGGAAACAGGCGGCGGCCCCAGAACCGGGATGCCGCTCTGATGGTGGCCCATCAGCGCCCAGCCGCCAATGCCAAGCACCAGCAGGCCGCCGAGACCAGCAGCCCCGTAAACCAGTCTGCGGGTTCCGGTATCGCTGCTCAGAAACTGGGAAATCACGCTCCCGCCCGCGCTCCCTGCGGGTGCGGCCGGACGGCGTGGCGGAGAGGCATCATAATCCGTGCTCATGCGTTCCCGCGCACGGTTGATCCGCTCGTCAAAAGACCCTTTGTCGTTTTCACTCATTAACGCATCTCCTCCACAGGCTCTACGCCCATGACAGCCAGTCCGGACCGGATAACGGTTGCTGTTGCCGCAACCAGCGCCAGCCGTGCGCGGGTGGCGTCCGGCGCATCAGGCAGGAGGAAGCGCAGAGACGCATCATCCCGCCCACGGTTCCACAGCGCGTGGAAATCACCCGCCAGATCCGCCAGATAGAAGGCCACGCGGTGTGGTTCCCGCGCAAGGGCTGCGGATTCAACCAGACGCGGCCATTCCGCCATCCGGCGGACCAGCGCCATTTCTGCATCAGAATTCAGGCAATCCAGCGGCACGGCGGCCAGAGCCTCCGGTGTGACAGCGCCATATGTGCCTTCTTCCTGCGCGGCCCGCAGCACGGAGCGGCAGCGTGCGTGCGCGTACTGCACGTAAAAGACCGGGTTATCGCGCTTCTGCGCCACCACCAGATCCAGATCGAACTCCATCTGCGCATCGCTTTTGCGGGTCAGCATGGTGAAGCGCACGGCATCCTTGCCCACTTCATCAATCAGGTCCCGCAGCGTGACAAATGTGCCTGCGCGTTTGGACATTTTGACCGGCTGGCCATCCCGCAGAATATGCACAATCTGGCACAGCACGACTTCCAGCGGCACGGTATCGTTCGTCACGGCGCGCACGGCGGCCTTCATGCGTTTGACGTACCCACCGTGGTCCGCGCCCCAGACGTCCACCATCATCTGCGCACCACGGGCCACCTTGTCCGCATGGTAGCCAATATCATTGGCGAAATAGGTATTGGTGCCGTCCGACTTGCGCATCGGGCGGTCCACATCATCCCCAAACTGGGTGGAGCGGAACAGGAGCTGCTCACGCTCTTCCCAGTCATCCGGCAGCTTGCCTTTGGGCGGCTCCAGCACGCCCTCATACAGCAGACCCTGTTTTTCCAGCGTGGCGATGGCCGCATCGGTCACGCCATCCCGCAACACCTGCGCCTCGGACGTAAAGACGTTCTGATGCACGCCAAGGGCCGCCAGATCATCCTTAATCGCCAGCAGCATCTGCGCCACGGCAAAGTCCCGCACGGTGTCCAGCCATGTCAGTTCCGGGGCCGGGTTTGCACCGGGTTCCGCCAGATTGTCCCCATACTGGGCCATCAGTGCTTCCCCGACCGGGATCAGATACTCACCGCGATATTGCAGGCCAGTGGGGGTGAGGGCGTCAAACGCCTCTTCCGTCACCGTCGTCCCGAGCGCCTGCAGGTAACGCCAGTACACAGCCCATGCCAGCGCCTTAACCTGCGCTCCGGCATCGTTGATGTAGAATTCCTTGGTGACGTCAAACCCGGCCTTGGCCATCAGGTTTGCCAGCGCATCCCCCACCACGGCCCCACGGCAATGGCCGACATGCATCGGACCGGTCGGGTTGGCGGAGACATATTCCACATTTACCCGAACACCTGCGCCGGACTGCGACTCGCCATAGGCTTCCCCGGCTTTCAGCACGGCGGGCAGCGTGGCGCGCAGCACATCCGGGGTCAGGGTCATGTTCACAAAGCCCGGCCCGGCAGCCGCCACGCGGGCAACACCTTCAACCTTTTCCAGCGCAGCCACCAGATCCGTTGCAATGTCGGCAGGCTTCCGGCGGGCCGCTTTGGCCAGCAGCAGAGCCGCATTGGTTGCCATATCCCCATGTGCGGGGTCACGCGTCGGGGTGACTTCCACACGGGCCAGCGTTTCTTCCGACACATCAGGCAACATCGCCCGAACGGCGGCCAGAACGTGGTGACGATAACGCTGGAACAAACAGTCTGACATTACACTCAAGATCCCAAAGAAAGCGGCAGAACCGCGTTTTCAGCCTGCTATGGACAGATCAGTCAACCGGCGATGTTCTTCCATCGCGTAGCGATCCGTCATGGAGGCAACATAATCGGCCACAGTCCGCCGTAATCCGGCGTCATCCCCCGCCAGTGCAGGCTCACGCCAGCCATCGGGCAGCAATCTGGGCGACTCCACCAGAATTGTGAAGAGCTCGGACGTCACACGCTTTGCCTTGTAGGTCATGCGGTTGACGCGCCAGTGCCTGTAAAGCTTTGCAAACAGGAACTTTCTGATCTCCTTGTTCGCGTCCGCCATGGCCGGGCTGAAGGCCACCACGGGTTCCGGGGCCGCGCGGATATCCTCCACACTCTGCGGCGCGAGAGCAGCCAGTCGCTTCCGGGTACAGACCAGCACATCCGTCGTCAGCGCATGGATCACGCGCCGGACCATTTCATGCCGGATGCGCTGCCTTTTATGCGGCGTACCCTCCGGCAGATCAGCCGCAAGCCTGCGCGCTTCCCGAAGAGCATCCCCCACCAGCGGCACATCCACCAGATCATCCAGCGAGAGCAGGCCTGACTTCACGCCATCATCCAGATCATGCCCGTGATAGGCAATATCATCCGCCAGCGCCGCCACCTGCGCCTCGGCCGAGGCATAGGTCCCCAGATCCAGCGACCACTGCGCGTCAATCTCGCGCAGGCGCTCGGACGGGTTGCGCACCGGGCCGTTATGTTTGGCCAGCCCTTCCAGCGTCTCCCATGTCAGATTCAGGCCATCAAACGCCAGATAACGGCGCTCCAGCAAAGTGACCTGCCGCAAGGCCTGCGTGTTGTGATCAAACCCGCCCCACGGCTGCATCTGGGCGGCAAGAGCATCCTCCCCCGCATGGCCAAACGGGGTGTGGCCCAGATCATGCGCCAGCGCGACTGCTTCCGTCAGGTCCTCATCCAGCAGCAGATACCGCGCCATGGACCGCGCCACCTGAGCAACCTCCAGAGAATGGGTCAGCCGGGTGCGGAAAAAATCACCTTCATGGTTGATGAATACCTGCGTTTTATATTGCAGGCGGCGGAAGCCGGAGGAATGTACCACGCGGTCCCGGTCCCGCTGCCAGGGGGAACGCGTGAGCGATTCCTCCTCCGCATGCAGGCGGCGGCCCCGGCCCGGCGCCATCTGCACGGCATAGGGGGCAAGAAATGTCTGTGACGCAGCCTGTAATCCCATAAGCCTTCTGGTCCTGCCTGCTCTGATGTGAGCGGTTGTGCCCCGCGCCCCCGTGAGGACGCACATCGCGCCCTATACACTAGGGCATCGCATGAAAATTGACCATGTTCCTCCACCCTGCCCCTTCAAACCGGGGCGTGCGCACGCTATCTAGAAACCATGACCCAGCCCCTGCCCTTTTCCGTCTCCGATGCCGCAGCCGCGCGCATTGCCCGCGTTATCGCCACACGCACCGCCTCTGCCTCCACAGAAGGGAAAACGCCTCCCGCTGCCCTGCGCGTGGCGGTGGAAGCAGGCGGCTGCAATGGCTTCCAGTATCAGTTCAGACTGATCGGGCAGGACGATATTGCCCCGGATGATGTCAGGCTGGACAAGGGCGAGGCGCTCGTGATTGTGGACCCGGTAAGCCTTGACCTGCTGGCCGGGGCGGAACTGGATTTTGCGGATAAGCTGATGGGCGCGCATTTTACGGTGAACAACCCGAACGCGGCGTCCTCCTGCGGGTGTGGCACGAGCTTTTCCGTCGCATGAAAATCGCAAGCTGGAACGTCAATTCCGTTCGCCAGCGTCAGGACCTGATTCTGGACTGGCTCAAGCGCACTGCGCCTGATGTGCTGATGATGCAGGAAATCAAATGCGAGACCGCGCTGTTTCCTGCCGAAATCTTTCGGGAGGCCGGATATGAGTGCGCCGTGGTTGGCCAGAAATCCTATAACGGGGTTGCCACACTGGTGCGGGGCGCGTTTGAAACTACCAGTGACCATCTGCCCGGGTTTGAAAACCCCGCGGCCCGCTACGTGGAAGTGCGCACGCAGGGGGTGACGCTCGGCAATCTCTACCTGCCCAACGGCAACTCCGGCGGCGAGGACGGCTACGCAACCAAGCTGGCTTTTTTTGAAGCCCTTGCCCATCGCGCCCAGAGCTTTCTGCATGCCGATACAGATTTTGTGCTCGCCGGAGACTATAACGTCTGCCCGACGCCGGAAGACTGTGCCCCCGGCGCGCTGGGGCCGGATGATGCCCTCGTGCGGCCGGAAAGCCGGGCCGCATGGCGCAGGCTGGTCTGGCTTGGACTGACGGATGCCCTGCGCGCCGTCCATCCTGCCGGCACAGCCTATACATTCTGGGATTATCAGGCCGGAGCTTGGCAACGCGACAGTGGCCTGCGGATTGACCACGCCCTTCTCTCCCCCCGCATTGCAGAACGGCTGATTGATGCGCACCCGGATAAGGAAGAGCGCGCGATGGAACGCCCGTCCGACCATGTCCCGCTGATTGTGACGCTGAAAGACCCGGCTCCCGCAGCCTGACCCGGCCCCAAGTAAAATCACCCGCACTCCGCGGGACGCAAGACGGAGTTTGCCATGAGTGCAGCCCCCCAGACCCTTCTTTCCATGGCGCAGGCTGTTGCAGAAGGCACGCTCCGCAGCCGGGACCTGATAGAGCAGGCACTCGACCGCATTACGGACACACACGGAGAAGGGGCCCGCACCTTTGTGGCCGTGCACACAGAGGCAGCCCGTGCTGCGGCGGATGAGAGTGACCAGCAACGCAGGCAGGGTCGCCCCGTGCCCGCGCTTTCTGGCCTGCCTGTGTCCATTAAAGACCTGTTTGATGAAGCCGGGGCTGTCACCAGAGCGGGCTCCCGCGTATTGGAAAACGCCCCTGCCGCCACGCAGGATGCCCCGGCTATTGCCAACCTGCGCAAAGCGGGGCTGATTTCCATTGGCCGCACGAACATGACGGAGTTCGCGTTCTCGGGCGTCGGCATTAACCCGCACACCGGCACACCTGCCAATCCGTGGGACAGAGCCAGTCGGCGTATTCCCGGTGGCTCGTCTTCCGGGGCCGCCATTTCCGTCACGGATGGTATGGCCGCAATCGGGATCGGGAGTGACACCGGGGGGTCCTGCCGTATCCCTGCTGCCCTCACCGGTCTGACGGGTTACAAACCAACGGCCTCCCGTATTTCCACCGCAGGCACTGTTCCACTGTCCTTCACGCTGGATTCCATTGGAAGTCTGGGCCGTACGGTCTCCTGCTGCCGGATGGCCGACCGCGCTCTGTCCGGGCAGACCGTAACGCTGACAGACGCCGCTGAGCCCGCCACGAGCAGCGCACCCCGTCTGGCTGTCTTGCGCACATACGTCACCAAAGACATGGATGAGACCGTGGCCCGAACCTATGAGCAAGCCTTGCACCGGCTTGAACAGGCGGGCGCAACACTGACCGACATTGCGTTCCCGGAACTGGAGACTCTGCCGGATATCAACAGGCTCGGCGGCTTTCCCGCCCCCGAATCCCTGACATGGCATGCCAGATTGATTGAACACCACGCCGACCTTTATGATCCGTTTGTTTTGAAGCGTATTTTGCGCGGCAGGGAACAGACGGCTGTCGACTACATCACGCTCAGACTACGCCGCGATGCCCTGATCACCCGAGCAGCCGAAAGACTGGACGGGTATGACGCCATCCTGATGCCAACAGTGCCCATTATCGCCCCCCGCATTGACGCTCTGCACGAGGAGGGGATTTACGCCGCCACCAACCTCCTGCTGCTGCGCAACCCGACCCTCACCAATTTTCTGGACCGCTGCGCCATCAGCCTCCCCTGCCATAAACACGGGGAGGCCCCCGTCGGCCTTATGGCGATGGGGCAGAATAGGGGGGATGAGCGGCTATTTGCTGTCGCGACATGGATGGAACAGGCACTGGAGACTATCAGACAATGAGATGGTTCAGATCACGCCTCGTCTGCCGCTTACTGGGACATCGGTGGTCTGGATGGACGCTCCAGCGTTCGTGGGACGGCAAACGCGACTTCCTCCACCGCCACTGCACACGCCCCGGCTGCCTCGCGACCGAGAAAAAAGCAGCCTGACAGGTGGAAACATTGATATTCCCTGTTTCAGATAGCCGACGCCCCTTCAGGCAGATGGCCCCATACCGGAGGATCAGAGGGTCCTCCTCTCAATTCCAAGGGAGGCAGATTTGAAGAAAACCATTCCGGTCGCGCTGGCACTTCTTCTGGTGTCCTCTGCGGCACAGATCCCTCTGCCAGCCTTGGCGGCGCAAGCGGCAGAACCGAACGAATCTTCTGAAAATGCCCCGGCTGCTCCTGACCAAGCGGCAAAGCATAACGCGGAAGCTACCGTCATTATGAAGGCGGAGATCGGCAAGGACGGACGCAACCTGAACTGCCGTATTATTCACAGTGAAAAGCCGGAACTCGACGATATTTCGCTCGATTATTGCCGTAACACAAAATACCGCCCTCCGATCCGCAACGGCGTGCCTGTCAAAGAGCACGACCATCTGATCACGGTAAAATACGGCACCGATAACTAATTCAGTTTCACCTGCAAGATGGCAGGCAATGCGCTGTGTCAGGCCGGACACTCCACCCGGCCTGACACAGTGGTTCAGCCATGTGTTGGCATGACAAATTCCGCACCAGAGCGAATTCCTGCTGGCCAGCGCTGCGTCACGGCTTTCATGCGGGTGAAGAAACGCACCCCTTCCGGCCCGTGCATGTGGTGGTCTCCAAACAGGGAGTCTTTCCAGCCCCCGAAAGAGTGGAACGCCATCGGCACAGGAATGGGCACGTTCACCCCAACCATTCCGGCTTTTACAGAATGTGCAAATGTTCTGGCGGCGTCTCCATCCCGCGTGAAAATGGCCGTTCCGTTTCCAAACGGGCTATCATTGATCAGCTTGAGAGCCGCATCAAAATCCGGCGCACGCATAACGCACAGAACTGGCCCGAAAATTTCTTCGCGGTAAATGTCCATCTCCTGCGTCACGTGATCAAAAAGTGATCCCCCGATGAAAAATCCGCCTTCATGGTCCTTCACTTTTATCGTGCGCCCGTCCACCACCAGTGTTGCGCCCTGACTGACGCCGGACTCCACCAGTCCGGTCACGCGGGCCAGATGCTGTGCCGTAACAAGCGGGCCCATCTCACTGGCGTCATGCGTGCCGTTTCCAATGGAAATAGCCTTTACCTTTTTCTCCAGCTCAGCAACCAGTTTATCCGCAACTGGCCCAACCGCCACGGCGACGGAAATAGCCATACAACGCTCCCCCGCGGAGCCATAGGCCGCACCAATCAGCGCATCGACCGTTTTATCCAGATCACAGTCCGGCATGACAAGCGCATGGTTTTTCGCGCCGCCCAGCGCCTGAACGCGTTTCCCGTGCGCTGTCCCTGTCGCGTAAACATGCTGGGCAATCGGCGTGGACCCCACAAAGCTGACCGCCGCAATATCCGGATGTTCCAGAATGGCGTTCACCATATCCTTATCACCATGCACAACCTGAAAAACACCATCTGGCAGACCAGCTTCTTTCAGAATTTCCGCCAGCAGGACGGATGCAGACGGATCACGCTCGGAAGGCTTCAGAATAAAGCAGTTGCCCGTTGCCAGAGCCATAGGCGCCATCCATAACGGCACCATCACCGGAAAGTTAAAGGGTGTGATCCCCGCAGCAATCCCGACAGGCTGGCGCATGGTCCATGCATCAATCCCGCGCCCGACCTGCTCTGTATATTCGCCCTTCAAAAGCTCCGGCACGCCAGTCGCAAATTCCACAACCTCCAGACCGCGGGTGACTTCTCCCTTCGCATCAGACAGGATTTTTCCGTGTTCCGATGTAATCACAGCGGCAAGATCATCCATCCGCTGTTCAATAAGATCCCGCGCACGGAACAGGACACGCGCACGCGCCAGAGGGGGCGTTTCTGCCCAAGCGGGAAAGGCTGCTTTAGCTGCCGCAACTGCCGTGTTCAGATCATCCTGTGTGCCCAGAACAACTTTTTTAGTGACCTCGCCGGTCGCAGGGTTAAAGACGTCGCCAGTACGGGTACCCGTTCCCGGCACAGATTTTCCACCGATGATGTGATGCACTGTCTGCATTGGTTTTATCCTTTTGTGTAACGGAGGCTCAGCCTTCGCTCATAGCTTCATGTGAGAGGGAGACAATCTGTGTGCGCTCACCTTTGCGCACCGTCAGTGTTTCAGGCACCCAGAACAGGGTGATAAAAAAGCCGATCAGGCACAGCCCCATGGGGTAAAGCAGCCCGGCATAAGGATTTCCGGTTTCCGTCACCAGCCAGAGGCTCACCAGCGGCAGAAAGCCTCCAAAAATCCCGTTCCCAATATGGTAAGGAACCGAAATTGAGGTGTACCGCACATTGGCGGGAAAGCTTTCCACAATAAACGCGCCGTAGGGGCCATAAACAGCCGCCGCAATCACAACCAGCACGAACACACAGGCGGAAATCGTCGGATAGCTGGTGTTTTCAGGAGTAATTGCGTGGCGGATGATAGAGAAAATGGGAATATAAAACACAACCGCCGCAGCCATACCGGCCAGAGAGAGGCGTTTACGCCCAATTCTGTCAGACAAAGCGCCAAACAGCACAAAGAAGGGCACCCCCAGAAACGCCCCGATCGCGACGGAAAGTGTTGCTGGCAGAAAAGGCACTTTCATAAAAGTCTGAATGTAATACAGGGCATAAAACTGTGCGGTGTAAAACGTGACCGCCTGCGCGCAGGCCACGCCAAACAGAAACAGAAGAATACGCCGCGCGTTGCCGGGGATGCGGAACGTATCCCGCACGGGTGATTTGGAAAGCTGACCCTGTTTATGCATATCGATAAAAACAGGCGATTCAGAAAGCCGGAGACGAATACGGACGGAAACAAGAACCAGAACGAACGAGACCAGAAACGGCACCCGCCAGCCCCACACGCCAAACGCTTCTTCCCCCAGTGACAGACGCAGGGTCAGCACAATCCCCAGAGAGAGCACAAACCCGGCTGACGCCATGGCCTGAATATAGCTTGCCCATTTTCCGCGCTCCTGCGGCGGGGAGKGTTCCGCCACATAGGTCGCCGCCCCGCCATATTCCCCACCCAGCGCGAGCCCCTGCACAATACGTAGCAGAACAAGCAGAACGGGGGCAGCGTATCCCGCTGTGGCAAAGGTCGGCAAAAGGCCAATGGCGGCCGTGGAGCAGCCCATGATAAGCAGAGTAGTCAGAAAGGTTTTTTTCCGCCCGACACTATCCCCCATATAGCCAAACAGCAGGCTGCCCAGCGGGCGCACGGCAAACCCGGTCGCAAAAGTCGCTACACTGATAAGGGTCGCCGCCACGCCGTCACCGGGGGGATAAAACAGACGGGCAAAGAAAATGGCCAGACTGCCGTAGAGAAAAAAATCATACCATTCAATAACGGTGCCAACGCTTGACGCCAGCACCAGAGAACGCATGGAGCGTGCTCCTTCCGGGTGGGTTGTCATTCTTCCATTCTCCTGACAGGCGTTTTGTTATTTTTATAGATGGCCCATCTGCATATGCCCGGCCTCAGGCCCAGACTTTCTGATACAGCTCCACAATCTCTGCATGCGCGGGCACGCGCGGATTGTTCGCGGGGGAGCCGGAGGCCAGAGCCTGCTCTGCCATAAGAGGCAGCAGATCATTCCAGCGGCTTTCCTCTAGCCCGTAGGAGCGCGGGGTTGGCACATCCAGCGCACGGTTGCGTTCCCGCAGAGCCGCCACAAGAGCCTTACAGGCCGAAGCATCATCCGTATTGTCAGGGACAATGCCCATCACGCGGGCGCAGGTTGCATACCGCGCTTCAGCCCCAGCAACGGACCACGCTGTAATTTCCGGCAGCAGCATGGCGTTTGACAGTCCATGAGCCACATGGAAATGCGCCCCGATGGGCCGGCTCATACCATGCACGAGGGCGACAGACGCGTTAGAGAACGCCATTCCGGCTTCAAACGCCCCCTGCATGACCTGCGCACGCGCTTCCCGGGTGGAGGGTTCCGCGCATGCAACCGGCAGCGCGTGCCATATGCGCTTCATTGCGGCCAGCGCCAGTGCGTCTGTAAAGGGAGAGGCCAGTCTGGACACGTAAGCTTCCAGAGCGTGCGTCAGAGCATCCAGACCGGTATCCGCCGTCAGGCGGCGGGGCATGGTCAGGGTGAGTTCATAATCAACAATCGCGATATGGGGCAGATAAGCGTATCCGGCACAGAGCATTTTCTCGTCGGTTTTTTCATCCGTAATCACCGTCACGCGCGTGGCTTCTGAGCCCGTCCCGGCCGTGGTGGGGATGGCGATAATCGGCAACCCGACGTCATCCTGCACATGCGGCACCTTCAGGCGGGATGGCGTGCCACCGTGTCTGGCCAGAACAGCCACCATTTTGGCGGTATCAATCGGGCTGCCGCCGCCCAGACCAATCACGCAGTCATAATCCCCCTGTTTGAGGGCCGCCAGTGCGGCCTCTACGGAGGCGACGGTAGGATCTGGCACAGCATTAGGGAAAGCGCCCGAGCGGAAGCCAGCTTCTGCCAAAAGCCCCTTCACCCTGTCCAGCAAGCCCGACTGCGCCATAAAGGCGTCTGTAATGATAAACGGTGCGGAAAGCCCTGCCTGTTTCAGGGCGGCGGGAAGCTCGTTCAGAGCCCCACCACCAATACGGACCAGAGAGGGCAGATAAAGTGCTGTCATGGCCTTATCTCCAGAGAAAGGTTACGGCTTGCGCCCTTCCTTCCCGGCTGTTGTTCTTGTGCGCCGACTGAACGCGCAAAACCCTCACAAGAAAATCAGGAGATTTCGCTCACTCGATGTGCAAATCTGCACAGCAACAAGCAAATGGAGCTTTCTTACCCGCATGAAACGCAGTCTGGACTGGAGAAATCTGCAGTTTTTTCTGGCTGTGGCGCGTTCCGGCTCCCTTTCGGAAGCTGGGCGTTTGCTGGGGGTTGATCACGCAACTGTGGGCCGACACATTGTTTCTCTGGAAACATCCGTCGGTAAAACACTCTTTGAACGACACCTGCGCGGTTATGCACTGACGCGCTATGGGGAAGACCTGTTAAGCACGGCAGAAGCGATGGACCGGGAAGCAACACAGGTTGCACAGGCCAGCAGCCCTCTGCACGGGCTGACGGGAACCATACGCATCAACGCGCTGGAAGGGTTTGCAAACTTTTTTCTGGCTGCCCGTATTGGCCCTCTGCTGGTAGACAACCCTGCACTGACCATTGAAATTCTGACAATTCAGCAGATTGTCGCCCTCTCCCGCAGGCAGGCCGACATTGCCATTACCGTCACCCCTTCTGAGGATGATCGGTTTGTCTGTGAAAAACTGACACCTTATTATTTATGCGTATATGCCACGCAGGCTTATCTTGACCGGGAAAAACCGATCAAAAAACCAGATGATTTTTCATCCCACCTGTTTTCCGGGTATGTGGATGAAATGATTTTTATGCGGGAACTGGATTATCTGGAAAGTCTTGGGGTTTCTCGCAAAATGGTACGCATTCAGAATTCAAGCGTACAGGCCCAGATGGAAGCAGCCTGCTCAGGCCTGTGCATGGCGGTGCTCCCGACCTTTGTCGCCGCCACACGCCCGGAGCTGGTCCCAGTCCTGCCGGAACAGGTGAGATTGAAACGGCATTACTGGCTGATTACCCGTGAAGAAGAACAAAAAACTTTACGCATCCATCAGTTGTGCAATTTCATCCGGCAGGCCGTTCAGGAAAACCAGCAACAGTTTGCGTTATAAGCCCAACAACTCCCTGTGCTGCCTCGCGGATAGCATAGAGAGCCATCATGGCGTGCCGCAACATTCTAGCACTACGCAATGCTTTTCCTGACAAGCTACAAAAATCAGAGACCTTCCCTTCCCCTAAAAGGCGTACCTTAACGCTTAGAGATTCTGCCCTGATCCCATAGCCCTGTCTGTTTTCCCCGGCCGTGTCGTTTCAACGCGACCCGCCAGATGATACAGAAAGTCTTCTTCGTTCCGGGCGGAAAGCGTAATATCATACCACATGGCCTCTTTCGTCAGATCAAACGGAACTACGCACGTTTTCCCCGGAGAAAGCCGGATGGTTCTGGTTATTTCCTCGCCTTTCAAAGCGCAGACCAGATCAATCGTTTCCGTTCCATAATTGTGCAGAAATAAAACAAGGTCCTGCTTCTTCCCGACAAGATAACGGCATGCGACGTCTATCTTCGCCCCATCCTGCCGCCCCTTGTAGCGACGATAAAAACCATTGGGGGCATGCACGTCTACATCGTACCGACCGTGCGCGAAGGATGCCATCTCAAAGGAGGCATCCAGAGTGTCGCCAGCTGCCAGAGCATAAGTCCCTGCCTGCATGGCACTCATTTCCGGGCTGGTATGGCAATAGATATTAAAGGGCAGACCGGCAGCGCGCTGGCCGTATAAATCCGCACCGGCCTTCAGACGCAGCATGATGTGGCGTCCATCCGGGCTGACACCTCCATCGCAATACGGTTCATAAGGCAGCGCGCAGGCAGGCCGGTGCCCCGGCTCTTGCCAGAGTGCCTGACGAAGCCTGTCGGGATTATCCCGTAGCATTACACTTTCATCTGTACTCAGCGCATGAAAACCGCTCGGCATGGGGCGATCTTTCGCGTCTTCAATCATATGCAGATGATCATCACGATTCAGATAGGGCAAAGAAGGCGCCACCCCATCAAATGTACGGAAACAGGATGTCAGATCACCGCTGATAGCGCGCCTCCAGGGTGAAATATTAGTCTCTTTCACATTTTTCCCGAACTTCTCCTGCACAAAAACTTCGAGAAAACGCAGTGTCGATGTATGCTCAAACAACTGCGAATTCACCCATCCGCCACGGCTCCAGGGAGACGCAATAACCATCGGTACCCGAAAGCCAAGACCAATCGGGCCGCTCCGTGCCAGATGCTTTGGCACACCCCGCGCAATTTCATCCTCTACCGTTGTATATTCCAGTCCGTCCGGTCCAATTTTTGCTGAAGACCGGCCCGTTTCCGGGCGGGCAGGATCTGGTGCTGTATAAGAACAACCGTGGTCAAAATACCCATCATTTTCATCATATGATATAATGAAAATCGTCTTTTTCCAGACTTCAGGATTATCCGTCAGAATATCCATCACTTCCGAAACATACCATGCTCCGTACCAAGGAGACGTTGGATGGTCAGAAAAATGCTCCGGCGCGGATAGCCATGAAACAACGGGGAGCGTGCCGCCTTTCACATCCTGACGGAACTGATGCAGAATATCCCCTTTAGGAGCCTTCATACTGATGGGCTTTTCACCATCCTGAAAATGCAGTTGCTCCAGTGTCCGATAATTTTTGTCAGCCTTATTGGTTACAAAGGCTTTTTCAAACAGCGCACGTTCTTCAGCCGTCAGTTTCTCTCTTTTTTCAGCGGACTGCGCCTTACGCCGCGTCAAAACATCAAGCAGCGTCTGTGCCTCAACCCGTTTTTCCGCAAGTGTTTCCGAAACGAGCATTTCCCGGCTATTCAGGCGGTCAAGATGGTTGCGGCAATCACTGATGCGGGCGTCAAGCCATTCCTGAAAGCCCGGATTGGCAGAGACCACATACTGGTCAAAACATTCCAGAACATTTGTCCCGAAATTACTGAGCCAGCCTCGCTCTGCCTCGCTCATCCCCCCGGTCTGGGTCAGTTCATTCTGATAATATTTCCAGGAAACACCTGCCTGTTCAAGCCGTTCCGGAAATGTGCCCCACGTCATACCACCTTCAAGAATCTCGCCATTGCGCATGTAAACACCAGAGGACTGATCCTGCCGGTCCCTCACCGTTCCTGTCATGAACAACAGGCGGTTAGGTGTCGTGCTCGTCATGGCCCCACAATAATTCTGGTCACAGACGGTAAAGGCATCGGCAAGCGCGTAATAAAACGGTAAATCTTCGCGGGTATAATAGCCCATCGTCAAAGGATAACGATCATATCCTTTATGATGCGATTTTTTGGCATCAATCCATCTGTCATGCCCGCCGCCGTTCCATGCATCCACCTGACTGTCACGGGAATGCGGGATAGACCCCATCCACGTTACCCGTGTATCGCGAATATTCAGTCTCCACGGCAGATAAGTCTCGCCAGACTGGCTGGACTGCATAAACACCGGGTTGCCGTTAGGCTGACGGAGTGCCCTTGGATCATTAAATCCGCGTACGCCCTGCAATGTTCCAAAAACATGATCAAATGATCTGTTTTCCTGCATTAAAATAACAACATGCTCGGCATCTTTCCATGTGGAGCCAACCTCTGGAGCGATGGCAAAAGCCCGCCGAACAGAGTCCGGCAAGATCGCGCCAGAACCAGAGGCGGCCCCAGTGAAGAGTGCGTATTTCAGAAAATCTCTGCGTGTTGTCATGGACGGAAAGTCTTATCCAGTTGATAGGAAGCATTGTAGAGAATGGGCGCACAGAATGCTGCAAAGACTTCGCGCTGCGCTTTGAGGCTCATGACAAAGCAGAGGGAAAAACACGTCCCTCTCTCTGACATCTGTGCCTGATACGGCTGGCGTGCCCAGCTAGTTCACGACAACCTCAAAATAGATGCTTCTTCCGTAATAATCTTTTTCGCTAATCTGCTGGAGCCTGTCGCCCATCCGATACGTTCTGTGTGCCCCGACAAGGTTATACACCTCATACTTGAAACGGATATTGTCAGTAATATCGTGCCATGCTCCCAGATCAAGGCTGGCGAGTTCACCATAGCCTGAGTTCTGCCAGGGGTTGGCTGCAGGGTCAGTCAGATATTTGGGCGTATAGGAGAAGGTTGCACGGATCGCACCGCGCACCTGCGGTATATGCCATGTTACAGCACTGTTAAAAATATAGTTTGGCTGATCAGGCAGTTGATGCAGTTTGTACGTGCCTTCGGATGCGGTATAATTCATCCGTCCGCGCATCCATGTCCCGTTGGCGGATACGTCAAAACTCCAGTTCCATGGTCCTTTTATCTTCCGGTCAATAACGGAGACTTCAACACCCATAAGAGAGGATTTGTTGGCATTAAGGGGTTCAGTCACCTGTGTCTTCACGCCATCAAGAATTTGGTAGTCACTTAACGTATAAATATCGTCCTTAATCATCTTATCAAAATACGCGACGCTAAAGACCCCGCGTCCATGATCAAAATATTTATCAAGAGAAACATCAAAATTGTTTGCACGACGCGGCCGCAAGTTCGGGTTCCCTCGGGACAAAGTGCATTCGGCTCCGTTTTTTGCATCATCGCTACAGTTAATTTTCTGCGCCTGAGCAATATCATTAGGACGCGGGCGACCGACACTTTCACTCCATGCCGCATGCAGGATAAAATTCTTTGGGAATTCATGCATAAATGTCACGGATGGAAGAGGATTCAGATACCCCCCATTATTTTTACTAATTTCACCAGATGCGGTGCCCGATTCAATTTGAGGCGTATAAGCCGAGAAACTGACACCATCAGCTCTCACGCCAGCAATGAGTTGCGAATGCTGCCACTTGTAATGCAGGGACAGATAACCGTCGAGCAGCTGTTCTTTATACCGGTAAAATGAACTCAGCGTGTCATTATTGCTTGTGGCAACGTCGAGCTTTTGCTTGTCCCATGGAAAATTTGTTATATTGATCCATGGCAGAGTGTAAAACGTACCGGGAGGCCTGAAACTGGGCGTAAACATATAGGGGGTTGCATCGCCACCGGCCACATAGTCGCGGTAATTCATCTGATCAGTGACATTCAGAGTGCGCCATTCAAACCCTGTCGCAAATCCAAAGCCGTGAGAATCAGAATTCAGATTACGTGTATAATCAAGGCGGACGTTAGTAACCCCTTCCCGCGCATCATCATCATATTGCTGAATCTGGCTTAAATTATACTTCATTCCCATCATGCTCTTCAGATCACTCACGTTCGAGAGTGTCGCGAAATTATCTTTATAGAGATAATCACCATAGATCGGAGCAAGACCCTGCTTTTTAGGGTAGGCATATGCCGTCAGGCGTGGCTGGTAATTTTCATATTCTTCCCACGTATAACCAACCCGCAGTTTGAGAGCGGAAACTGCGTCGTGCCAGCCCAGATTACCCAGCACACCGTTGCTGTTTGTCTGCCAGCGATCCTGCCTTACATAGCTTGCAGAACGATACAGCAATTCACGCCCACTGGTGGCGGTCTGATTCCAGACCTGAGGATTATCCATCAAAAGATAGGTATGATCCATTAAGGAATTTTCCCATCTTTCGTAGCTGTATCCCATCAAGGACGCCGTAAAACCTGAATTAACGGGTTTCCACTCTGCACGGGCAGAGCCACCCAGATTGGTAATTGCGTTTGAATAATTGCCGTCTTCAATATCTGCCGGGGCTGTCAGCCCGTTCCAGCCTTGTGAGCGGTCCGGAACATTATTGCTTTCACCGCCAACAGGCTTTCCTTTATCATCGTAATAATAATTACTGTCCTGCCATTTTTTATAGGAATTTCGGATACGTTTTTGATATCGGAAAGACGCAATAATTCCGAATTCTTTATTTTCCCCAAAACGATCAGCGATCACGGCTTTTGCACCCTGCGCCAGATGCGGAGAAAGGCCCGGAACTTTATTAGCACCCACCGCCCCACGATATGTGGAATAAACGCCATACGCATCCAGATATTTATAAAAACCCTTATAATCAAAAGCGCTTCTTGGCATCATATCGATAACGGCGCCAATAGCCCCGCCATCCTGCTCTGCTGTAAAGGTTTTGTAAATATTGTCTTCTCCGGTCAGCTCACCCGGAATATTCTGTAAATTGACGCGCCGTGTTCCCCCGCCATTATCGCCAATTGTCGCCAGAGTAATGCCATCAAGCGTTGTCTGATTCAGATCCGGCGAAATACCGCGTACACTGATATAGCGCGGCTGATCACCATCCTGAATACCAGCTACACCGGGCAGGAGAACAAGCAGGTCAGCCACAGAGGATGCGCCACCGCCAAGGCTGGACGTATCATCATAAGACGTGCTGTCCACCACCCCGGCAAAGCTGCGCTTGGTGTGAAGCTGGTTTCTGTGCCCCTGAACAGTCAGATTTGTGTCATGGCTGTTTGCAGTTTTCAGCTTATGGTCTTTTTCCGTGCGCAACGTAATAAAGTTGGGGTTGGATGCATCAATGATGAATCCCGTCTGACCAAGCAGTTTATGGAGAGCTTTAAAGGCATCCATTTTTCCGTGCAGGGGCACAGACTGGAACGAATCTCCGACTTTTCCATCAAACGCAACATGCAGGCCCGACTGCTGACTAAATACCATAAGGGCTGACGTCAGCTTTTGGGCAGGAATTGAAAAAGACAGCTTATGATCCGCGGCGGCCGAAACGCTGGAAATAAAAGCAGAAGATGAAATGAGAGAGAGACAAAAGCACGAACGGCCTAGAAAAGACATTTTGCAACCTTGTGTGATAGATGCATCTGCCTTCCATGAGTCTTCAACTCAATTTTCCCGCCACTTTTTCTTATTACAGTTATAAGACAATGTTTTTATTCCAGATAAATATGCTGCCCATCTTCATGTATTTTTCCGCCCAGAACCGTTTTGACCGCAAGGGCAAACACATCCGGCCTGTTCAGATCAAACATGCCTGAAAGCCGGTAATCCGCCAGCCGAAAAGACGGTACAAGCTGCTTCTGGTTGTAGCGGTTAAAAATATCAGAGGCCTCAGATATTGTTTGCGTATCCAGAGAGACCTGACCTTTTGTCCATGCGCTCAGACGGGCAAGCGCCTCCGCATCCAGATAACTGAAGTGAAGTTGCCCCGCCGCAGTGCGCGTAATCTGCTCTCCAGCCGATAAGGTTTTATATTCGGACGGATGCTGCCCCTTTAAGGAGGCGTGCCCGTCCATCACAAGACCGATTTCGTAATTTGCGTCTTTGTACATCAGCAGGCTGCCGTTTATAACAAATCGCAGCCTGCTCGTTTTAACAGTCCGCTGAGATCCCGCCACCAGACAGCGCCCGTAGACTATCCTTGTTAACTCGGAATAGTCATCCACATGGCTATAGCAGTCCAGAATAAGCTGCTTTTCCGGCGTTTGACGGCAATGCAGGATGTTCTTGAGGGTTGTATATTGTGTGCGTGCCTCGCCCGTTTTGCTTGCGATCACAAACAGACCAACGGATGCCGCGACCGCTGAACCCAAAAAGGCACGACGCGAGGAAGGACGCGGCACATGGGCCACCTGTGCCGGATAAGGCGCGTGTAAAGCCCTGGCCTTATTTGTCGCCTGCCATACAGCCTGAGCCCGTAAAAACGCGCCCTTATGCCGGATATCCGCACTGACCCACCGGTTTAAGGCATCCTGTTCTTCCTGCGTCAGCGCGCTGCGATCAATCCGGGCCATCCATTGCGCGGCAACATAATCAGGAGAATCTTCTGTTGCCACGTGTCGGTCCTGTCGTCTTACGTTGAGGCATATCTCGTTGCCCGTAGGATTTGGCAATGAGTGCTAAAGCGCGCGCCAACTGTTTTTCCACGCTATTTTCAGAGAGACCCAGTTCCCTGGCACACTGTTTCTGCGGGCTTCCGTTTATTTTCCTGCAAATAAACACTTTCCGGCATGTCTCGGGAAGATTCTGAATAATCTGGTCAAGAAACTGTAATTCTGCTCTTGCATCAAGCGTTTCTTCGATTGATGGCGTCTGATCAGCCAGCGTATCATTTAAAATATCCGCAATGGCTGTAACGCTGACAATCTGGGCCTTCCTGTAATGTTTTAAAACAAGATTACGGCAAATTGTATGGAAGTAGCCAATAGGATTAAAAACTCTGCTAATATCGGCCTCAGAGATAACAACATATCCTTCCTGAATAATATCGTCGGCTTCAATATCAGGAAAACGGGCAAGCCATGCCCTTACCAGATGCTCATGTGGAACGATATGCTTCGCGAGCCAATAGCTCCGCTCCTGATCCGCCAGCATTGCCCTGCTCCGCCTTCAACACGGCGGCTATTTAACAGCTCACTATTTTTTTGTTTGTTAAAGAAATATGACAGACCCTGGTGACCCCAAAGCCTTCGCAGAGTGCATGGAACCGCTATAAAGTGTTGTCTACGAACTGATGCGTTATGACTTATCGCGGCATCATTTTCCGCAGCCCTGAAATCTACTGCGCGTTCGTAGCCCCCAAAGAGGCCACCCATTCCGGCTTTTACTGTCTGGTAAGAGAAGCATGCACCACCTCGGGCAATTCTGCGCTACCATCCGCCCGAAAGCTTCAAGAGCATTTGGATGCGCGCAGTTTTTTACGCCGCGCGTTTATAGCTACATCACGGGTATGGAATGTTGCACCTGTATCGACACAAGCCCCACTAACGGAGCTACCTACAGACTGCTTTGAACAAATTTTATGGGAAATTAAAATCTGGCGGAGAGACAGGGATTCGAACCCTGGGTACGCTATTAACGTACACACGCTTTCCAAGCGTGCGCCTTAAGCCACTCGGCCATCTCTCCGGCGCGGGTGTGGTAATAGCAAGTTTGACGGATCAGGCAAGAGGGAAAACGACCGTTTTTCTGCTTCAGGCAGAAAAAGTGACGGATCGGGCATTCCGGATGAAGCGGGCAATCGCCTCCGGGCTTTTGAGGCCGGGAGCACTTTCCACGCCGGAGGAAACATCCACAGCCGGAGCGCCGGTTATCGTCACAGCCTGCCCGACATTCTCCGGGTTCAGCCCCCCTGCCAGCATCCACGGAAAAGACGGTTTCCAGCCCTGCATCAGGCTCCAGTCCAGTTGCTGCGCATTCCCTCCGGGGCGTGTGGCACTGGCTGGTGGCTTTGGTTCTATCAGAAGGCGTTCTACCCCCGCAGGACAGGCTGAAGGTAAATCAGGCCGGGCTGAGACAGGCTGAGACAGCCAGACAGGCACCCCAAACCGTGAAGAGACGTCCGACGCCCGTTCAAACGAGGCGTAAATCTGTAAAACATCGAGAGAGACGCCATCCAGCACACGCCCCAGCGTCTCATCATCGGGATGTACAAAAAGCCCCACACGAGCCGGCCCACCCGCATGACGGCCCGACAGACTCCGGGCCTGCGCCGGGGTAACGCACCGGGGTGAGCGGTCAAAAAAAACAAACCCGACCCAGTCCGCACCATGCTCCACGCAGGCATCAAACCCAGCACCCTCTGTCAGCCCGCAGATTTTTACACCCGTATGGGCGGCGGGGACGGGCTGATGGGTCACGTTAAGCGGCCAGTTCTGCCGCAATGGCTGCGGCCGCGGCTGCCGGGTCTGCGGCCTGGGTGATGGGCCGCCCCACCACAATCCAGTCGGCCCCGGCCTGACTGGCCTGCCGCGGCGTCATGATCCGTTTCTGGTCCCCGGCCTGACTACCGGCAGGGCGAATCCCCGGTGTGACCAGAAGAGGCGCATTCCCCAGCGTATCCCGCAGGGGAGCAAGTTCATGCGCGGAGCACACCAGCCCGTCGATACCAGCCTGCATAGCCAGCTTGCCAAGGCGCAGCACCTGCGCACGCGCGCCATCCATCACCCCGGTTTCCGCCAGAGCGTGATCATCCAGACTGGTCAGCACGGTCACGGCCAGCAGCGCAGGGCGTGCATCCGCCGGGAAAGCCTGATCACAGGCTTTGCGGGCCGCTTCCATCATCGCCAGACCGCCAGACGCATGCAGGGTCAGCATTTTAGGCCGCAGGCTGGAGAGAGACTGAATGGCTGCTGCCACCGTGTTGGGAATATCGTGCAGCTTGAGGTCCAGAAACAGCGGCGTTGCCCCCGCAACGTCCGCAACGGCCTGAAACCCTGCGGCATACGCAAATTCGAGGCCCAGCTTCACCGCGCCTGCTGAGGGGGCCACAGCCTGTGCCCATGCCTGCGCCGTCGCTGCATTTTGTGTGTCGAGTGCCGCAATCAGGCCTGTCTTGCGCGTCATGTCAGATACGATCGTCCTGCACGGGAGAAGAAGAATGGACAGCCACTGACGGTGCCGGAACAACGGGCTGCTGCACTATGGCGGAGGCCGCCTGCACCTGCGCGAGTTGTGCTTCCAGCTCCTTAATCCGTTGTTCTGCCCTGCGCGCACGGCGGCGCTGCACCAGCTCAGCAGCCCAGAGGCAGAACGCGCCCATAATAAAGGCAACTGCCGCAACACTCAGCGCCAGCACACCCGCTGAACATTTCCAGCTATAGGTGAGCAGCCACATATCCAGCGGGTCCTGATTACTGGCGCTGAAAATGACAAGAGCCAGCAGAAAGGGGATAACAACAGTGAGTCTGATCATGGATACCTCGTAGCCTTCCGGGGTAAGGAGAGCAAGAAAACAGATTGAAGAAAGACGCAAAAGCAGGTGGCCCCACTTCCCGCAGGATTTCTGTTAAACTCTGAGCGCTGAAGACCGTTCACACTGCTCTCTTAACAAACTGCCCCCTCGCACAGGCGGGACTAATCTGTTACTGCTCGCCTAACTTTGCCGCATTTCTTATTTAACGCGCAGACATTGAAAATTTGCCGACAGGAGCCTCCGGACACCATGGCCGATCAGACTAATTTTACGACAGATTCAATTGGCGGCGCAGCAAGTGCCGCAGGCAGACCCGGCGTTCTGATGGGAATCCAGTACGTTAAATCCGTCACATTTCAGGTCGCCGGTGCGCCCGCAGTGTTTGCGCGGGCTCAGGAACGGCCCCAGATTGCCATTATGGTCGATGTTCGCGCCAATCAGATTGGCGAAAACATGCCTAATTTTGAAGTTGAACTGGTCATGCAGTGTCAGGGCCAGACGGCCCCCGGCCCGAATGGGGAGGAACCGGTGCGTTTGTTTGAAACGACGCTGGTTTATGCAGGGATTTTTACGCTCAACCACTCCACGGCGGAAACTTTTGAGCCGCTCCTGCTGGTTGAAGCCCCCCGCATGCTGTTCCCCGGTGCGCGCAACCTGCTGACAACGCTGAGCCGTGAAGCCGGCTTCCTGCCGATTGTTGTCCAGCAGATCGACTTTGGAGAACTCTGGCGAAGCCGCCGCGCGCAGGGCTGATCAACACCAGTGCCCCTCTTCTCCCACCTGAAGAAAGCCTGATGCCATGACGTCATTCCAGTTACCTCCTCTCTGGAAAGCCTTTGATCCGGACTGGTACCGGGAGGAATATAAAACTGTTCTGGGAGACGTCCGCGCGCTCCCGGATGCGCAGCTTCAGGCCTGGTATGAGGATCAGGGCGCTTTTTCCGGCCACTCGCCCAACCGCTATTTTGATGAAGAATGGTACCGGCGGAACTGCTCGGAAGCACTGGCCGAAATTGTGGACGGCCAGTATCGCTCCGGCTTTGAGCATTACTGCCAGAAGGGATTTAAGACGCAGTCCCCGCATTATCTGTTTTCGGAACGGTATTATACCGCCAGTGCAGCGGATATGAGTCTGGCAAACCTTGAGAAAAACGGGTTTGCCAACGGCTATGACCATTTTCTGCGCTCAGGAGACAAGGAGCATCGGTCGGGGCATCTGTTTTTCAACCCGGACGTGTATCTCCGCAACCGGCCAGAAAACCCGGAGCTTGCTGCCCTTTCACCTTTTATCCATCTGCTCCACGCCAGCAAAAGCATGCCGGATACCGTGCAGCTTTCCCGCCATTTTGACCCGGCATGGTACCGCGTGACGCACCCGCAGGCCGTACAGGCAGTCGAATACGGATATACGCCTAACCTGCTGTATCAATTTCTGGCCGATTTCACCCCCGACGGTTTCTGACCTTTCCTCTGCTTCCAAATCGTGTGATTGCATGAGCACTACAGGCCGCAGCGCCTGCCATGTTTGACGCCAAACGACGCAGAGGATAACAAAATGACCGAACAGGCCGCTCTTGATCTGGCAGATAAGGGGCTGGATGACAGCCTGAAACGTCTTTTTGACCTGCTGCGTATTCCCAGCATTTCCACCCAGCCCGACCACGCACCCGACTGCCGCAAGGCCGCGGAATGGCTGGTCGCGGAACTGCGTGAGATTGGTTTTGACGCCAGCACACGGGAAACACCCGGCCACCCGATGGTTGTGGCCCACGCCAGAGGGCCGGAAGGCGCACCGCATGTGCTGTTCTATGGCCATTATGACGTACAGCCGGTGGACCCGCTGAATTTATGGACCTCTGCCCCCTTTGAGCCTGTGCTAGTGAAAGGCCCCACAGGTGAGATGGAAATTACCGCGCGCGGTGCGGCGGATGACAAAGGGCAGGTCATGACCTTTGTGGAAGCCTGCCGCGCCCTGCGCGCTGCGGATGGCGCACTCCCGCTGAGTGTCACCATGCTGATTGAAGGCGAGGAAGAATCTGGCGGTGTAAACCTGCTGCCCTTCCTGAAAGCCAACCGGGATGAGCTGAAAGCCGATGTGGCGCTGATCTGCGATACCGGGATGCTGGGCCGGGGCATGCCTGCCATCACCACCATGCTGCGCGGCATGGTGGGCGAGGAGGTGACTATTACCTGCGCGAATCGTGACCTCCACTCAGGCATGTATGGCAATGCCGCCCGCAACCCGATCCAGCTTCTGTGCGATATCCTTTCTGACCTGCGGGATGGCGCGACAGGCCGGGTGACGTTGCAGGGATTTTATGAGGGCGTGCCCGTTATCCCGGAAGAAACCCGTGCCCTGTGGCGGAAAATTGGCCCGAGTGATGAAGACGGTCTTGCCCCTGTTGGCCTGAGCCTGCCTGCGGGCGAGATTGGCTACACTGCCCTTGAGCAGACATGGTCCCGCCCCAGCTGCGAGATTAACGGCATTAGCGGTGGGTATGAGGAGAAGGGCTTCAAGACTGTTCTGCCCTCAAAAGCCATGGCGAAAGTCTCTTTCCGTCTGGTTGGCAAGCAGGACCCGGACGCCATTCGCGCAGCCTTCCGCGCCCACGTGGAAACCCGCCTGCCCGCGGACTGCACGGCAGAATTTACGGCGCATGGCGGTTCCAGAGCCAGCATTGTCCCGGCCGATATGCCTTTCCTCCCGCCAGCACTGAAAGCGCTGGAAGAAGAATGGCAGCATCCGGCGGCTGTTATCGGGTGTGGCGGCTCCATCCCCGTTGTAACGGAAGTGCAGGAAGCTCTGGGGATGGACTCCCTGCTGATCGGCTTCGGGCTGGAGGATGACCGCGTACATTCCCCTAATGAAAAGTATGATCTCTCCTGCTTCCATAAAGGCATGCGTTCATGGATCCGGGTGCTCTATGCGCTGGCGGCCCGGACCGCTCCCTGAGATCACCCTTTGAGGATATGACCAACATGCTGGTGCTGACACAGGGTGACCCGGCTGGCATAGGCCCCGAAATTACCGTGAAGGCCTGGCAGGCCCTGCGGGAAAACGGGCCGGCCTTTGTGTTTTTGGGCGACCCGTCGCTTCTGGAAACAGCGGCCCCCGTGCGCATCGTGAGCAACGTGCGGGAAGCCGGAAGCCTCTTTCGGGATGCCATCCCGGTGCTACCTCTCTCTCTGGCGGTATCCGCCGCCCCCGGCACACCGGACAGCCGGAATGCAGGCAGCGTAATTGACAGCATTACGCAGGCGGTACGCCTTGTGCAGGCCGGGGAAGGCTCTGCGGTCGTGACCAACCCGATCAGCAAGGACGTGGTGAAGCAGGCCGGTTTTACGCACCCCGGCCACACGGGATATCTGGCGGAACTCTGCGGGGTGCCCGGTCAGGATGTGATGATGCTGGCAGGCCCGTCCCTCCGGGTTGTGCCGGTGACAGTGCATGTCGCGCTGCGTACGGCCATCGAACAGCTCACCCCGGAGCTGATCATCCGCACAGCCCGCACAACCGTACAGGGGCTGAAACGTGATTTTGGGCTGACAAGCCCGCGCGTGGCTGTAGCAGGCCTGAACCCCCATGCGGGAGAAGGCGGCCTGATGGGGCGGGAAGAGTTGGACTGCATTATTCCGGCCATCCGCGCCCTGCAGGCGGACGGCATGACCATTTTCGGCCCCCTGCCCCCTGACACCATGTTCACGCCGGATGCGCGGGCCCGCTATGACGTGGCGCTCTGCATGTATCATGATCAGGGCCTGATCCCGCTCAAGACGCTGGATATGGCAGAGGGCGTGAATATCACGCTGGGTCTGCCCATTATCCGCACCTCTCCCGACCACGGCACAGCGTTTGATATTGCCGGAACCGGCAAGGCAGACCCCGGCAGCCTGCTGGCAGCCCTCAGACTGGCCGCACAACTGACCGAAAACCGAAGGAAGGCCTCATGACACGCACTCCCCGCCCCCTCATTCGGCTTGGCGTGAATATTGACCACGTTGCGACCGTCAGAAACGCCCGTGGCGGCACACATCCGGACCCGGTTGCCGCAGCGCTGCTGGCCGTACAGTCCGGAGCGGACGGCATTACAGCCCATTTGCGGGAAGACCGCCGTCACATCCGCGATGCCGACCTCCAGCGCCTGCGCACAGACATCAAAGCCCCGCTTAATATGGAAATGGCTGCGACGGATGAGATGGTCTCTCTCGCCACCACGCTCCTGCCCCATGCCTGCTGCATTGTGCCGGAACGCCGGGAAGAGCTGACAACGGAAGGCGGGCTGGACGTTGCCGGGCAACTGGCCTCCTTAAAACCCCGTGTGCAGGCGCTTGTGGAAAAAGGTATTCGTGTTTCCCTGTTTATTGACCCTGACCCTGCCCAGATTGACGCCGCCGTTGCTGCGGGCGCGCAGGTGGTGGAACTGCACACCGGAGCCTATGCGGAAGGCCGCGCGGGAGAACTGGACCGCCTGCGCGCTGCCGCAACACACGCCGCCGCAAAAGGGCTGGAAGTACATGCCGGGCATGGCCTGACTTATGAGAATGTCGGCCCGATTGCGGCCCTCCCCGAGATCATGGAACTAAATATCGGGCACTTCCTGATCGGGCAGGCGATTTTTGACGGCCTGCCCACCGTGATCCAGACCATGAAGCGCCATATCCACGCCGCTTCAGCCCGCTAAACCCCACCCGCGCAGACCGCACCAGAACAGGACAGACATGGAACAAACGCCCGGCACACCTAAAGGACTGATGGCGGCTGTCATCGGGATGGGACTTCTGATTGTGGTGGGCACGGTCGCGCTGGTGGGCGTTATCATCCACCGTATGGGGAGCCATACACCTCCGTCCGGCACAGCGATCGCGGCTCGGGTGGTTCCGTTACAGGATGCCGCTGCCCCGCCGGTTCTGCCTGCCGGAACACGCCTGATCAGCATGGCCCGCGTGCAGGACGGGCTGATGGCTCTGCACATTGCGGATAACGGACAGGACCGTATTCTGCTCTGGCAGGTTGGGACGAATCATCTGATCCCCGGCGTGGAAGGCGCGGTCCATCCGGCAGGAGCCGCACCGTGATGCAGCCTCAGTCGCCAGAACACGCGCCCGTGGCCACAGACGCTGCACAGGATGCCTCACCTCACGCTCCGCTGACGGCCATTGGCCTGATGAGCGGCACCTCGCTGGACGGAGTAGATGCCGCCCTGATCACAACGGACGGGATCAGAGTGTTTGACCACGGCCCGTCTCTGACAGTGCCGTATGACGCCTCTCTCCGGGCCAGAATCCGCGCCATTCTGGACCGGGCAGCCACCCTTTCCCCTGATGATGCCGATCTGCTGGAGGCGGAACAGGCTTTGACGGATGTGCACACACAGGCCGTGCAGGCCGTCCGCGCGCAGGCTGGAGAGCGGCAGATTGATGTCATTGGCCTGCACGGACAGACCATTCTGCATGCGCCGGGCCGCACATGGCAGATTGGCAATGCCAGCCGCCTTTCCGCCGCAACAGATCTGCCCGTCGTGCATGATTTCCGGACTGCCGATGTGCTGGCAGGCGGAGAAGGCGCGCCGCTGGCCCCCCTCTACCATGCGGCCCTGCTGCATGGGCACAGCACACCCGCCGCTGTGCTGAATATCGGGGGTGTTGCCAACCTGACCCTCATGACGCGCACGGGCGACGTTCTGGCGTGTGACACCGGGCCGGGCAATGCTCTGCTGGATGACTGGATGTTCCGCCACACTGGTCAGCCCTGTGATTTTGACGGAGCCTGCGCAGCAAAGGGCATGGTCGATACCGCTCTCCTGTCCACCCTCATGGCCCATGCGTTCTTCCGTAAACCACCTCCGAAATCACTTGACCGGCTGAGCTTCCATCAGGCGCTGGAACTGGTCTCCCGCCTGAGCGTTGAGGACGGCGCGGCAACGCTCACCGCCTTTACGGCTGCGGCTATTGCCCGTACCCCCCTGCCGGAAGAACCGCTCCACTGGTTTGTCTGCGGAGGGGGGCGCCGCAACCCAACGCTAATGCGCATGCTGGCGGACCATGTCCCCGGCACAGTGCAGCCGGTGGAGGCTCTGGGCTGGGACGGGGATGCGCTGGAGGCTGAATGTTTCGGATTTCTGGCCGTAAGGAGCCTGCGCGGTCTGCCGCTCTCTCTGCCTGCCACCACCGGCGTCCCTTACCCCATGCCCGGTGGACGGCTGACCTGTGGCGGCATCAGCCCCGCGGGCCGCAGATTATAAGACACTCTCTTTTGCCAGAACCAGCGGAGTGATTGATCTTCCGGTTCTGGCAAGGCACCATGCGCCCCGCATGCAAGAAGGACCTGATCATGAAACGTGCCCTTATTCTTTGCCTCGGCCTGCAAAGCCTGTGTCTGCTCCCCTCTTTCAGCGCGGCACAGGCGCAGACGGTGGTTGATGGCAGCGACAAGAATGCAAGCCCGTTTGTAAAATCCACTCTGGCCATGCTGAACAAGCGCTTTGCGGAAGACAAACCGCATTTCAGAAAAATCAGCACCCATACCTCTGGGGACAAACAGATTGTATGCGGGGAAATCAGCCTGCATGGCACCAAGGTTCCGGCGGCGGAAACCTTCATGCCGTTTGGCGCCACACAGGGGGAAGAAAACCCGCTGGTGTATGAAGCCCATACCATCCCCGCCGCACTGGACTTCCGGGAAGTCAACACATGGATCAACCATGGCGCGGATCTGGAAGATCTGGAAGAAATGGGCTGCGTGCCCGAAGGCAGCTACCGCCAGTACAGTGACCACCTCAATACTGTGTTACAACACAGAAAAACCAACTGATTTTCTTACCTGTGCCTGCAGGACCTTTCAGGCCATGCGCCTGAAAGGTCCCATCACAAATGCGCCAGCCACGGCTTTGTGTTATGACAAGTCTGGCAAAAATGCTGCTATCCAGCAGGAAAAACACAATTCAGACAGCAATCGCCTTCAACTCCCCGTCAGGCGATTGACACCCGTGCAGCCACATGCATGACTGATCCGGTCCAAAATAAAAAATAACAAACTCCGGTCGTCTTAACATGAAAATCCTGAATCTGCTGCTCCTGCTGCCCTTTCTGGGGTTGCTCTGGACGCCCCTGTACGACCGCTATACGCCCGTACTGTTCGGCTTCCCCTTTTTCTACTGGTACCAGCTTGCCTGGGTGCCGGTAACCTCCGTCCTTATCTGGATTGTCTGGAAAAAGGGGCATGACGCATGAACGGCATTAACCCGTGGGCGCTCGGCGTCTTTATTCTCTTCTTTGCGGCAACCATCATCATCGGCAGTTCCATCCAGTGGCTGCGCGGGCTGTTTGGCGGCGGGAAAAGTGCCACCGTCTCCTCTGACGAGGAATGGTCGCTCGGCGGCCGCCAGTTTGGCGCGTGGGTCACATGGTTTCTGGTCGGGGGCGATTTCTATACCGCCTATACCGTCATCGCCGTGCCAGCACTGGTCTATGCGGCAGGTGGCTACGGCTTCTTTGCGCTCCCCTACACCATCATCGTCTATCCGTTTATTTTCCTTGTCATGCCGCGCCTGTGGAAGCTGGCGCATGCCGGTGGCCATTCCACCGCGGCAGATCTTGTCCGCGCCCGCTTTAACAGCCGCGGGCTGGAAATTGTGGTCGCCCTTACCGGGCTGATCGCCGTGATGCCGTATATTGCGCTCCAGCTCGTTGGAATTCGTACAGTCATTCAGGCGCTTGGCCTGCCGGGAGATATCCCGCTGGTTATCGCCTTTGTCTCACTGGCGGCCTACACATGGCTGGGCGGGCTGCATGCTCCGGCGCTGACAGCCTTTATTAAAGACATCATGATCTACATCGCCGTGCTGGTGGCTGTTACGGTCATTCCCCTGCATATGGGGGGATATTCCGCGCTGTTTGCCGGGGCTGACACAACGCAGCCGGTCCTGCATGCCGGTCAGGGTCTGCCGTATGCCACGCTGGCGCTTTCTTCCGCGCTGGCAGCGTTCCTGTATCCGCATACGCTCACCGGGATTCTGGCAGCAAAATCGGCGGATACCATCCGCCAGAACGCTGTGTTCCTGCCCATCTATACTGTTGTGCTGGGGCTGATTGCCATGCTGGGGCTGATGGCGCACACCGCAGGAATCAAGACAGATAACGCCACCATGGTCGTGCCTCTGCTGTTCCAGCAGATTTTCCCGGCATGGTTCAGCGGCTTCTGCTTTGCCGCCATTGCCGTGGGCGCTCTGGTTCCGGCCGCCGTCATGGCCATCGGGGCCGCAAACCTTGTGACCAGCAACCTGCTGCCTCCGCAGAAGAACCCCGTCCGCACCAGCCGCATTACGGCTCTGGCTGTCAAAGTCGGCGCTCTGTTCTGCGTGCTGTTCCTGAATGCAAAATTCGCGATTGATTTCCAGCTCCTGGGCGGGGTGATCATTCTGCAAACCTTCCCGGCGCTTGTCCTTGGTCTGCTGCGCATCCGCTTTTCAGCAACTGCCATGCTGGCTGGCTGGGCTGTCGGCGGGATTTTCGGCCTCGGACTGTGCTGGATGGACGGGCTGAAGCCCATCCACATGGTCACACTTGGCCCGCTCTCCGGCATGGTCTCAACCGGGCTGCTGTCCCTTATTGTGAATCTGGTTGTGGTCGGGCTCGTGACTCTCGTCAAACCCGCCGCCGAACTTCCGGCTCTCACAGAGGCTGGTCAGGCTGACCGCGCATAAAACCCCAAAGCTGCGTGCTGATTAACCTTCAGCAACAGCCCCCGCGCCCATCATCAGACCCCGCCGCGACATGTCCGTCGCGGCGGGGKTTTCCATTTCTGCGCTGATAATTTTGATTGCTCCGCCGCGTCTGCCTGGGCACCCTGCCTTCTCACTCAGCCCTCTCCCCCTGCCAGAAGGACCGTCATGCCGGACCGCACGCCGCCTCTGTTTTCAACGGGTTCCGGACAGATGGACCTCGGACTGGCAGACACTCGGCCAAAGCGGGTCACCCTCAGCCCCGGTGCCACCCTGTTGCGGGGGGGCGCACTTGAAAACGCAGAAGCGCTATGGCGCGCCCTCGCCCCGATCCTCCGCGCAGCACCCCTCCGCCACATGCTGACACCCGGCGGGCGGCAAATGTCTGTCGCCATGACCAGTTGTGGCACATGGGGATGGGTCACGGATCAGGCAGGGTATCGGTATACCCACACGGCCCCCACAACACAGGCGCTCTGGCCGCCCATGCCAGACCTTCTTTTTCACCTCGCCCGCCGGAGTGCCGCCACAGCGGGTTTTGAAGGATTTCAGCCCAATGCCTGCCTGATCAACCGGTATGAAGCCGGAACCCGTATGACGGCGCATCAGGATAAGGATGAAGGCGATATTACACAGCCGATTGTCTCTGTCTCACTGGGGCTTCCCATCCTGTTTCTGTGGGGCGGTCTCCAGCGGACCACGCGCCCGCACTCCATCCTGCTGGAACATGGGGATGTTCTGGTCTGGGGCGGCAAAGCCCGGCTGCATTATCACGGCGTCAAACCGCTGGAACAAGGCGTGCATCCGCTGACCGGCCCGACCCGTTTTAATCTGACATTCCGTTTCGTCGCCCCTGCCGGGCGGTAAAGCGTTTTCTACTTTCTTCAATAACGGTCCAAAGGTTCCATCACGCTGGCGCAACAAGAGGTTTCCTCTTACACTTCCATCACTTTCCGCCAGCCTCCTGATTCCGGACTTTTCCCCATGCCGTCTTCCTCCCGCTTCTCCCGCCGTATGGTTCTGCAAAACGGCGCACTGTCCGCAGGTCTCGGCCTGCTCGGCGCACATGTGGCAAAAGCCCAAATTACAGCGGAGAACCGCTTTGCCGCGCTGGATCAGATTTTCCAGAAGGCCGTGCAGGAGGGCAAAACGCCCGGTGCCGTCGCGGCCGTCGGTCAGGCAGGCAATACGGTATGGAAAGACGTATTTGGCCATCGTGCTCTGGTGCCGCGGCAGGAACCGATGACGTGGGCAACCCTGTTCGACATGGCTTCTCTGACCAAGGTGCTGATTACAGCGCCTGCCATCATGCAGCTTTATGAACGCGGCTTTGTCAGACTGGATGCGCCGGTCAGCACGTATCTTCCGGCCTTTGCCACCAACGGGAAGCAGGCCATTACGGTGCGCCTGCTGCTCACGCATTATTCCGGGCTCGCCCCGGATCTTGATCTGTCTACACCATGGCATGGCAAGGAGGCTGCTGTTCAGCGCGTAATGGATGCCCGCCCGGCACACCCGCCCGGGGAACAGTTTGTCTATAGCGATATCAACTTCATTACCCTCGGCCTGATTGTTGAAAAACTTTCAGGTCTTCCACTGGATATTTACGCGACCCGGAATATTCTCCAGCCCCTCGGGCTTTCCCGCACCTTTTTCCTGCCAGACAGCGCCCTGCATGACAGCATTGCCCCCACCCAGTATGACGAACAAAACCAGATGCTCCGTGGCGTGGTGCATGACCCGACAACCCGCCGGATGGATGGTGTAGCAGGCCATGCCGGGCTGTTCTCCTGCGCGGATGATATGCTGACTTACGCCCATGCCCTGCTGGCACGCCGGGCTGGCCTGCCCTCAGCGTTTCCCTTGCGCCCGGAAACACTTGTGCTGATGTCCACCCCCCAGCAACCTGCCGGAAAGTCTGATCTGCGCGGACTGGGGTGGGATATTGCAACACATTATTCCTCCCCACGCGGAGAGCACTTCCCGGCGAGTTCCTTCGGCCATACCGGCTTTACCGGCACATCACTTTGGCTGGTGCCGGAGAAAGAAACATTTGTTCTGATTCTGACAAACCGGGTTCACCCGGACGGGAAAGGAAACGTCATCGCCTTGCGCAAAGACATCGCAACCGCAGCAGCGCTTGCCCTGCAAGCCGGATAGGCATCCCGGCGGCAAATCAGAGCATTTATTTACTCGTCCTGTCCTGCGCGACCTTTTTCAAAAACACCTGTCAGAGTGAGTTTGACATCATCACCCACGGCTGTCATCGCGCTTCTCATACCAAACGCGCTCCGCTGGATGGTGCCCCGCGCTTCAAACCCGACCGTATAGGCCTGATCCAGCGGATTTGTCCCGGCCCCGACAAAATGAACATGCAGCGTCACGGGCCGTGTCACACCATGTAATGTCAGACGCCCGGAGACGCTGGCCTGTGATGGCCCTTCCGAGACAATCTGCGTCGAAACAAATTCGGCATCGGGGTATTTCCGGGCATCCAGCCAGTCCTCCCCCCAAAGAGCTTCAGTCACGGACCCGGCTGTTGTCATCAAAGACTGCACGGGCAACCGTAACGCCACATGGGACAGTTCAGGGTGAGCGGAATCCAGCAAAAGGGAGCCAGACACTCCGGAAAACATGCCGTGATAGTGGCTGAAACTCAGGCAGGTCACGGAAAACACAACCTGCGTGCGCAGGCCATCAACATGATACACGCCCTTTTCCACCACCGGGGCTTCCGCCATAACAGGTGTCATGTCTGACGCATGCACAGCCTCAACGGCGCTCAGCCTCGACACGGACACCAACCCAGCCAGCAGAAAAAAGGCGGCACGCTTCATTGTGCTCTCCCTGTCCCAATCACTCCTTTAACTGATCTTTAAGTGATTGAGACAGGTGAGAGTTCCCGCGCAGACCCGGACCCTACCCCTGTAACGCACGCTCACTTTCTGAATATTCTGTTATCAAACCCCGGTAACCCGAGAGAGACTTCAGAAGTCCTCTTCGCTTTTGCGCAACATTCTGACCTGTCTTTCCATCCATTTCTGGGCAGAAACCTTACGGGATGGGTCAAGCATGCGGTACAGGCGGACAATATCATACTCATCTGGAGACACAGTCAGAGCAATATCTTCCTGCACATAGCCTGTCAGGAAAATGTCCGGCTCGACGCCAAACAGCGCCGCAAGTTTCGGGATATGCTTTCTCGCACTGCCTTCCCGCCCGGTTTCCCAAAACGCGATGGCCGGGCGTGATACGCCCAGAGCATCCGCCACCTGCTGCTGGGTCAACCCGGCTGCCTTACGCAGAATTTTCATCCTCTGGCCCAGATCGGCACCGGGAGAGACAATCATCTGGTCCTCTGTGTGACTTGCATGATTTTCAGGCTGATCAGATAGACCGGGTATGTTCTGCCTCGGTTTTACCATTTCCACGCTCTCCCTAACATCCGATACCGGCTTTCGTATACAGATGCGGCTTTTAGCGTGCCCTAAGCCTGTTTACAATTTAAGACTGAATTCCAGCCACGTAACATGGCAGAGGCGCGTAGAGCCCGTACACCCAACATCGCTTCAACATGTGGTCAGGCTGACAGATTTTTGCAACAGCCTCTCAAGACAAAATCCTCCATCACCCGTTGATGACGAGTCATGGAGGATTGTGCGTTTTCGAGAGTCTTCTCAAATTATAAAGGCTTTAAGAAAACTGCCTCGGGGCAAAATGCCTGAAAGTCAGAAAATATTTTACCTATCATAGTAAAATATTTTCTGACGTTTGCAGTTTTAGAAGCTTTGCGTAATGCCGGTCAGGATCGTGCGGCGCAGGCCGTATTGCGGTGCGCCAACCCCAATCCCGCTACCATCACGCAGCAGATAGGTGCGGTCAAACAGGTTGGTAACATCCAGCCTGATCTGCGTGTTACCAAGGAAAGAATGGCCAAACAGATTTTTGAAGGTCTGCACAGCCGCAAAGTTGAAGGTTGCATATTGCGGCACAACCGCTCCGTTCGGCACATCACCATCTGCACGCAGACCGCTGCCATAAACCATCGTGGCGGAAACGCGCAGCGGATGCCAGCTTCTGTGGAAGAAGCTGTAAGCCGCACCGGCCGATGCTGTCCAGCGCTGGTCATGATCCAGATGAATCCAGCGGTGTCGGATATAGTCCAGATCATCCTGCCCAAAGTTAAACTGCGCACTGGTAATATCCTTACCAATAGCGCGGGACCACGAGAAGTTCCCGTAAAGAGACAACGGACCTTTGTCGTATGAGGTGCTGACCTCGTAACCGTTCACCTGCCCCTTGCGATAGTTAAAACCGCTGAGCACGATCGGCGCACCAAACTGGCCTTCATCAATCAGATTATTCGCCAGCTTGTAATAGGCATCAAAGGATACACGCCAACCCGGCAGGATCTGCTGCTGAATACCCGCGTCAAAATAGTGATCGCGCTCAGCCTTAACTGTTGAATTCTGCATAACTTCGGATGCAGAACTTGTATTTGCAAATTTATACAGTGCGGAGCTGCTGACCACCTCAAACGGCGGTGGCGTGAAATAGCGGGAATAGCCTGCATGCAGTGTCGCCCCTTTCCAGGGCTTCCATACGACATTCAGGCGCGGACTCACCTGCTTTTCACTGGTATATTCACTCACACCGTCAAAACGCAGGCCGTAATTGACTGTAAGGTTCCGCAAAGGCGTCCATTCATCCTGTGCATACAGGCCATATACCGTGCCTGTCTTGCCACTCCCGTCATAAACCTTGATCGGAGTAGGATCAAACGTCGGGTTACCGTCCTCATCCACACCATTCGCGCCAAACACGGTTGAATCCGTCTTGGAAATCGTGCGTTCAACAAAAACCTGAAAGCCAAAGCGTACTGTATGATCTTTTGCAGCATGCCATGTCACGTCATGCTGCGTCCCCGTGGAGAAAACGGAGCGTGCAGCGCGCTGGGCAATACCGTTATAAACCAGATCCCCCAGTTCATCCGGCGAATAACGCAGGCTGCTGTAGCGGGTAAACACAGAACTTTGCAGGCTGAACGACCCAATTTCTTTCTGCAATGCCAGAATAGCAAAATCTGTGATCTGCTTCTGGCGTTCGTTCAGGCTTGCGCTGTCCACGCTACCGTTCAGCTTCTGCGCCAGATCACTCCCGGCGTAAGACGGTTCAGAAAACTGGGTCTGCTGGCCTGGGTTATTCGGAAGCTGGTATTCAGCATTGGAAACACCCGCAATAAAGCTGATACGGGTATTTTCATCGGCTGTGTACCGCAGATGCCCGAGGAAGTGATACTGGTTACTCAGATCATGAACGGCGTTAAAGGATCTGGTTGTATTTTCAATACCCACGCGATCATGCACAAAATCGGCCGTCGCGAAGTAATCCCATTTACCCTTATGGCCGCCATACTGGAGTGATGGCAGGAAATAGTCCCGCGCACCGCCGTAAACAGACGCGATGCCGCCAGAATTCGTCGTGCCATTTTTGGTCGTGATATCAACAACGGCTGCCTGCAAAAATCCGAATTCACTCGGGAGAGCGCCCGTTGTCAGAGACATGCTGTCAGCAAAACGCGTCATCAGCGCCTGCCCGAACACGTTCAGACCTTCCGGAAGCTGCACGCCATCCAGCCGGAACTGCACTTCATTGTGGTCTCCACGCACATGGATCTGGCCGTAACTATCCTGCGCCACACCGGGAGCCTGTAACAGAACCTGATTAAGCGGGGCATTATCCCCACCTGGAATGGTCTCCAGTGCCTGTCGGTCGAAACGATAAACTGTGGCCCCTGTGTCCGGCTGAAGCTCTGATCTTGCCCTGTCCAGATGCGCGGTAACCGTCACCCGTTCCGGCGTGCTGGCCAGACCGGGCTGAATGGAAACGGCCTCCTGCCCCACAGGTCTGCCGCGACCGGTATCCAGAGCGTGCGCCGTGCGCGTGGATGTGGATGTGGATGTGGATGTGGATGTGGATGTGGATGTGGATGTGGATGTTTGTACCGCTTTTTTCTCGCCAGCAGTTTTTTTCTTACTTGTCGGCTGAACTGTCTGCGCGGCCTGAACTGTGCCTGTAGACGCATTCTGAGCCTGTGCATTTTCTATACAGAACAGAAATCCGGCTGTTGTGCAGACAGTTGAGCATGCCAGCAAAAAAGAAAGACGAGATACCAGCATCAGAGAGTGACCCTTAAGGTTTTGGAAACGATCTGATCAGGGTCTTATACGTTATGATATAACGTATCAACGTAATTTCTACCAGCTATGTCTAATCCTTTACCTTCCAACTTCCACTGTTACCTGCAAAGCACACCTGGCTCTCCCGCTACTTCTCCGCTTGTGTCCGGCACAATTTTCTCGTAGTAATCCGCCCATCCCTCTATGTCCCGTTCGTCTAGAGGCCTAGGACACTGCCCTCTCACGGCGGCAACACGGGTTCGAATCCCGTACGGGACGCCAATCTTTCCAATGACTTAGAGTTTTGGTCGCGGAATGATTGACTGCTTTTGGGCCCACCTTGGGCCCATCGCCAAAAAAAAGACGATAAGCACATGGTCCCAATGGGCCCATGAAAAGGCTATGCTGGGCCCAAGCGAGGCTCACCATGAAAGATCGAATCACTTCTGCTAAAATTGATCCGGCGACAGGCCGTCCGCTCCCGGCCGGA
>NZ_JACRVR010000049.1:0-13907 GCF_018811975.1 Acetobacter sp. P1H12_c | reverse complement strand
CCTCCCGCCTGTGGTGCTTGACCACCCCCTCATCCAGCACAAGCTGACTCATCTGCGCCGCAAGGAAACCTCTACAGCCGGTTTCCGCCGTCTGGTGCGCGAACTCAGCCTGCTGATGTGCTATGAAGCCACACGCGACCTCCCGCTGGAGCCGGTGGACATTGAAACACCGCTTGAGACAATGCAGGGCCAGCAGCTGGCGGGCCCGGATGTCTGCTTCATTTCCATCCTGCGGGCCGGGAATGGTCTGCTGGATGGTATGCTGGACCTCGTGCCGTTCGCGCCTGTCGGGCATATTGGTCTGTATCGTGACCCGGACAGCCTTGAGGCCGTGGAATATTACCTCAAACTCCCCACGCAGATTGCCTCACGCCGCTGCGTTGTGGTGGACCCCATGCTTGCCACAGGCCACAGTGCCGCCGCAGCCCTGACGCGGCTGAAGGAACAGGGGGCAAAGCGCCTGCTCTTTGTCTGCCTGCTTTCCACACCGGAAGGGATTGCCTGCCTGCAAAAAGCCCACCCGGACGTGCCCATCATCACCTGCTCAATCGATCGCGGACTGGATGATCACGGCTACATCCGCCCCGGACTTGGCGATGCCGGGGACCGTCTGTTCAGCACCCGCTAAATCTTATGGCGCCTGCTCCTGTTTTTGCATCTGCCCGCCGTATTCTGTTGCTTGGAATGCTGGCGGGATACATCAACGCGCTCAGCTTTATTGATCTGGGCGGGATGTTTGCAGGCGCCATGACAGGCAACACGATCCATATGGACGCCACCTTTGCTGCCGGAAACTGGCAGCATGGCATGCAGATTGCGGAACTGCTTCTGGTCTTTTTTCTGACAGCCATTCTTGCATCCTGCCTCCGGCTTATTGTACCGCCAGTCTGTAATTTTATCGTCATGGCGTTTCTGCTGTGCTTTGCGGAAGGCCTGCATGGCGCACCTCAGCAGGTGCGTTATGAATGTCTGATCCTGCCTGCTCTTATGGCCATTCAGGGTCAAACTCTGGCCCGTTTTTCAGGCAACGCCATTCAGACGGTCGTTATTACCAGCAATCTGCTGAAATGCGCGGCGGCCATAGCCGCGTGGCTGCTGTCATTCTGGCCGGGTCGTAAAATTCCGCGCCCTTCACTGGCGACACTTTTTCTGCCGGGGTTATCATGGGTCGCTTTTCTGGCCGGGGCAGCCGTGACGTCTCTGGCTCTGGGCCTGCATGCGCAATTCCCTTTTCTCTGGCCGTTACCCGTAATTGTCCTGCTCTGCATTGATATTGGCCGGGCCGAGCGCACCGGCCAGCTCGACTGAGCAGTTCCGCTTTGCCGAATAGCTGACATGCCCGAGAGCCCTTGGTGCCAGACGCCGTTCTCAGTAGGACCACAGGCATGACAAAACTAAGCAGCAAGGCGGCCGGATATGAGTATCTCCTGGGGTGATTTTCAGGCTGTGGTGCAGCTTTCAGCCGGGCTTAACGTCGCCATCCTGAGTTTTGTCGATATCAGCCTGCCCGCCATCAAGGAGCGTCGGCGCGTCTTCACCAAGGCGCGGCAGGAACTGGATATCCACCGCAAAAACCCGCACATGCGCACGGATGAACAAAAGGCAGACCACGCAAATGCCATAGGCGAAGTGGACCGCCAGCTTTTTGATCTGTGGCGTGAGACGTCTGCCTTTGAAAGCATTGAAGATTCCCTGATCAAATCAACCGGGGTGTTTGGCTTTTTTGGCGCGGTGCTGAGCATTACCCTGCTCTGGTATTCCGCCCTGCATTATAATGAGGACATTTCATTCACCGGTGAGTTGCTGACGGTCCTGTCCTTCTTTTCACTGGTCGCCGCGTTTCTTATCAATTTTGTCACCGCCTCCAAAGCGTCTCAATATGCCAAACGCTGCAACGCACTGCGGGACCATATGCGGACCAGCCTCTGAACCGCAGGCCATCTCGGAAGTTAGGTATCAGGCTAGGATAAACCCGCTGAGCAGCATCCCGCGGCAGAGAGTTGTCGGAAGCCACGGCGCATCCAATATTAGGGTGCGGAAAAGGGCCTTTCTGACAGCGCCCTTCTTTATTGCAGCAATGGATCTTACTCATGCGTTTTAACACAAAGGCATCTCTGGCCGCTCTGGCCGTGCTGACCGCCACACCGATGATGGCGCACGCCAGCAGCCTTCACACCAAATGGGAACAGTTTAAAGCGGGCCGCGCCTTCCGCCACCTGTCCGCTGACGGCCAGCGCGCCATGGCAGACATTGTTCAGGCTCGTGAAACGCTGGCAGCAGGCAAGACCGACGCCGCGATTCCCGCACTTTACGATGCTCAGAAGCGTCTGACCGCCGCAGGCAAGGCTGAAACAAAGTTTAATGCTGCGGAAAGCCAGCTTCAGCCAGCACCGCAACATCCGGCGTCTCCCGATCACACGCCTGCAACCACACCCACCACATGGATTCCGGTTGGCGGAGAATTCATCGCCACAGAAACACTGGCTCCGGAAAAGAAGGCCGCTGTTGCCACGGCGAATGGACAACTGAAAGCTGGTCAGACCGATCAGGCTGCCCAGACCATGCAGGTTGTGGGGGAAGATGCTGACTTCATCGTCGCTCTGGCACCGCTGGCGCAGACGCAGGGTGCGCTGAACCGCGCGACGGTCTTTACCGAAGGCAAGCAGGCGTCTGAAGCTGTTGCAGCGCTCGACCAGATCCTGAACGGCCTGGTATTTGTCTCGGAAGATTTTGCTGAGTCCGCCATGCCGGATCACGGCAAAGCGCCTGCAAAATCCAGCCACTGACGGCTAAAAAGAAAATGGGGGAGGCGCACACGGCACCTCCCCCATCCAGACCTTTCACGCAGCTTAAAACGCTTTGTGTCAGTGCAGGTTTTTAGAAATCGACGCTGGCCGTTCCCATCACCATAAACGGTGCTGCGACGGAATAGGTTGTGTTGCCACCTTTGATCTTGGACCCATACATCCCGGTTGTTGCCAGAGCGTTAGCGGCCGTACCGTTAACAAATCCAAGGTAACGACGGTCCGTGATGTTCCGCAGGTTCAGGCGCAGGGTGGGAGACTTCATAATACCCCAGTCCTTGAAGCGATAACCCGCATTGATGTTCATCGTCAGATAACCGGGAATATGCTGGTCATTCACAAACGTTGAATACTGCCTGGCAACATATTTCAGGCTGTAACCGCCAAACAGGTGCCCGTCATCATAATCGAGGTTGAAGCCCAGCTGATATTTCGGCGTCTGCGGCGCAAACTTGCCTTTGCTGAACACAAAGTCACTGGCGCCACCGGCAGCAATATTGCTGTCTGTGCGGGCGTTAATATATTCAGCAGAGAAATAGGGGCGCAGATGATACAGGATCGGCCGTGTGCCCACTTCCAGATCCACACCATCAGCATGAGAGTTCCCGCCGTTGATGCTGCGGGTATAGGTATAGCCTGTATCTGTTACCACGCTCTGCTGATACAGACGGTTGGTGAAGTTATAATGGAAGTATGACACAGAACCCATCACCAGCGGCCCCTGATAACGCCAGCCGAACTCCTCAGAAATGGAGATTTCCGGCTTCATGTTCGCGTTAGCCTGTGTGCTGTAGCTATGGGATTTTGTGTTGTAGGACCCTGAGTCATACAGTGACGTATTCATCGGAATACGGAAGTTGGTGGTTGAAGACGCAAAAAGCTGGTTTTCATCGTTAATTTTGTAACGAATAGACACAGCCGGGAGCGGCTGCTGCCAGGACCCTTTAATATAAGGCCCGGTAGATGTATCCGGCAGGTTGTTCTGTCCGTCACGATTGACCACAGCGTATTTCAGGCCGGCCTCAATCGTAAGGCGGTTATTCAGCAGAGAAAGACTATCCACAATGAACATGGTGTGGATACGGGTCTGCGTCAGTGTGTCACGATACTGCGCCGTCACACCGTTGGAATAGACCATGTTGGTCCCGCCGCCCAGCAGATCGTCAGGCTTGCCTGTTTCGCCGTCAATCAGACTGAACGGCGCTGTCTGCCGCTGCTTTGAATATTCAAACCAGTAGCCCACGGTCAGGCGGTTAATGCCGGTGTGCAGCGTCAGTTTTGTCACCGCACCGGGGCGGTAGGTCTGCGTATTGGACGGGTTATACAGCAGCAGAGATTTTGTGTTGGAAGCATTATAAGGCCCGATAGAGCCAGTCACTGTCTGCTCACCATACTGCTGGCTGGTCAGGCTTTCATTATACGCACCGCCGCCGTTGCCATTGCCATACCAGAAGTAGGGCGTTTCGGTCAGGGTCAGATTATCAGTGAGCGTAAAGGTAGACGGAGCACTGGCATAAATGTTGGTAAACGGGTTGCGGTGCAGCTGGTAATAGTTTGCGCTCGGATGCTTGGGGTCCCATTTGCTTTCATAGGTGTTGTACACACCTTTTGACTGCCAGGCCGCCATATTTGTGGACGGGAACAGAACACCGGTTGACTGGTTACCAACCAGTGAGAAAGACACAACGTTGCCTTTCCCCCATGCGCTCATCCATTTGGTTTCCCCATGCATCTTGTTCTGGCCACCCGGCCCGCGCCAGGACTGCTCAGCCGCATCGGAGAAAGAGACAAAGCCTTTGACATTGGTATGGCCGACATAGCCGGTATCCAGACGACCAAAAATGCGGCGTGCGTTATAATTCCCGTAGGAACCAACGATTTTCCCGCCCAGATGATCTTTCGGGTTCATCAGATACATGTTGACAGCACCACCGGTGGCGCTGATATGCGGGCTGTCCAGATCCGCAGAGCCCTGCTCAACATTGATGCTGCGCAGGTTTTCCGGGTCCACGATTTCCTGCGGATAGACGGCATAGTTCCCGATATCGTTGATCGGGAAACCTTCAAGAGTAAAGCCGATCTGGCTTTCAGTCAGGCCACGCATGGTCATATGACCACCGGACAGGCCCATCGGGTCTGTCGAGGTGGTGTTCACCCCCGGCAGCATTTCAATAAGCTGCATCGGGTTCAGGCCGGTTGCCTGCTTTTCAATATATTCTGACGTGATGGTCGAGCGCGATTTCGGCGCGTCTTCCTTGACCATCAGACCCCCACCCACCTGACGGTGGCGGGCACCTTTGACTTCAACCTTTTCAGGAGCCTGATCGGTCGGAGCGGTGGAGCCCATCATGGATGGCTCACTGGAGGAAACTTTTGACGGTGCAGACGCACGCACATGCCCGACGTTCTTTTTCGTCGCATCAGGTTCTGCAGCAAAGCCTGCTGAGAACGGGAGGGTTGTAAAGCCAATCAGCGCGGAAGTGGCCAAAAGTTTCTGCATTGCGGTGAACTGTTCCATTAAAATTATTGTTAGGCGCAGCCCTCCCTTAACATTTGCGAAATAAGATTTATTTTAAAATTTTATGACAGCCGCCTAAAAACAACAGCCTGATGTTTTTTTGCAACAAATCGAAATCGGAATAATAAAAAAATTTAGGAAACTTCAGAAAACTACATTTTTCCTGAGCTTCTTTTGCGTTTCTTATTTTTTCAGGCCGCTTTACGCACCTTAATTTTCCTCATTAAAAAATACGCCTTTGTTTAATTTTTATACATCTTCGTATCAATCAGCAGAGCGCCGCATGCTCCCGGCGCACCGGGAGCATGATGCCTCATCCGTGGAGAAGGGGCTTCCCGGCTGCGGGGTCCGTCACGCCCGTGCTGCCTGTTTCAACATGCCCTGCAAAACGACTGGTTACATTCGGCTCTGCGGATGCAAAAACCGTCACATCATACCAGTGGTGGCTTCCGGCCAGACCAATCTGCTCCTGCCGGACGCCACGGGCAGGCAGCACCACCGTCCGCTTTGCCAGGCCATACGCATTGTCCTGCATCTGCACATTTTGTGGCCGGTTTGTATGGTTTGTCAGTTTGACAACAATCGCCCCTGCCCCGGTCTGATCCATCACTGAAACGCCGACATCCGGACGCCCTTTACGATGGAAATACCGCGCGAACCCATTCGGCCCGAGTACCATGAGACGCAGCATCCCGCCCGCAGGCACATGCCACTGATCCTGCAACGACGCACCAGCCCCGACCGTATACCGGCGCGGCTTTTCATCTGACTGCTCCTGATAAACATAGAAGCAGGCTCCGGTTGTGCCATGATTTTCAAACTGAAGAGTGCAGGCTCCTGCGGGTCCATCCACCTCATTAACAGCAAGAATATAGGGCAGCGGGCGCGTTGGCCTGTGCCCTTTTTCCTGCTCGCCAATATCAGATAGACTGCTTTCCACCGGAACCGCCGGGTCAGGCAGCTTGCAGGACTGGTCCGTTTTGCTCCTGTAATCCGCCGTATCCGGGAGATTCCCCTTCAATCCCTGCTTGCGTGAAAAATCGAACGCGCTGGTCAGATCCCCGCAGACAGAGCGCCGCCAGGGTGTAATATTGGTTTCACGCACCCCAAAGCGAGCTTCGATAAACCGGAGAACCGAGGTGTGGTCAAACACTTCCGAGCAGACAAACCCACCCGTGCTCCACGGAGACAAAGCCAGCATAGGGACACGCGGCCCCAGCCCGTAAGGCAGCATGTCTGCTGTGTAGCGTTTCGGCTCATGCGGCGTGAGACGATCATGAATCTCGCCGCGCGTATCAACGGTACTTTTCCCCGGCAAAACCGGTGTGGGCGGCTGCGGCGGCGGAACATGGTCAAAATATCCGTCATTTTCATCATACATGACGAGCAGAACGGTTTTTGCCCAGACGTCCGGGTTGGCTGTCAGAGCATTCAGCACACGGGCAATGTAGGTGGCGCCATAACCGGGGGTCCAGCGCGGATGCTCGGAATAAGCCGCAGGCGGCAGGAGCCAGGAAACCTGCGGGAGCCGGTCCGCCAGCACATCCTGCCGCAACGTATCAAGCGTGCGCTTCGTCATGGCGCGCTGATAAAGCGGGGACGTCTCGGGCGCATCGACATAGTTGCGGAAGTTCATCAGCACGTTCGTGCCGAAATTGCCGTTCTCCACATCGGCCGGAGAAAGCCCCTGCTGATAAACCTGCCAGCTGACCCCGGCGGCCTCCAGCCGTTCCGGATAAGTGGTCCAGTTAAATGGTCCGGGCACCTTCGGGTAAAAGGCACGATCAACCCAGTCCACATTGTCCAGCACAGGACCGCCGCCAACACCTTCCCCGTCCACGGTTCCGGTCATCAGGTAAAAGCGGTTGGGGTGCGTCTGCGTCGGGGTGGAACAGAAATAATGATCGCAGACCGTAAAGGCATCCGCCAGCGCGTAATGATACGGGATATCCTCACGCGTGTAATAGCCCATGGTCATGTCGGTCTTGTGCCGGGGCCACTGGTCGTTCCACCCGGCGTTGATCGCGGCATGCGTAGGGGCCCAGTTATGGTCAAGGTCCAGAACACACTGCGCGCTTGTGACATGCGTCCGGAGCTGAAATGGCAGAACGCGCCCGTTCTCGGGTTTTGCGCGCCACTGTGACCAGACTGGCGTTCCGTCCGGCGAGCGCACCGGGTGACGGTCCCCAACCCCACGCACCCCGTTCAGGTGGCCAAAATAATGGTCAAAGGAGCGGTTTTCCTGCATCAGCACTACAATGTGCTCAACATCTTCCAGCGTGCCGCTCCGGCGTTCCGCCGGAATAGCCAGCGCACGGTTAATGGAGGAAAGGAGACCCGCTGTTACAAGTCCGCTTCCGCCTTTCAGAAGTCCTCGGCGCCCGATAACCGACATACATGCCCTCTCGATTTCACATGCTCACAAAACTCTTTTGCGAACAGACAAGAGGCAGCTCTATACAGAAGCAACCCTCTCCGCGCCAATAATGACAGGCTTCATCATGATGTCACATATCAGGACATCCCGCCCCTGATGCAGCGTGCTTTAGAACAGCACTGTTCCCAAGAGTAAAAAATATTACCTTTCCGAATAGATACATTTTTCTGAAAAAACGATACTCCTCAGACCTCGTCAGAATTTTTGAAGGCCTTCTCCATGAGACACTCTTTCACCCATCTCGCTACGGCAGGCTGCTTGATGCTTGGTCTGACAGCCACAAGCACACAGGCGCTGGCATGGGGGCGTGAAGGCCATCAGGTTGTGGCGGCGCTGGCGTGGGATTACCTGACTCCCGATGTCCGTCATAAAATCGACCTGCTATTAAAGCAGGACAAAGATACACTGACCCCGCCCGACTTTCTCTCCCGCTCAACATGGGCCGATTCCTGGCGCAGCGCCGGGCACAAGGAAACGGGCGAATGGCATTTCGTGGATATCGAGCTTGATCACCCGGATCTCGCTCAGGCGTGCTACAATTTCCCGGCGCAGACCAACCCGGCCAGCGGTGGCCCGGCAAAAGACTGTGTGGTCAACAAAATTCCCCAGTTTGCAAAAGAACTCGCAGCCCCGGACACACCGCCTGCTGAGCGCGTTCTCGCCCTGAAATATCTGGTCCATTTTGTAGGCGATCTGCACCAGCCGCTCCATGCGGCCGATAATCATGACAAAGGCGGTAACTGTGTCCGCCTCGCGCTGGGTGGCCCGCGCACAACCAACCTTCATTCCTACTGGGATACGGCGCTTGTTTCAGAACTTGACCCGAACGCCAAAAGCCTGAGCGACTCTCTCTTCATGCACATTACCTATGATGACAAGCAGGCATGGCAGAGTGGGACCCCTTCTGACTGGGCACAGGAAAGTTTTGGTCTGGCACGAACCTATGCTTATCAGCTGAATACCGTAAAAGCTGGGTGTGACCCGGATAGCGCCCCGGTTGAACTCCCCGCTGGCTATGATGCCGCCGCACGCACTGTTGTTTCACTCCAGTTGATGAAAGCTGGGGTTCGGCTGGCTTACCTGCTGAACACAGCCTTGGCGGACGTCCAGATCAAACAATAAACCGGGCTTAGCCCCGCGCCGGGGTGATGTATGTTTCCCATGGAGCAAAAGCCGCCCTGTTATCAGGTTCAGGAGATCTGCTCTCAGATTTCAGCCCCGGCAGGCCGCATCAGAAGCTGCTCCATTAACGCCTGGAAAGATGCCTGCCCTGTAACAAGGGCGGCCACAGCCTCGATAATTGGCACATTGACCTGATGGCGACGGGCCAGTTCAGTCAGAGCCAGCGACGTGGCGACCCCTTCTACCACGCCACCGGCTGCCGCTTCCGCGTCTGATGGCGTGAGACCTTCACCTAATGCCCGGCCAACACGGAAATTTCTGGAGGATGTGCCGGTACAGGTCAAAAGCAGATCCCCCATTCCGGAAAGGCCGGACACAGTCGCTGCATCGCCCCCAAGTGCTTGCGCAAGACGGCTAATTTCTGCCAGTCCTCGCGTTACAAGGGCTGCGCGCGCATTTTCTCCAAGCCCTGCGCCAATCGTCACACCCGCGGCGATCGCAATCACATTCTTGGCTGCACCGCCAAGCTGGACCCCGATAACATCCGTGCTGTCATAAAGTCGGAAAGAGGGCGTTCCCAACAGATCCGCCAGAGAACGCGCCTGCCCCTTCTCCCGTGCCGCGATAACAGCCGCCGCGGGAAGTCCCGCCGCCACCTCATGCGCAAAATTCGGCCCAGACAACACAGCACCCGCATGGCCCGGCCGGATGGCCTCAAGACTGTCCAGCGGAAACTGAAGTGTATCGGGTTTGACTCCTTTGCAGCACAGAATGAGAGGCGAGTCTGTTTCGATCTGTGTCAAAATGGACGCCAGATGCTGCATAGGCACTGCCACAAGCGTTACGTCAGCACGGAACGCGAATTCATTTGTCACGGTAATGCTTGAAGGCAGGGGAAAAGCACTCAGGCGTGGCATTGCCCCGTTCAGGAGGCGAGAAGCCGGGTCTCGCGCCCAAAGAGACACCGCAACCCCGGTCCGGCTGGCATGGAGAGCCAGCGCCGTTCCCCAGGCCCCCGCACCAATAACGGCAATATGCTTCATTCTCAGCTTCCTATAACAGCGGCACGTCTGGGTTTTCGCCTATAATTGCAAACAAGACGACCACCAAGTTTTCGAGGCAGCTCTCTTAATCCATACAATTTTAAAAGCTACCGAAGCTCATACGCTGAAGGACGCAAACATATTCAGAAAATTTCGGCTCTTACGAAAACAGGCCCTGCTCCTTTCGGAACAGGGCCTGCCTTCAGGCTACAGACTTAGGAAAATATCAGGCGCTGAGAACCTGAACATCTTCCTTCTGCGCTTCAACAACATACGGGCCAGCGGCGACAACGTTGAGGCTGAGCAGCCCCATGTTACCGTCTGTGAGGCCAGACAGGGGCAGGACAGCATTGCCTGCAGTCCATGCTGCTTCAGCCTGGCTTGCATCAGCATGCCAGCCTTCCGGCTTGGTTTCAGCCAGATGCACCACAATGTTTTCCTGACGAGCAGCCGTTACAAACGTGATGTCACCAACAGCAACACCCATCTGACGACGATCATCCACAAACGGGCCAATCACATCAGACGGACGGCTGGCGCGGGACACGATGCGCACAGAAGACACATTTGCCGGCAGCATGAAGCTATAACGCTGACCTTCATGACGAACCGGGCGCACAACAGCGCCTGTCTCCGTGACCAGATGCAGATCGGCATCGTTGGTCAGTTCCACAACGTCAGCATGACGCAGACCTTCTGCAACGCTGCTCTTGCGGGCTTCCAGCTTGCGGAACAGCGGCTCTACAAATGCGCGGTCAACACACAGTTCTGCACCGGCATCTGCTGCCCATGTCTTTGCACGGCCACCAATGCTTGCAACCTTGCCTTCCTGACGGAAGGAACGACGGTTCCCCGTATCCAGGTAGCTTTCCGTCAGCATGCCATTAGCTGAAATGACCGCATGTTCTGCCGTTTCAATATGATAATAATCATAAGCAACGATAGATTTATCGTAGAAGATGGAAGAGCCGTTTACCAGCATACGCACCGGCACAAACTTACCATCGAAGAACATGCAATGCTCTGACGTAACCAGAAGGTCTTTATAAGGCACACCTTCAGCAACAGCGTCTTTAAGAATGCGAACAGGATAACCAGCCTGATCATCCGGCAGACCAACATGAGCCGTTGCAGATGCTTTACCGGCCCACACGACCGGACGAACACTCTCTACGCCCGTTTCCGAGTCAAATGTGACAACCTGATCACCAATCTGGAGATCTTCAACCGCCACTTCACCATCAGCCGTGCGGATCATGCTGCCAGCAAGGAAGCAAACCACGACATCAGCATTCAAATAGGTTTTTCCGCCAACTGTTGTAACAGTAAACGTTGTACCTTCGTTCGCAGCGGGAAGCTGAAAAGAAGACGTACCGTTAATTGCCGTGCCGTTACTTGTCAAAGTGTAAACACCATCGACATAAGTGTAGCCATCAGCAGTCATACCATCAATAATTATGGTATCATTTTCCGTTATGTTTGTAATAAATCCAATAATACTTGGGGTGGTGCCTGCAGCAATTTCAATTGTTCCACCACCACCTGCAGGTGTGTTAGCTGAGCCAGAAAATTCGATCAAACCGGAAGTGGTAGTTGCATAACCACCCAGAATCAGAGTTCCACCATCACCAACAATTGTTTTAGAGCCGTCAGCAATGATGTCAGAGTTACGAAGCGTTAGAGAACCATTAACTGTCACTGTTGACGATGAGGTAGAAGTACCGATGCGCCATCCATCAGCATCTACAGACACCCCGGCGTCAACAACAACACTTACCCCAGTCGTAGCGCCACCATTTGCAGTCGCCCCGTCGATAGTCCAACCATTGTAGTCTGACGTAATTTCAATAATGCCGTCGCTATTGGGCTTCAGCAGAATTTCATCTCCACTGTCATTGTTAATGAGATGTACAGATGCAACCATGGAACCCTCTCTATTTTCAGTTGGCCCCCACAACGGGCTCTACGGAAATGGTTAATAACTAGGAAACAATTAATCCTCATTGAAAGTTAAGGCAAGAAAAACATTTTTTGTTAATTAAAATTAATCACTACTGTTCCCTAACTACAACATCGCTCTGCCGAACCCCACCTGGAGAGTTCTAAAAACCCTCTGGCTTTGGACCTTTCTCGGTGCTTCCCTCCCTTGTGTGATGACTGGAGGAATGGCTCATGACTCAACGTGGTTTCTTTGATTTTGCAGAGTAGTTTGCTTGGTTGAGTGGGCTGGGTGACCCCATTTGAAGCATTTTACCGGACTGTATATTTTGGATCTGTAACGGTTTTGTGCCGGTTGACTGAGCATTTTACGCTCGCGTCAGGAGAGGCACGAGACCGTGGTTATGAAGCATACGGAAGAATTTCGCCGTGAGGCGGTGAGGATTGCCCTTGAACAGCGGTTTGTCGCGCGAGCGGGTAGCGACCGATTTGGGGATCAGCAAGTCGACGCTGGGACACTGGGTTTCGCGGTATCGGACAACGGACCGGCCTGCAGCACCTGAACCATCAATGGTTTTGGTCTGGGAGAACAAGTGCCTTCGCCTTGAGAACCGTCCCCTGCGGGATGAGAAGGAAATCTTAAAAAAGACCACGCAGTTCTTCACGAACCAAAAGACATGACGTTTGCCTTTATTCGGGAACATCGTGACCGCTGGCACATCGAGAGGCTGTGTGGGTTTTGCAGGTCTCGACACGCGGCTATCGGGCGTGGGTTTCTAGGCATGTCTGCCAACGCCAACTCACCGACCTGAAAGTCCTGACACATATCCGGGAGCATTATGCCCTAAGCAACGGCACCTATGCCGCCCCCGAATGACCATGGAGTTCAAGGAAGCCGATATCCATGTCGGTGAGTGAGCGTCGCATCGGGCGACTGATGAAGATCAATGGCATCCGCCCGGTTCGCACCCGCCGCCACAAGATCACGACCGATAGCCGGCACGCGCTGGACTTCGCTGCAAACATTCTGGACGGGGATTTTGTAGCCGACGCACCCAATCGGAAATGGGCGGACGATATAAGCTAATATGGACCACTGAAGGATGGCTTTATCTGGCCGTCATGGTATTGGCTGAGCGGCAAGCAACCGAATGAAAAAGAATCTCTCTATTCGGGAATTCGACATGGCGGTTCGTCTACGCGCTCCTGCTTCCGGTTGCATTTTTCACTCCGATCGCGGCAGCCAATATTGCTCCCACGATTTCCAGAAAAAGATGATCGAGAACAAGATGATCTCCTCCATGTCTGGCAAGGGAAACTGCTCTGACAACGCCGCCGTCGAGACCTTCTTCAAAAGCCTGAAGGCCGAATTCCTTTGACGACAGAGCTGGCCGACGCGACGACAGGCAACCGTCGCCATCTGCCAATACATTAACGGCTTTTATAATCCGCAACAGCGCCATTCCTATCTCAAGGCATCAGCCCCCTCGCTTTCGAGGCCAAAACCGCATGACAAAATCATAGACCACCACAAAACCGTCACAAGTCCACTAAAAGCCCAGAATCAAGAGAGAGGCGTATCAATCAGCGATTCTTCAATTTCTCACTATTTTACTTATGATTTTATTTGTTGCATAAATATTATTTACTATTTGTATAGATAAAAATGCAACATGTACAGCATGATAGGGCTCGACAGATAACAAGGCGCGCCCCGATGTCCAGCGTTCCTCAGGATGATCCACGACATGCCATCCGGGTAAATCTGAATGCGTGAGATGGTCCGTAATATCGTGCACCTGGAGGGATCGAAGAACCGTTGACTGATGTGCTTGGCGGGTAATTTCTGGCTTTTGGCGATTTGATTGACGGTTTTTGCGATGGCATCCGGTCTGCGTTTTGAGCAGATTGGGAGCTGTTACCCGCTTGATAGCTACGCTGTGGTGCTGATCCGCTGCAGGAAGAGGAAGCGGCGCATGTTGTAGACGATATTGGCCAGCCCGATCCTCATGGTGGCCCGGGTAATACCGACAGTTCGGATGAAC
>NZ_JACRVR010000048.1:0-15173 GCF_018811975.1 Acetobacter sp. P1H12_c | reverse complement strand
GGTGGTGTGCGGGTGTGGATAACGGTGGTGCCGTTTTGATCCCGGCGTTCGGCAGGCAGGCCAATACCGCCGGTATAAAGCTGATAATAGGCAGGGAGAGCCATGGCCCCCAGAACGGCACGGCTGCCCCGCACAAGGCCAATATTCACTGTAAAATCATCCCGCCCGGCCGCAAATTCCCGTGTGCCGTCCAGCGGGTCCACCAGCCAGTAGGTGTCTGACACAGCGCTGCGCAGGCCCGCAGCCATTTCCTCTTCCGCAATCACCGGGATTTCCGGCACGGCGGCGCGCAGGCCTTTCAGGATATGTGCTTCTGCCGCGTGGTCCGCTTCCGTCACCGGCGAGGAGTCGGTTTTGGTCAGCGTTTCAAACCCCCGCGCGCGGATGGTGCGGATAATTTCGGCGGCTTCTTCCGCCAGTCTGGCGGCAAGGGCCAGCAGGTCAGCGTCTGTATTGGTGCTCATGCTGCCACCATACGCCAGGAACGGCGGCGCGTCATGCCCTGCCTGTTTTTTTAAGGCGGTTCCGGCTGTGCTCTTGCCAAGGGGCGAGGCGGGACGTACCCAAGTCAGGCAAAAAGCTTAAGGCGTTTATGGAGGCCAGTCATTATGCTTCAGATTTCCTTTTCCCCCGAAACCCTGCCCGATGGCGGGGCACTGGCTCTTCTGCTGGCCGAAGGGCAGGCCCGTCCGGCCATTTTTGCCGAGGCCGACAAAGCGACCAACGGTGCGCTGAGCCGTGCGCTTGAGGCCGATGACTTTACCGGCAAAGACGGCACAACCTGCGTTGTGCTGGCCCCCGGTGCTGGCTTTTCCCGCATTGTGCTGATCGGCGTTGGCAAGCTGGACGCTTTTGGCGCGAAAGAAGCCGAAGCCTCTGGTGGCGTTGCGGCCTCCGCTTTTGGTGCGCAGGAAAAAGCGACTGTTGCTCTGGGCAATGTGCCGCAGGGTTTTGCGGCGTCTGTCGCGCAGGGTGCTGTGCTGGGGGCGTATCACTTCTCCCTGTATCACAGTGCTCCGACGGTTGAGAAAAAGCATCGTCTGGCTGCTGTGACTGTTCTGACGGCTGACCCGGCTGCGGCCGAGGCCGCGTTTGCGCCGCTCTCCGCTGTGGCGCGCGGAGTGATCCTGACCCGCGATCTGGTAACAGAGCCAGCCAACGTCCTGAACCCCGAAGAATTTACCGCGCGTGTGACCACGCTGCGCAGCCTTGGGCTTGAGGTCGAGGTGCTTGAGCAGGCCGAGATGGAAAAGCTTGGCTTTGGCGCGCTGCTGGGTGTGGCGCAGGGCAGTGCAAACGCCCCGCGCACAGTTATCATGCGCTGGAATGGCGGCGCGAAGGATGACGCCCCGCTGGCCTTTATTGGCAAAGGCGTGACATTTGATTCCGGCGGTATTTCCATCAAGCCTGCGGCAGGCATGGAAGAAATGAAAGAAGACATGGCCGGTGCCGCGACCGTGACCGGCCTCATGACAGCGCTTGCAGGCCGCAAGGCGAAAGTGAACGCTGTTGGCGTGATCGGGTTGGTGGAAAACATGGTGTCCGGCACGGCCCAGCGCCCCGGTGACGTTGTGCGCAGCGCCTCTGGCCAGACGATTGAAGTGCTGAACACGGATGCGGAAGGGCGTCTGGTTCTGGCCGATATCCTCTGGTATGCGCGTGAGCGTTTTGCTCCAAAACTCATGGTGGACCTCGCCACGCTGACGGGGGCGATCATCATCAGCCTTGGGCATGAATATGCAGGCCTGTTCTCGAACAATGACGATCTTTCTGCCAATCTGACGGCAGCGGGCGCGGCAACGGGTGACAAGCTGTGGCGTCTGCCGATGGGCGCTGAGTATGACGCCATGCTGAAATCCGACATTGCGGACATGAAGAACATTGGTGGCCGTCCGGGTGGTTCCATTACCGCCGCCCAGTTCCTGAAACGCTTTGTGGGGGAAACTCCGTGGGCGCATCTGGATATTGCCGGAACAGCATGGAGCAAAACTCCGCGCAACGGCCAGCCCAAAGGGGCCACCGGCTTTGGCGTGCGTCTGCTGAATGAGTTTGTGCAGAAAAATTATGAAAACGCCTGACGTTTTCGGTTTGGTGTGTTGTGAAAAAGGGCCTCTTTGGGAGGCCCTTTTTATCATTTGCAATGGGATTTTTTGTTTTATGCTAGTTCAATACTATGCTGCTTCCAGTACTGTGGTAGATCAATATTCGGGTCGATAATTCCCTCTTTAGTGGCACATACGACGAACACTAATTGAGGGTGCTTCCCAAATTGAAATATAGAAATTAAAAGATCATCTGTAGAAAAATATCTATAAAAAAAATCTTCTGATACGTTTTTCCCATTTCGCATCATGATGGGCTTTCCAATTAAATTTGATATAATTTTCTGAGCTGGTTCAAGATTTAAGTGCTCAGTCAGGACATTTGTCCATATAATTTTTCCTGAAAAGATGGATTTACAATGCATATACCAAGCAGTTTGAGCAAACCATATGCACATATTGTCAAGTAATCTATTAGATTCAGGTCCAAGCGTACAACTACGCCATCCCGTCAACCCTATTTTGTCCACGTTAGAAGAGGAACCAAATCGCGTTTTTAAGTAGGTTTTGCTAGCAACAGCTGATTCTGTCTTGAGTTCCTGTGCAAGAACCGGATTGTTGTTGCGGACCCCTTGGAACGTATTCTGAAAACTTTTAATATTTGTTTCGTTATCGAACCTAATAATTCTAACTAATAACGCTAAAGATTGCTCATCGAGACGTTTGCTATGGTTACAGGAATTGCAGGCGGGAAATTCATATCCCATTGGCCAATTTCGTTCTTTAAAAAATGTTCGCGGCGGAAAGTGATCAATGGTTGTGGATGGAAGGCCGCAGTAGCAACATTTAGTATGCTCTGCGAGGAAAAGTTGTTTTCGGTTCCTAGCTTGTCCCATATTTCCCTTTGAGCATGTGATGATCTATTTAAGGTCTAGCTCTATTTCTTGTATATTGAAGGAAGTCACACATCAAATTTTAACATTTTATATACCTGAAGATTTTTGTTGCAATACTGTTAACCAGTTGTTGTTTTTTCGTCTTTGGACAGTTTTGCAAAAATCCGCCCTGCTTTGATTGCAGCACAGAAAGTTTTCCAGTCGGCTTTGGTCTGGTCAGCGTAGGCGGTGGAGAAGCTGGCGATGGCATCGGCAAAGGCGCGGCCTGCGCCGAGATAGCCGGAAAGGGTGGCAACGTCACCAGAGCGGGCATGGGCACGGGCCAGCGTGCGGCCGCACAGCAGCGCGTAGTCCGGCAGGCCAATCTGGGCAAATTCCGCGCCAATGGCGGCAAGCCGCTGGTCTTTCAGGCGGCGGACGTAAAACTGCCGCTGGCCGGTAGGCTGGGTGCCGGTCTCACCGTCCACTTCGTCTGTGCCGCCGCTATGCGTCCAGCCCAGAAACGCATCGGACGCAGTCTGCATAATGCGCTGACCGGTTACCACCCGCTCGCCCTGATTATGGAACGGGGAGGGGGCCAGATGCGGAGCAAGGACGGAGGTCTGTGCTTCCTTGATCTGGAGCAGCAGTACCTCATTATCCGGTGTGGCAAACAGGCCGATTGCGCAGAACGTGCCCACGCTGCCCACCCCCACAACCTTGAAGATCACATCCTGCAATGTGTAGCGTGAGAGCAGAATGGCGCGTTCCGGCGGCTGGGTGGCGAGGTAACGGGCAAAAGCGGCGCGGATAGTCTCATCCTGTTCCGGCAAGCGCATGACGAGCGGCGGCTTTTCCGTCAGGCGCGGGGCTCCGCCGTTGTCCGCCACAAGGCCGAAGTGGCTGCGCGCACTTTCCAGCCTGGCATCCAGCAGGCTCTGCACTTTTTTGCGGGCCTGCTTGTCCTGAAAACCGGCGATGGCGGCGGCAAGGTCAATCCGTTCCGCCCAGATGGCCAGCGGGTTCAGGGGTGCCAGATAGGCCATTTCCTGCGCATAAGCCTGCGCCATGCTGCGGGCCAGAGCGCTGGCGGCTCCGTCGGACAGGCCACCTTCCCGCCCGGCCAGTACAAGGGACGTGCCCAGATGCTTTACATCCCATTCAAACGGGGCGGACAGTGTTTCATCAAAATCATTGATATCAAAAACCGGCACCCCTTCCGGCGAGGCATAGCTGCCGAAGTTGGCCAGATGGCAGTCACCACAGCTTTGCACTTTGGGGCCTGCGGCGGGTGTTCCGGCCAGATCCGCCGCCATGACAGCCGCCGCCCCACGCAGGAAAGCAAAGGGTGAGGCCGCCATGCGGGCATAGCGCACAGGCAGCAGCGCGCTGATGCGGTGCATGCCTTGCTCTACCAGAATGGAGACCGGGTCCTGCCTGTTTTTGGGGGCCTGCCACTCCGCCTGCCGTGTGCGGGGCGTGCGTTTGCGCAGCTTGACGCCCTCGGCATGGCGGAGGGCGCGGGGACGGAGGCTGGCAGTCGGGGCCGGAGGGGCTGAGGTCATACGGTATTTTTAGGCACAGCCCGGAGGCCGTGCCAACAGACTAATCTTAACGCTGGTCAGCCATGCGTCTTGATCATCTCTGGCTCCGGCGTCTTTCTGAAAGTTTTATAAGGGGTTATCCGGAGATTTTCAGATTAACGTAAAAATTCCGCCCCTGCTCCGGGTAGCCGCCCACCATCTGATAGTTCTGGTCCAGCAGGTTGGAGGCATTCGCGCCAATCTGCACATTGGGGGTGATCTGGTAATCCACGCGGGCGGAAATGTTCACGTTATGCCCGGTGCGGAAATAGGTTGTGCCGATGGAGTTCATGGTCCAGCGGTTGGAGGAAATAGCGACGTTCGGCACAAAACGCAGTTTTTTAATGGGTGACCATTCCACATAGGCAAACGCCTTATGCGTGGGCACATCCGTAGGCCGGTAGCGCGGGGAAGAGCCGGGGGCGCTCACATCCTGATGCGTATAGGTATAATTCCCGCCCAGCAGAAGGTTTTTACGCACCGGAATAGCCAGAGAAATTTCTGCCCCGGCATAGTTCCCGCTATTGATGTTCCGGCTCTGGGAGACGGTTGTGCCGTTATACTGCACAGGGAAAGAGGCAATCAGGTCTGTCAGGTGAGAATAGAAAAGGGCTCCGGCTACCTCAATCTTTCCAAAGGTGTGGGAACCACCCAGCTCATAGTTCTGGGCGCGTTCCGGACGCAGGCCGGGGTTGGAAACCGCGCCGCCAAACCGGGTGCTGAAACGCTCAAACAATGTCGGGAAACGGACGCGGTCTGACACGCTGATATGCAGTTCAGACACGGTGTCCGGCCGCCAGCTCAGGCGCGCCTGCCCGTTGGGTGCTCCGCGGTTGCGGGTGGGGTAATGGATAATGCCGCCGGAATACCCCTGCGCGCGGTCCAGCACGCGCCAGTCATAACTGACGCCGGTGGTCAGATCCAGATTAGGCAGAAACCGAAACACGTTTTCACCCGCAATGCTGTAGCTTTCCTCAACCGAGGTTGTGGTGGGCTGATAGGCTCCGCTGGGAAAAACCTGCTCGTGCTCGGCATGTTCATCACGCCGGCCATAGAACGCAATGCCCAGCGTATCCCGGCGTGAAATTTCCGCATCCAGACGCACATTCCCGCCCCATGCGGTATCATTATAATAGCTGTTAAATGCTTTGGGTTTTGTCTGCGTGTTCAGGCTGGCGTTATCAAAACTTCTCAGAAGATTATAGAAGGTATTGCGATACAGGCGGGAGCGCAGGGTGAGCCTGTCGCTCAGTCTGGTGCGGGAGGTGAGGGAGAGGCTGTCCAGATCCCACGCGGGCCATGTCCAGTCCTTTTGCGCGCTGAGGGAATCTGTCACGCTGAACGGCGCGCGTTTTTCACCGCTCTGGCGGGTGTAGTTAATGGTGTATTCATCCGTGGCGTTGGGTGTGTAGCCAACTTTAAAATTAACGCGCCAGTCCTGAGAATCTGTCAGCAGCCGTTTGCCTTTGCCCTGCGTGGGGGTGGGGTCATAATTGGAGGACAGATCGGTATGGTCCACGTTATTGATGGCAAAGTTGGCCTGTGCGTACCATTTTTCATGTTTGGTGCCGATCAGCCCGAACACATTATAACCGGAATACCCGCCATCATGCCCCAGCATGGTGCCGCCGCGCAGTTCGCCTTCCAGTTCCTTGTGCGGTTTGCGGGTGACAAGATTGACCATTCCGCCCATGGCGTCCGGGCCGTCCAGAACCGAGGCATAGCCTTTGGCAACCTGAATTTCCGCGATGTCGGGTGTTAAAAAGCGCCCGTAATCCAGCCGGTTATCCGCAGGCAGATAAATGCGGATACCGTCCACCATCAGCGGCACCTGAAAACGGTTGAACCCGCGCACCAGAATAGTGCGCTCGTTGCGCGTGCCGCCGGTACTGGCGGAGTTGACACCGGGGATCAGGTTCGCGGCTTCATCCAGCGTGTTTTTGTTCAGAGTATAAATAGCATTGGCGGAAACGGTGGAATTCCCGACCAGCGCATTGCGGTGCGGGGTGCCGAAGACCGTAATTTCACCGGGGCCGAAAATGTCGGATGCGCCGCGTTCCGCCACCACGCTGTTATAAGGGGGGCTGCCGGTGGTCAGCGCATCATAGGCGCTGTCCGGGCGGGTCTGTGGGGCCGCAGCGGGGGGTGCGGAGATTGGTCTGGAAGCCTTCTTTTTAACCTGACGCAGGTCCGGCGTGGTGGTCAGCGGGGCAGGTGCTGCAAGGGCCGCCCCTGCGCTGGTGGAGAGCAGGCTGGCCAGTGTCACGGCGGAAAGGGTGCGCGTGGTCACCGGGAGGAAGGCTTTCATTTAGGGAAAGGGTCCTTTATCAATATACAATATCTCACGGTATATAGAGGGGGCGTTCGGCTTATGGCAATCACGAAACAAATTGCGTTAAAATCTGTGGCAGTTTTATCACTTGGTCTGACAATGGCCGTGGGAATATCTGCCGGGCGGGCTGCTGCCGCGCAGGCAGGAGAGGCCGGGCAGATGCAGGCTGGTGCGCCGCATCATGCAGGCCACGGAATGCAAAACTGCCCTAAAGAGGAAGCCCCTTTGCCAGAGGCGCTGAAAGGCTGGGCGCAGCCTGCTCCCATTACGGCAGCTGCAACATCGCGGGATCTGGAAAGTGTCAGGCTGACCGCAGGCAAGGCCGTGGCCGCACACCTCCGTTCCACGGCAGACATGCAGTATGTGGTGCGGCCCGAGCAGCCGGGCGGCAAGGTGAGTTCCAGCGGCATGTTTGCGTTTGATGTGCCTGCGGCCGGGACATATCGCGTGATGCTCGGCAACCGGGCGTGGCTGGATGTGGTGCAGGGCGGCAAAGCCATTCTCTCTTCTGGCCATAATCATGGGCCTGCCTGTAGTGGTATTGGCAAGATGGTCGATTTTCCGCTGGAAGCCGGTCGTGCGGTGGTTGAAGTAAGCGGCAGCGGTAAGCCGGACATGACGCTGATGGTGATCAGGACCCCATGAGGCCAGCCGTAGCTGTGCTGCGTTTTCTGGCGGGGGTGTGTCTGTTCTCCGCCGTGTGGGGGGCGTCTTGCGCGGCCGCACCGGCACAGACGCCCTCTGTTATGGCGGTGGATGCCCGTGCTCCGGCTGTGTCTGGCCCCGTTGCGCTTTCAGAACAGGAGGCGCGCATCCAGCTTGGGCGGCGGCTGTTTTATGATGCGGATTTGTCGGGTGATGGCAGTATGGCCTGCGCCTCCTGCCATGAGCAGCGCCATGCGTTTGCAGATGGTATGGCAACCCACGCCGGTATTACGGATGAGGCCGGGGTGCGCAACGTCCCTTCTCTTGGGAATGTTGGTGCTTTCAAAACCCTGACATGGCTGGACCAGCACATCACCACACTGGAACAGCAGGTAGCGACGCCGGTTTTCGGGCACGGGCCGGTGGAAATGGGGATGTCCGGCTGGGCAACGCTCCTGCATCGGGTATCCGGGGAAGCCTGTTATCAGAAACTCTTTGCTGCGGCCTTCAAAAAGGATAACGGACGGATTGACGCCCGCACCGTGCCGCAGGCGCTTGCCGCGTTTGAGCGCACCCTGATCTCCCGGAACAGCCTGTGGGATCAGGCGCAAAAGAAACAGGCGGTTCTGCCCGCGCCAGCGCAGCGCGGGGCCGTTCTATTTTTCGGCCCAGCGCAGTGTGCGGCGTGCCACAGCGGCTTTTTGCTGAGTGATCAGTCCTTCCATAAGATCAATACAGACCATCCGGCGCGGATCAGAACGCCCTCCTTGCGCAATGTGGGCGTGACCGCGCCGTATCTGCATGATGGCTCAGCCCCTACGCTGCGCGCCGCACTCCAGGCCCATAGCCACAGCCCCGCGTTATCCGCGCAGGACGAACAGGCGCTGGAAGCGTTCCTCCAGACACTGACGGACCCGGATTTTCTGCATAACCCGGCTTTTGCCCTGCCGCCGGAAACCTGCCCGATATAGACCTTCTGGCTTTTTTACTGAGCCTGTCTGCTGAACCCGCTGTTGCCGGATGGTCACAGTCTGCGCGCTTTCCGGGCGTTGCACCGGAGAGCATGCGCAACCTTCCCCTTTGTGCTGCGTCCAACATAACGCCTGCTTATGATGTCATGATGACAAACGCTTTGTCGTCCGCACGGCTCTGGTGCAACACCCGGACACCATGCGGTGACATTTCAGGCACTGAGATCGGGAATGTTTCGCACTGAAACCACGTTCGTGTCGTCGAAGACCAGTTCCTGAAGGCGCGTACGTTCTGAACATGGAGTACGAGTCTCGTGGGCGCACTGGACCCCTTATTTCTGGCACGACTGCAATTTGCGTTTACTGTCGGATTTCACATTGTTTTTCCCGCCTTTTCCATCGGGCTGGCCGCGTTTCTGGCGGTGCTGGAAGGGCTCTGGCTTAAAACCGGGCGGCAGGTCTATCTGGACCTGTTCCGTTACTGGCTGCGGGCTTTTTCCATTGTCTTTGGCATGGGCGTGGTCTCCGGGCTGGTCATGTCTTATGAATTCGGGACCAACTGGGCGCAGTTTTCACAAAAAGCAGGTCCAATTCTGGGGCCGTTGCTGGGTTATGAGGTCATGACGGCCTTCTTTCTGGAGGCGGGCTTCCTCGGCATCATGCTGTTCGGCATGAACAAGGTTGGACGGAAACTGCATTTTTTCGCTACCTGCGTGGTGTCCCTCGGTACGCTGATTTCCATGAGCTGGATCCTCTCTTCCAACTCATGGATGCAGACGCCGCAGGGTTATGCGATTGAACCCGGAACCGGCCGTTTTATCCCGGCGGACTGGTGGGCCATTGTTTTCAATCCGTCCTTCCCGTTCCGGCTTGTGCATATGGCGCTGGCAGCGTTTTTGTGCGTGGCCTTTGCGGTTGGCGGGGTCGGGGCCTGGCATCTGCTGCGCGCCAGACGCGCAGGGCGCGCGCCGACGGAGGCCGTTAAAATCATGTTCTCCATGGCCATGTGGATGGCGGCCATTGTCGCCCCGCTGCAAATTCTGGCCGGGGATACGCAGGGGCTGAACACGCTGAAATATCAGCCTGCCAAAATCGCCGCGATTGAAGGGGACTGGGAGAGCCAGAGCCGCGCACCGGAACTGTTGTTTGGTATTCCGGACATGGAGCATGAAACGACACGTTACAAGGTGGAAGTGCCGCTGCTCGGCTCGCTTATCCTGACTCATAGCCTTGAGGGAAAAGTACCGGGCCTGAAGGATTACCCGAAGGACCAGCGCGCTCCGTCTCCTGTTGTGTTCTTCAGTTTCCGCATCATGGTGGCGCTGGGCATGCTCATGGCGGTGCTGGGTGTGTATTCGCTCTGGCTGCGCTGGCGCGGTCGGTTGTGTTCGGATGTGCTGTTGCAGCGTTTTGCGCTGCTCATGGCCCCGGCAGGCTTTATCGCCATGCTGTGTGGCTGGGTGACAACGGAGGTCGGGCGGCAGCCTTACACGGTTTATGGCCTGCTGCGCACGGCAGAAAGCGCCTCACCCGTGGCGGCTGGGAGCATCGCCTCGACACTGGTTGTGTTTGTTATTGTCTATTTCATTGTTTTTGCCTCGGGCATCAGCATCCTTCTACGCGGTTTTGCGCAGGAACCCCATGCGGGTGAAGCCGGGCCAGATGCGCACGCCCCCCAGCGGGCGGCCTCCATGCAGGCGGCTGTTTCGGGCACCGCGGCAACAGGCATTACAGGGAAGGAAAGCTGATCATGGATCTGACAGGTGCAGCCTACTGGCTTCCCATTGTCTGGGCGGTTCTCGCGGCAATGGCGATTTTTATCTATATCGTGCTGGACGGGTTTGATCTCGGGCTGGGTATTCTTTTTCTTGCCGAGCGCAACAAGACCTATCGGAATGTAATGGTGCAGACCATCGCACCGGTCTGGGACGGTAACGAGACATGGATGATTTTTGGCGGTGCAGCGCTTTATGGCGTCTTTCCCAACGCTTATGCCACCATCCTGCCTGCCTTGTATCTGCCGGTGCTGATCATGCTGTTTGCGCTGATCATGCGTGGCGTGGCGTTTGAATTTCGGTCCCGGATGCACACGGAAGCAATGCGGGATGTGTGGGATATCGGGTTCTGTGGTGGCTCACTGGTCGCAGCGATAATGCAGGGCGTTATTCTGGGCACGCTGGTTTCCGGCATTGCTGTGGAGAATAATGCGTTTGTGGGCGGCAGTTTTGACTGGCTGGCGCCGTTCCCGCTGTTCTGCGGTCTGGCTGTGGCGGTTGGTTATACGCTGCTGGGGGCCACATGGCTGGTCTGGCGCACAGAAAGCACGTTGCAGGACACCATGCGCAGGTGGTCCGGCCTTCTCTCCCTCGCCATGCTGGGTATGATTGCCGCGGTATCCCTCTGGACCCCCGCGCTGCACGTGACATACATGCAGAACTGGACGGACTGGCCGCGTATTCTTTTTGTGGCCCCTGTGCCGGTGGCTGTGCTTGTTCTGGCACTGGTCATGGTCCGGGCGCTGCGGGGCGGTGTTTCTCGCCGTATTCCGTTTTTCTGTGCTCTGGGCTGGTTTTTTCTATCTTTTTCCGGACTGGGGATTTCCATCTGGCCGTATATCGTGCCACCGGGCATGACCATCTGGCAGGCGTCGGCTCCGCCTTCCAGTCAGGCGTTTCTGCTCGTGGGCGCTGCGGTGCTGATTCCGCTCATTCTGTCCTACACAGCTTTTGCGTATCATGTTTTCCGTGGCCCGGTGAACGAGCATAGCGAGAGCTACCATTGAGGGAGGCGGCAATGCAGCACACAGCAGAACGCCCGTTGTGGCTCAGGCTGCTCTGGTTTGTGGGCCTGTGGGCTGGGGGTGTTGCCGGGTTAGGTGTTGTGGCTGGCGTCCTGCGCCTGCTGATCCATCCGTAAGCGGTCCATAGCCCGGCAGGGAGGGTGCTAAGGAACAGGGTGCATCCAGTTTTCCGCTGGAGGCACCCTGTTCGTTTTTGTGCTGTGCTGTTGCTTTATGGAAACGGTCCTGACTATTCTCTCAGGCTTTATTTTTTTCTGACCCGCAGGCAGGACACAGCATGATGCGCAAGACAGACCACACACTCCGGAGCAGACTTGTCCGTCAGGGAGGCATGCAGGGCCTTCGGCGTGGTCTGCTGGCCTGCGCTGCGTCCGCCACGGCACTTGTGGTGGCTGTGGGGCCGCTGGGGCTTTCTGTTGCGGCACAGGCGAAGGAGGTTTCTCCGTCCGTTTATGCGCCCATCAGCCCGGAGCGGATGTCTGACGCCATGAAGGTTCTGGGGAGCGATGCGTTTGAAGGTCGTGCGCCCGGTTCTCCCGGTGAGGCAAAGACCGTCGCATGGCTGATTGAGCAGTATAAGCAGATTGGTCTGGAACCCGCCGGGGAGAATGGCGGCTGGACGCAGCGTGTGCCGTTGCAGCATACCCGTGTTGGCAAGCCGGACCTCCTTCAGGTGGCATTTGCCAAAAACACGCTGAAGCTGGAGCAGGCGCAGGATGTTTACTTTACCACCGCGCGCGGGGTGGACCGCCTGACAATCCGCAATGCACCGCTGGTTTTTGTGGGCTATGGCGTGCATGCGCCAGAGCGCGGATGGGATGATTTCAAAGATGTTGATCTCAAAGGCAAGATTGCGGTCTTCCTGATTAACGATCCTGATTTTGATGCAAAACCGGATGAAGCCGTAGCCGGTAAATTCGGTGGTCGCGCCATGACCTATTATGGCCGCTGGACCTACAAATATGAGGAAGCAGCCCGTCGCGGGGCCATTGGCGCGCTGATTGTGCATGATACGCCCGGTGCCGCGTATGGCTGGTCCACCGTGATTGCACCGGGTGGTGAGTCTTTTGATATCGCGCAGAGCGGGGAAGCCCAGCCTGTGCTGATGCAGGGCTGGATTTCCACCCCGGCGGCCACAAAGGTTTTTGCTCAGGCCGGGCTGGATCTGCCAGCGTTACGGGTGCAGGCGCGTCAGGCCTCCTTTAAACCTGTGACCTTGCCCAAGGCCCGGTTCTCTCTCGATGTGCCGGTAGAGGTCTCCCATCTGGAAAGCCAGAACGTGCTGGGTAAGCTGACGGGCAGCAAACATCCCGATGAAACCGTGATGTTTGGCGCGCACTGGGATGCATTTGGCATGAGCAGGGATGCGCAGGGTCAGACCGTTATTCGTCACGGCGCGATTGATGATGGCTCTGGCGTTGCGGGCGTGCTGGAAATTGCCCGCGCATTTAAGGCTGGCCCGCGGCCTGAGCGCACGGTGATGTTTGCCTCATGGACGGCTGAGGAACGGGGGCTGCTTGGCTCCGCATGGTATGCAGCCCACCCGATGGCTCCTCTTGAAAAAACCGCTGCCAATTTCACGATGGATGTGTTGCAGATGGCAGGGCCTTCCCGCAACGTCTTTATGGTCGGGGCCGGGCAGGATACGGTGCAGGATGATATTGCCGCCGCTGCGGAAAAACAGGGCCGCGTGATGCTGCCGGAAGCCATGCCCGAACGCGGGGCGTTCTACCGTGCCGACCATCTGCCGTTTGCCCGCGCGGGTGTGCCGGTGGCGGCCCTTATGGATATGGCGGGGTATCCGGACCTGCTGAACGGGGGCGTGCCTGCCGGGCGGAAATGGTTGCAGGATTATATGGTCTGCTACCATCAGGCGTGTGATGCGTGGAGCCCGGACTGGGATGTGCGCGGTGCGGCGGAAGATGTGGCCCTTCTCTATACAGTTGGCCGCGGTCTGGCGTTTTCACAAAGCTGGCCGCAGTGGAAGGCCGGTTCCGAATTCGCGGCAATCCGGGCTAAGGGCGCTGCCGTGCGGGGTGGCCAGTAAGCCACTTTAAAAGCAGGCAGATGTCCGCAGGCAATGCCAATGGGGAGTGCGTTGTAGCAATGGCGGCAAAGGCCCAACGCGCGGTATGGAACTGAATGGCACCCCCAAAAGCAGTTCTGGCTTTAGCGGCACAGAGACGCCGGGGGCTGGCCGTAGGGCAGGCGGGGGCAGGTAAGACACGCCTGCTGGGGGTGCGGGTTGGGTGACGTATTCAACTGCCGGGGGCACTGGCAGGCGGATTATCTGGGTGTGAGCGGTGCGGGCGCTGGCACCGGCGCGGGTGTGGTAAACCAGCCCAGACGCTGGCAGAGCATAAACACTCGGCGGCCGTTCATGCTGATCAGCATCATGACCCCGAGACTGACCCAGCTGATAACGGTGCGGAGCATGAGCGCTTTTGTCAGGGGGAAGGCCGTCATGACCCAGAGGAAAACCCCGGCGCGCGCGACAAAATAGGCAGCCCACAAGACGGTAAAAGCCCTGAAAAACTGTATGATTTCCGGACGGTCTTTTGGAATGGTGTCCCCGTTTCTGGAACTCGCGGCGAGACGCATGATCAGCGGTTCTTCCCCCACGGCTCCTGCGGCAAAAAATGCTGCTGTGATAAGGTTGGAGACTGTAGCTTCATACCGCAGCATGAACGGTGTTTTGGCGTACAGATCAACAAGACCAAACACCATCGCCATGATATTTGAGAACCACCATAAAGCCGGAAAAGGGCGGCGGGTTGTCACGCGCCAGATAACCTCGGCCACAATAAAGGCGAGGGTTACGGCAATGGCCGGTTTGATACCAAACAGCAGGAAAACCGCCCAGTACAGGATCAGACTGCCAAAGGTATGAAAGAGACTGCCCAGGGTACCCGTTAATCGTTTCATTCTGAGTGTTCCTGAGCGTTTTCCATCGTCTGGCAACCGGGTGCCTGTAGCAGCACTATGGGCATAATTTTCAGGCTATGTCGCGTGAAAGAACGTGGAGCGTTCAAGGTGTGAGCGTTTTCGCGCTCAGTGTGTTTTTAATGCATATCCGTTACGATTCAAAACGCTCTTAGCGGGCGCGCTTCCAGCCCCGGTCTTCCTGCCGCCAGTAGGCCAGATCATGCCCGGCGGCTTTCATGGCGGTCCATCGTCCTCTGGCTGCGGCGACGGCGGCTTCATCCTGCCCGTCAAACAGGTCAAACACCCGCTCAAAAGGGGGATTGTCCGGGCAGGTGCGGCTTTCCAGCAGGAACAGGAACGGGGCGGCGTTAGGAACGTCCTCGCCCAGTGTCAGCCAGATGGGTTGCAGGTCCGGGCATAAAATGCCTTCGCTGCCGTGCGGGAGCCATGCCGGGTCCGACACTTTCCATAAGGCTTTATCAACCGCATCCAGCAGCGGTTTGCCAGCGCACCACACCACAGCTTTCTGCCTGCTGGCCAGTGTGCGGGAGAGCAACTGGGGCAGAGCATCCTCCACACTGGTGCGGGTGAGGTGATAAAAGCCGATCTGCGTCATGCGGGGCGGGTCCTGTGCTCGGGCATGGCGGCAGTCTATCAGCTTTTGGCGGGGAATCAGAGGGCCGGTATGTGTTGCGGGTATGTGCGCCTCCCGCAGGGGAACGATTGTGAGGCTCCCGCGCTGGCTTGAGTATTAGGGCGTGTCGTCAGTTAAACCCTGAGTGTGGCAGGTGAGGGTTGTACTTTGTGTCTGCGTGTGCTGACTGTTTTCCCGTTTTTTGGGGGAGACAGACAGATGCGACGCTATAGTTTACGCGATGACCAGTGGGAGCGGATACAGGATCTTCTTCCCGGTCGAGAAGGCTATGTCGGCGGCACTGCGGTGGACAACCGTTTGTTCGTGGAGGCGGTGCTGTATCGCTATCGCGCGGGTATTCCATGG
>NZ_JACRVR010000047.1:0-16501 GCF_018811975.1 Acetobacter sp. P1H12_c | reverse complement strand
TGGTCATGCTTGCCTACGCCGTCATGGCAAGTGTGCGGTATCAGGCAAACTCACTGAAACCGAAAAAAACACAACGCAGAACACGATCATCCTTGTCCGATGGTCCATACAGGAAATCAGGCGCCTCGTTGTAAAGCTTGCACAACGCCGCCTACCCGTTGCCCATATCCTCAGATGGTCCGTCTTCCGACGAACACATCAGGCCAACGCTATGTGCTCTCACTCACGATACAAAATGCAACTGTAGTGTTAGGCTCAGGACCTATTAATTGATTGAACTGAGCCTAGGTATGACAGTCGTTGCAGAAGGGACTGAAACTAGGGCTAATCGACATTCAAGCGCTCCAGATCATGACTGCTACGAGATAAATGAAGCCTGCGAAATGGATGGTTCTGCGATCGTAGCGCGTTGCGAAGCGACGACAATGTTTGAGGCGATTGAAGCATCGCTCGATACGGTTTCGGTCTTTGTAAAGAGCCTGGTCGTGCGGGATGAACACCTTGCGGTTCCGTTTTGACGGAATGACAGCCTCTGCGTTCATGACAGCAATCTGTTCGCGGAGCCCATTGCTGTCATAAGCCTTATCGGCGATGACCGCGCCCGCAGTCTGGCCTTCGAGCAATGCAGATGCCTGGGTAGCGTCATGAACCTGACCGCCGGTGATAATGAACCGTAACGGTCACCCCAGAGCGTCGGCCAGCATGTGGATCTTGGTGGTTAATCCCCCTCTGGAACGCCCCAGCGCCTGATTTTGCGCCCCCCTTTTCCGGTTGCCGCGTGCTGGTGGGCACGGACAATGGTGCTATCGATCATCAGATACGCGTTGTCACGATCGGCGGTCAGCGCAGTGAATACCCGCTCCCATACGCCCGCATGGCATCAACGACTGAAGCGCCGGTGAACCGTCTTCCAGTTTCCATAGCGTTCAGGCAGATCGCACCAGTGGGCACCGGATCGCAAGACCCATAAACATCCGTTTACGAACAGACGATTATCCGATCCAGTCCGCCCAGGATCACTCGCTTTCCCAGGCAACAAAACCCTGATCTGCTCCCACTGCGCTGTGCTGTGCTGTGCTCAATTCGTATCGCTTGATCCCCATCGCCCGTTCTCCACATCAACACGGAGACCTATGAAGCAGCGATTAGCCTATTTGGAAATCCTGAATGTCGATTGGCCCTAACTACTAGAGTGGCGTTTTGATTTTCTCCGGCCTCATTGCCAGACAAACAAGAAGGCATCCGCCGATCGCGAACGCGGCTGCCACAACAGGTATCTCGGCATAAGACGCTCCTGCTGAGATAATGAGGCTGCCGGCCCATGCCCCGACTGCATTCCCAAAATTGAAAGAACTCTGATTGACCGCTGAAGCAATATTGGGAGACGCACCTGATGCGGTCACAACATATGACTGCAATGGCGCCATAGGAGCATAGATGAACATCCCCCACAGAAAAAGCAGGATAATGCAGGGCCACATCTGGCGGCTGCCGGGAACCAGAGCAAGTTCCACTATGGCGACCGCCAGCATCATTCCCGCGCACGAGGGCAGCATTTTCCAGTCAGCCAGTCTGCCACCGAGCAGATTCCCAAGACATAGCCCGATGCCGATCAGCAAGAGAACCAGCGCCACACCATGCGGCGAAAGACCAATCCGGTTCTGCAGAAAGGGCGTGATATAGGTGAACAGCGCAAACATGCTGGCCGATGTAAACATGGAAACCAGCATGACTGTCAGCACAAGCGGCTGCTTGATTGCTTCAAGTTGTGCATAGAGCTTCACGGTCGGCCCACTCATTTTATCCTGAGGGATCAGGAAATAGATGGCACCCCAAGATATCAGCCCAATCATGGTGATCATACCAAACGCAAGCCGCCATGAACTATATTGGGCGATCAACGTGCCAAGAGGCACGCCCAGAATCATGGAGAGTGTAAGACCGATATAAACCAAAGAAAGAGCATTGGCGCGTTTGTCAGGCGGGACGAGCTGGCTGGCCATGACAGACGCGGCTCCGTAGAACGTGCCATGGGACAAGGATGTGATAATTCTGGCAGCCATCAGGAGCCAATAATTTGGCGCTATGCCACTGAACGTATTTCCAATAACGAAGAGCCCCATCATCAGGAGAAGTGTGGCGCGCCTGGTATAATTCCGTGTCAGGATAGCGATGACCGGTGATGCAACTGTCACGCCAATGGCATAGCCAGAAACAAGCAAGCCTGTCTGTGCAATGGAGACACCGAGGCTGCCCGACAACTCTGGCAACAGGCCCATGACAATTGTCTCGGTCGTTCCCAGACCAAAGGCACCCAGCGCCAGTGCAAGAAGTGGAAGAAGCACGGTCGATCCTTTGTCACTATCCGGAAACAGAAAATGGCAGATCACTTCGATGATCTGCCATTTGGAAAAAGCTTGGAAAAAATTCGAGCACGGATCAGGAATAGTGTTTCGACCACCCCGCCCATTGCATTCAGGTGTTAATTCCCACCCGTGAACGTATAGCTGCAAACTTTGTTCCCTGCCGGATCACGCAGATATGCAGCATATGCGCCAGGGAGGTGACTACGCGGCCCCGGCGCGCCCTCATCCGTTCCTCCATTGGCAAGCCCCGCTGCATGGAAAGCTTCCACCTCGGCGGGAGAAGACGCCGCAAAGCCAATAGTCACACCATTGCTGGTGGGCGTTTCGCCATTACCAGGGCGCGCGATGATAAACGCGGGCTTATCACGCCCATAGAGGATCCAGCCGTTGCCAAAAGGACCAAGATTTTTGATTCCCAAGGCACCCAACGCAGCATCATAGAATTGTGCCGACACCGTGACATCCTTGGCACCAAGGAAAACATGGGAAAAAACACCGTCTCCAGAAATTACAGCCATTGTCTGTCTCCTGTTACATACTGTGACCCTAAGCATCCCCAGCTTAGGAAGGGAACTGTCAGTAATGAATGACTGAACGAATAGACTTTCCTTCGTGCATCAGTTCAAACGCCGTATTGATATCTTCAAGAGGCATTGTGTGAGTTACAAAGGGAGCCAGATCGATGTCCCCCCGCATGGCGTCTTCCACCATGCGGGGAAGCTGAGTGCGTCCCTTCACACCGCCGAAAGCCGTGCCCCGCCAGGAGCGACCGGTCACGAGTTGAAAGGGACGAGTGGAAATTTCCTTCCCCGCACCAGCAACCCCGATAACGATCGACTGGCCCCAACCGCGATGTGCAGCTTCCAGTGCCGCCCGCATGACGTTGACATTACCGATACACTCAAAGGTGTGGTCAATGCCCCACCCAGTCTGTTCAACAAGAACCTGCTGGATCGGTTTGTCATAATCCTTTGGATTCAGAAAATCCGTCGCCCCGAAAGCTTTGGCCAGTTCAAATTTGTCCGGGTTGGTGTCGATAGCGTAAATACGTCCCGCCTTGGCCTGACGCGCACCCTGGATAACAGCGAGACCAATTCCTCCTAGGCCAAAGACAGCGACACTATCTCCCGGCTGAACCTTGGCTGTATTATGTACCGCGCCAATTCCTGTGGTCACTCCACATCCCAAAAGACAGACATGTCCAGGATTGGCACGCGGGTTGATCTTGGCCAAAGAAACCTCGGCTACAACAGTATATTCGCTGAAGGTAGAGCACCCCATATAGTGATAAAGAGGTTGGCCTTTATAGGAGAAACGCGATGTGCCATCTGGCATAACGCCCTTCCCCTGCGTAGCACGAACAGAAATACATAAATTTGTTTTGCCCGATTTGCAGAAAAGACATTCCCCGCACTCGGCCGTGTAGAGCGGGATCACGTGATCGCCCGGTACGACACTGGTCACACCCTCTCCCACTTCAACGACAATACCCGCGCCCTCATGCCCCAGCACTGTTGGAAACAGCCCTTCGGGATCTTCACCAGACAGGGTAAACGCATCGGTATGACACACGCCGGTATGAGTGATTTTAACCAGCACTTCCCCCGCACGCGGCGGTTCAACATCAATTTCTACGATTTCCAGAGGTTTTCTGGCCTCGAAAGCAACTGCTGCACGAGATTTCACGTTTTTAATCCTTTTGCTGTTGCCAGCATTATTCCAGAAGAGGCAGGCTTTTATTGTTCAGTGTTAGCGCAGATAAGAACGAACGAGCGCAACAACCCCCTCAATTGTTTCCTGTTTCTGATCGACACCGTTTCCAGACTGAGCAAACTCCTCACGAAGATGGCTTTCAAGGACGCTTGACATCAATCCATTGACGGCCCCACGCACGGCCGCCAGTTGTTGCAGGACAGGAGCACAGTCTGCTCCCTGCTCCAGAGAATTTTCCAGCGCGTCCAATTGGCCGCGAATACGTCTCACCCTTGCAAGAGCCCGTTTCTTTTCCACAGGTGTATGAGGCATGCGACTTCACTCTTAATACTGGATGGGAGTATTTTTAGATACTCCCATCCAGTTTATCAATGACGACAAACGCCTCTCTCGGGAACGTGATGATTGGTCTTAAACTCCGTCACCGAAAATGCAGGTCACCATCTTCGTTTCACAAAGAAACCGTTCCAGGACCTGCTGAAGCGAGATGTGTTCCCAGATAGTCAATAAGCGCGGTCACGCGGCGCGCAAGCCGACGCCCGTGGGGGTAGACAGCATAGACATTTGTCTCGGTCATAGAAAAAGCGTCCAGAACTGCTTCCAGACGACCGGCGGCGATATCATCTTCCACGTCGCAACTGGATTTGAGCACGACACCGGCGCCGGCAACGGCCCAGTTTCTGAGTGTCCCGCCATCATTAGCCAGCCGGTCACCGCTGACCTTTACCGTGAACTCGTGGTTTTTTTCCCGAAAGACCCAGTTCGCCTGCGGTGCACCGGGACGAGCCAAGACCATGCAGTTATGCTGCATCAACTCACGAGGATGGTCTGGACGTCCATACTGTGCCCAATAATCAGGCGATGCACACACATACCGGCGCCCTCGCATGAGAAGACGCGCAGTAAGCTGGGAGTCTGCAAGCTGTCCCATCCGAATTGCGAGATCATAACGGTCTTCCAGAAGATCCTTGACCGCATCCGTCAGCATCAATTCGATCGCAATCCCTGGATGGCTTCTCATGAACGCGTCAATGAGCGGTGCCAGACGATTCCGTCCAAAATCGTTGGTCGCCGTAATGCGAATCACACCTTGCAATTCCCCTTTGTCGGAGAGATTTTCTAACGCTTCCGCAAGGTCATCCAGTATCCTGCGGCAATCTGTCAGAAAGCGCTCTCCTTCAGGTGTGAACGCAAGACGCCGCGTTGAGCGCCTTACCAGTGACACCCCAACCCTCGCCTCAAGTGTTTGCAGTCCCAAGGTCACCGTTGAAGGAGACAGGCCCCGGACACGGGCAACTGCGGCAAGACTGCCTTGCTCGGCGATATCCACATAGAGCCGAAGAAGATCAAACTGATCCATTATTCGTCCTGATCGAATGGTTTCTTATTTAAGTCAGTGATTATCGCATGCTCTTATAATGATAATGTTGGAAACACTTGTCAGCACCCACATGGAGACAAACACCTGTGCCTTCTCTGAAACACGCGGTTGTGGCGGGTGGACTTGGCGTCATAGGGCGCAATCTCGTCACCCATCTCAGCACACAGTCAGACTGGAAAGTGACGGGACTCTCCCGCCGCCGGCCAGATTTCGAGACATCAGCAGCGTTTCTCTCTGTCGATCTGACAGATGCAGCGGCAACACGCGACACGTCAGCTACTTTGAAAGATGTCACGCATGTTTTTTATGCCGCCTATCAGGAACATGCGGATCCCGGAAGGCAGGTTGATGTCAATCTCACCATGCTCCGCAATCTTGTAGAATCCCTTGATGAAACGTCCCCCCATCTCAAGCGCGTCGTCCTCTATGAGGGCGCTAAATACTACGGCGCTCATCTTGGCGCGTTTCCAACACCCGCGATCGAAAGCGATCCACGGCAGATGCCGCCGCTTTTTTACTATGATCAGGAAGACTGGCTGCGGGCGAAAGCGGCCACACGATCGTGGGATATGGTCGTTCTCCGGCCTGACGTCGTCTGTGGGTTCGCCATTGGCAACCCGATGAACCTCTCCATGGTCATCGCCGTCTATGCTGCCATTTCGAAGGAACTCGGTCTGCCGCTTCGTTTTCCGGGCACGCCAGACTGCTATAATCGGCTGGCGCAGGTCACGGATGCGTCACAACTCGCCGCAGGATCGCAATGGGCGGCCGACCATGCTGCAGCCGGTGAAGCTTACAATCTGACAAATGGCGATCTGTTCCGCTGGCACACGATCTGGAAACAGGTTGCCGCTTATTTTGGTATGGAACTCGGTGCGCCGATGACCATTTCTCTTACCGAAATGATGGCGGACAAGGGACCCGTCTGGGACCGGATCGTTGAAAAACATGGTTTGGTCACGGTGCCATTCGAAAAAATCGCGGCATGGGGATTCGGAGACTTCATTTTCCGCTGTGACTGGGATGTCATCAGCTCAACAACCAAAATCAGGCAGGCCGGATTCCATCCCTGCGTTGACTCACAGGCGATGTTTATCCGCCTGTTTGATGAGTTCAGAAACCGGAAGATTATTCCCTGACCCGTCACTGGAACGTGCAGCCGTAGACGAAACATCACTGGACAGATCTGGAAACATAGAGAGATCCACATCGGGAGTGACTTATTGCCAGAGAACACACGGACCGGCTCCACCAAAAAGAACGCTCACGGTCGCCTGCTGACTTTTCTAGCGCTGCTGGTGGCGGGCACGTTTTTTATGGAAAATCTGGACGCCACCATCATCACGCCCGCCATTCCGGCTATGGCGCATGATTTTCTTGTCGCACCGGCTGATCTCAATCTGGGCGTCAGCATATACATGCTGACACTCGGTGTTTTCATTCCCGTCAGTGGATGGGTGGCCGAGCGGTTTGGAGCACGCCCTGTCTTCACCCTGGCTATTGCACTTTTTACCGTCGCCTCGCTGCTCTGCGGCATGGCACACACATTCTGGCAGTTTGTCGCTTTCCGGTTTCTGCAGGGCATAGGGGGCGCCATGATGGTCCCCGTCGGGCGCCTTGTTGTCTTACATGCCACCCCCAAGGATCGCCTTATTCCTGTTATGGCAACGCTGACATGGCCGGGGTTGGTAGCACCTGTGCTTGGGCCTCCGCTGGGAGGATTTCTGACAGACCATTCCGGCTGGCAATGGATTTTCTACCTGAACATCCCACTCGGGATTGCGGCTTGCGCACTTGCGCTTCGCCTCGTACCCTCAGGCGGGACCTCACAGGAACGCCCTTTTGACTGGTCAGGGTTTCTGCTGACTGTCTCTGGCCTGTTCTGCCTTCTCTATGCGGCTGAGCTTCTCGGACATAATCCCGTGAGGTGGGGCCGGGTTGGCGTCCTGTCTGCCGGAGGCATTCTGCTGTCCGGGGGCGCCGTCCTGCATTTCCGCCGGAGCCCAGCCCCGATGCTGACTCTGGAAGCACTGAACGTTCCGACATTCGCAGTGACAATCTGGGGTGGGTCCCTGTTCCGGATGGGCGTCAGCGCCGTACCATTTCTCCTCCCGCTGATGCTTCAGATGGGGTTGCATTATAGCGCGTGGAAAGCGGGCGCCATGCTGACGGCTGTCTTTGCAGGCAATCTTGTCATGAAGCCCATGACAACGCCAATCCTGCAACTTTTTGGCTTCCGGCCCGTCCTGCTCATCAATGGTATTCTCAATGCCCTTACCATAGCTCTTTGTGCCTTGATCGGCCCCTCTCTTCCTCTCTATGCGCTTGTGCTGATCCTGTTTTTAAGTGGCATGACGCGGTCAATGCAGTTTACCGCCCTGAACACGATTGCTTTTGCGGACATACCCCAGGAGGAGATGCCAAACGCCAACACACTGTTCTCGACGGCTTTTCAACTGGCTCTCGGGCTGGGCATAGCACTTGGGGCTATTGCCTGGCGCCTTGGCACATTCGCCTTCCCTCACGCTGATGCTCTCTCCGCGTTCAGAGTAGCGTTCCTCATTGTTTCCGCAGTTTCTCTGGCCGGTGTGCTTGACACTCTCAAGCTGCCTCACGATGCCGCGAACCACGTAGCTCACTCCAGAAAAAAGGTTTCATAAACATGTCAGTTTCAGGAAAACGGATTCTGGTCATCGGTGGCACATCCGGCATTGGTCTTGGAATTGCTCAGGCAGCAACGGCCGAAGGCGCTCATGTCACCGTTGCCTCTCGTACACCAGATAAGGTCTCTGCGGCGACGTCGTCTCTTGGTCACGGTGCTCGCGGTCAGGTTCTCGACACGGGTGATCATCAGCAGATTGAAACCTTCTTTTCTGAGGAGCCTCCCTTTGATCATGTGATCGTTTCTGCCGCCAGCACCAAGGTTGCCGCAGTTCGAGAACTGCCTTTGGCTGACGCGCTGGCCTCCATGAACTCAAAGTTCTGGGGAGCTTACCGCGTTGCCCGTGCCGCCCGATTTATGGACAATGGATCGCTAACGCTGGTGTCCGGGTTTCTGTCCATCCGTCCGAAAAAAGGCGCCGCCATCCAGGGCGCAATCAATGCAGCCCTGGAAGGACTGACGCGGGGACTTGCGCTTGAATTCGCGCCGGTACGTGTCAACTGTGTATCCCCCGGACTGATCATGACCGAAATGTATGACAGTCTGGGAAATGATGCCCGTCGCACCCTGTTTGATGGGGCTGCCCAGCGCCTACCCGCAGGCATTGTGGGCAAGCCGGACCATATTGCGGTTCAGGTCATGGCGTTCCTCAACAACCCTTATATGACCGGCAGCACCGTCTATGTCGATGGTGGCGGCTCACTGGTTTAATCAATTGCGTTACCAGCAGGCTTTATGAAAGGACCACAAAACATGACACCCAGATCACTTGGAACCACAGGATTTGCTATTGCACCCATCGTTTTTGGCGGCAATGTATTTGGCTGGACGATTGATGAGAAAACCAGTTTCGACGTGCTTGATGCATTCGTGGACCACGGGTTTGATGCGATTGATACTGCGGACGTCTACTCCGCATGGGCTCCCGGAAATAAAGGAGGAGAGTCAGAAAAAATTATCGGGAACTGGCTAAAAAACCGCCCGGGTGTTCGTCAAAAAGTAAAGATCTTTACTAAAGTTGGATCTGATCTGGGCAGTCCCGGAAAAAAAGGCCTGTCGAAAAAATGGATCCTGCAGGCAGTTGAAGACTCTCTCTCCCGTCTCGGTATCGAACGGATCGACCTGTATTTTTCTCATTGGCCCGACCCTGAAACGCCCTATGAAGAAACGCTTTCCGCTTATGAGACTTTACTTGAAGCCGGCAAAATCCGTGCTGTAGGTGCGTCAAACCTGGATGCGACACAGCTTGCTCAGTCGCTCAAGGTCGCACAACAGTTTTCTCTTCCACGCTATCAGGTGCTTCAGCCAGAATATAATCTATATGACAGGCAAGCATTTGACGGTGACCTGCGTGACCTTTGCATCGCCAATGATATTGGTGTCGTTACTTATTACAGTCTGGCATCGGGCTTTCTTTCTGGAAAATACCGGGGTCAGGCAGATCTGACGCAGAGCAAACGTGGCGAAGGCGTCGCAAAATATCTCACGCCTCGAGGGACACGTATTCTTGCGGCTCTGGACAAAATTGCTGAAAGCCATAATGCCCAGAACGCAGAGATTGCTCTGGCCTGGCTAATCGCCCGCAAAGGTGTGACGGCTCCAATTGCCAGTGCGACGAAGCGAAGCCACGTCGAAAGTTTCGCCCGGGCTGCATCCCTGATCCTCTCGCTTGACGAGATCAAGGAACTGGATGCCGCCAGCGCCCCGTGACGAGATCATGGTCTATACGCCGAAGCGGGGAGAAAGGAAGAACAATGAACAGGTGGCAACCAAAGGGACTGATCGCGGTGGACAAGCAGGGAGACCGTATCCTGTTTCTTGACCCGATCAGTCTGGCTACTCTTGACTGCATCCCGTCAATGCCCTCCCTGCCCCATGAACTTGCGTTGAACACCCAACGGACAAAAGCTTTCGTCCCGGCTTACGGAGATGGTATCCACGGGGATAATCCGCATCCCAACCATTACATATCGGTTATTGACCTTCAGTCTCGCAAGAGGGTGAAGGACATTGATATCTCTCCTCTTACATCGCCCCATACTCTCAGATTCGGCCCGTCTGGTCTGCTCTATGTGTGTTGTGAAAATAGTGCCGTAGTCGCCGCGATCGACACAATCCGCGATCAGGTTATACAGAAGTGGCCGACCGGATCGTCCAATACACACCGCTTGACCATTCTCCCTGAAACCGGAAAAATCGTTACCGAAAATGAGGAAGATGCAACACTGACTGTTCTTGATCTCTCAACGGGGCGTCGTGTGAGAACCATCCCGTTGTCATCTCCAACCGCAGGGATCACGCATTTGCCGGATGAGCGCCGCATCGTTGTCACAGACGCACAAAGCCCACGACTACTGATTGTCGACATAGAAACCGGGCAGCTAACAGAAACGGTCACTTTAACGGCTCACAAACGTCCCGCTCAGGTCGTCAAATGTGACCCTCACCAACAGTGGCTTGTCGCGATCGGTGACCATGAACCCGTTCTGACAGCCATCCATCTATCTGACTGGACTCAGAAGCCCGCGCATGTTGGCAACAAACCGATGGATGGTGACTTTCATCCTGATGGCAAGCATTTTCTTGTTGCCAATGAAGGCGATGGCACTCTGAGTGAAGTCCTTCTGTCGAGCGGCGCAACTCTTCGCACCGTACCAGCCGGAAAGGGCTGCGAAACACTCGCATTTTTCTAATCCGGCTTCATCTCCTCCCTTTCTCTGAGGGATCTAGTAAGAGGAAATTTTTCGCATGATTATTAATCTTCAAGGCAAAACAGCCATTGTCAGCGGTGCCTCAGGTGGCATCGGTTTCGCTATTGCGCAGGGTCTTGCAGCAAGCGGTGCTCATGTCATCGTCAACGGTCGTCGGCAAGAGGCTGTTGATGAAGCCGTGGCAAAAATAGGAAGCAATGCGACGGGCTATGTCGGGGATCTTGGCACCGCTAATGGATGCGCCGCCCTGATAAAAGCCCATCCCCACTGCGATATCCTCATCAACAATCTCGGCATCTACGATCGTGGGGAATTTTCCGAAACCAGCGACGATGTCTGGGAGCGTTTCTTTCAGATCAACGTCATGTCGGGTGTCAGATTATCACGCGCCTATATCCCGGGGATGAAAGAAAAAAACTGGGGGCGAATTGTTTTCATTTCCTCTGAATCCGCCTTCAATATTCCGCCTGAAATGGTGCATTACGGCTTCACGAAACTGGGACAGATCGCAATTGCACGCGGCCTTGCCAAAACTCTGGCCGGGACAAATGTGACCGTCAATTCTGTTCTGCCTGGCCCCACCCTTTCGGAAGGGCTGGAAAAAATGTTGAAGCCTGAGCAGGAAAAAACCGGAAAATCCATTGAAGAACTGGCCGCCGACTTCACGATACGCAACCGCCCATCCTCCATCATTCGACGGGCCGCGACAGTTGAGGAAGTCGCCAACATGGTTGTGTATGTCTGCTCTGAACAGGCATCAGCCACGACAGGCGCGAGCCTTCGCGTCGAAGGCGGCGTGATTGACAGTATCTGATGCGGGAAAAGGGAGGGAACAAGCCCCCCTCCCCCTTCTTCCGGGAGTATTAAGATGGAACACACCTCTTCCGATCTGACACGCAGGACGGTCATCGCTGCATTTGCCCTGAGTGCCCATCCCGCATTCGCCCGCCGCAACGGCCGCTGAAAGTAGCCCGCTCAGGATGCTCAATATCCTGACTTTAAAGCCAGATCACCTGTCCGCCTTCCTTCCTCTCATGCAAAACAATGCACACGAGAGCCGAAAAGAACCTGGGAACGAAGCCTTCTGGGTGTTTCAGGATGAGCAAGGCGGTAATACACTTTATCTGATCGAAAGCTGGACGTCGCAGAGCGCTCTTGATGCCCATATGCGAACCGCCCCACTCCGCGCCGTTCAGAAAGCCGGACAGCAGGCTTTGGCATCCCCTCCCGTCTCCCTGCCCATCAAAGCAACGACGCTTGTACCCGCGTTTGATTTACGACCGGTTCAGCAGACCGGACACACACGGAACGTACTTGTGCGTCTTCATGTGCAACCCACCGCAAAAAAAGATTTCCTGCAGATCATCCAGAACACTCTGCCTCAGGCCCGAAAGGCACATGGCAACCTGATTTACGATTTTTTTGAGGTGAAGGACGACCCCGACCAATTCATCCTTTTCGAGCGCTGGGACAGTGTTGCCAGCCATGAAGCCAACCTGACACTTCCCTACGCGAAAAAGCTTGGGGCTATATTGCCATCACTTCTCGCCAGCGCATCCGATCGACATCTTCTGAAGGATGTCGCTCCCTAAACAAAGGTCAAATTCTCCAACTGTCCTATCAGGACACAAGATGAAGCGAGACAGGTTCTCTTGGGCTATGCGGTGCCTGAACGGCGTAACCGATACGGCCCAGCATCTGTATTCGCTCTGTTCCCTGTGCGGCTAAAAGGGCATGAATCTCTTTTTTCATGGGCTCGATAGCCGGAAAATCCTGCAAGGATTGACTATGAGGTTGAAGCTTCAGCCCCATAGCCGTCACAGCCAGATGCAGATGGGCCCATTCTCGTCCTGCATTGAACATGGAGACACGTGAGTTGTCAGCAGTGACAACCCACATATAGGCACGGCCTGTGTCTAGAGCAGCAAGGTATCGGGAGACCAGATCCTGGAGAACCTTACTTTTTGGTGTTAAAAAAGCCAGTCGCAACGCTTCACCGTCAGACGCGTATTGCTCCGCCTCAGACGTCACGATAGCAGGCCCCCATCGATAAGATGTCGTTTCCGCACGCCCGATCCGCGTCACATTGAATAACTCCCGACATGCCGCATCATCACTCATCGCAGCACGATAGGCCTGACGGGCCACTGTCCGGATCCGGGAGGCTTCCGCAAGGTACGCCGTACCATGAATTGAGGCAAGGCGAAGCCCACCGACAGTCAGTTTCGTAATGTCCCTCTGGGTGACGTGTCTCGTCAGATCAAAAGGTAATCTGTTTGTAGAACGCTGAAGAACATGGTCAACCAGCCCCTCAGGGGCTCTTTTGGATGGTGTTGTTAACTTCAGTTGAGCAACAGGCCGGCTATCAAGTTCTTGTTCTGACGCTCCGTCAGGGAAGGGTATGATTTCTGTTTCATACCCGCCAACACGCGCACCAAGACGAAATAATTCACAAAATGTCCCAAACGAAACGGTAATCTGACGATCAATCGGATCTGTCGCTGGCAGACGACGGGAAAGATCTGCATAAAGCAGCACCGTGTCATCACCGACAAGACGCGCACGCCATGGCTGCAAATTCTGGGCGTTAGGAGCAAGAATTCCAAAGGCTATGGCAAGAATACGCGGATCTGGAAAGGCCTCGCTATCTGGAAGGCTGTTCCAGCATGCCCATGGATCATTCCCTTTCCTAGGTGCTGCCTGTGATCGCGACGGTAGGATCCACATCCCGGAACACACAAGACCAGCAAAGCCAAACCCGAAAATTTTCCGACGTGTGAAAGTATTCCTGAGCATATGGCGCACGCCCCTAGTGTACGATTACTGCAGTTCCTGTAAAAGGGCCTTATGAAAGGCAGCAGGATCCTGCAACTGTGGTGTATGTCCCAGTTCGGGAAATTCAATCAGATGGGCTCCGGGAATGGCCTGAGCTGCCGCTTTACCAAGCTCCGGATAATGCCCCAGTTTTGCCTGAATATCCGGTGAGGCCCCGTCACTTCCAATTGCTGTGACATCTTTATCACCGATCATCAAGGTGGTTAGGGGTTTAAGGCGCGAGAGCTCGTAAATCACTGGCTGTGTCGCTATCATGTCGTACAGAAGTGCGGAATTCCATGCCACACTGTCGCGATCTGGCCCTCTGTACATTCCCGCAAGCATCTGTACCCATGGTTCATAGCGCGAATTCCATTGACCAGCATAATATACCTTTCGTTCATAGGCGCGTATCTGGTCTGCGGTCTTGCCCCGCTCACGAGCGTACCAGGCGTCTACCGTACGATAGGGAACACCTTTTGCCTGCCAGTCTTCCAGCCCAACGGGATCAACAAGCACCAGACGTGATACCGCGTTTGGAAACATCAGGGCATACCGAATGGCAAGCATGCCACCTGTAGAATGCCCGATCATCACAGCTCTGGGAATAGCAAGCTGGCGCAGAAGCTCATGGGTATTGCTCGCCAGTTGGCCAAAACTGAACTGATATGCACGGGGCTTGCTGGATTTACAAAATCCGATCTGATCTGGCGCAACTACCCGATACCCTTGATGCACCAGAATCTGGATGGTTTCCTTCCACGTCGCCGCACAGAAATTTTTACCATGCAGGAGTACCGCCACCTGGCCATTAGGATGATCAGACTGCACATCCATATAGGCCATATGCAAATTCTGTTGCTGGGAGCGAAAAGAAAACTCTGAAACTGACCAGGGATATTCAAACCCCTGCAATTCTGAGCCATATACGGGCATATCCGGCTCCGCAGCGTAAGCTTGGGACCGTGTCACCGCCCCACAGAGCAGAGCATATCCGAAAAGAGAACAAAATACGACCGACAGCTTGCTTCTCATCCTTCGACACCGCTCCCAAGCATTATACCGTTTATATCTTTTGGCAGTTGAACGGAAAGAACCAGAAACGGTGCCCGTGTCTCGTCTCGTCCATTGTTAAACATCGCCAGTTTCTGTAACTGTGCACACGGAATATAGAGCCTGCGATGCCGATCTATGAACAGGGCATCAGGAGATACCAGTCGACTATCCTGAATCAACGTGGCTCTTCTCCCGTCGGGAGAGAGGACCGTAATACGACTATTTTCTGCATCCGACAGATAGATATTGCCAAGCGTGTCAATGCATGTGCCGCCGATACTGGGAATTTCGGCAACAGTTTCAACGGTTTTCGCAAGCTGATCATCTGTAAGATTCTGATTGAGGAGATGAGCAATTCTGACTCTTTTAAGTGGGCCTGCCGGCACGGAAAAATAGAACCAGGTCCCCGAAGCATCAACTTCAAGATCGTCACTCGCGACGTCAGGGCGTTTTCCATCCGCGTCCTGAAGAATCCGGCCGCTGATCCCTTTATGAATGTGTTTTTTATCATGACGCATCACCGGGAGACCGGATAGTCGACGCAGCGTCTTTCCTGTCGCAAAGTCATGGATGATTACGCCGCCAAGACCACTATCGGTCACAAAAAGCAGGTCGCCGTGTTTTCTTAAATCATTGAATTGCGCGCCTGGGGGCATGATCGCGTCTGAAAACCGAAGGATTCTGAGAGCTTTCCCGGTAATTATATCAAATTGTATGAGCTTCTGCGCCCCTGGAGCAGGGTGCTCCCCAATCGGAGCTCCCTGATCGACCGCCCAAAGCGTGTTGTCCCGAAAAATATGAATTGCATTGACCATCACAAGAGTGTCAACACCAGCCTCCCCTGCCTGCCACGCATTCCAGCGTCCTCCCGGGAATGGAACAGGTGTTCCGTCACCCATCACTTTGGCAAGAGAAAACGTTGCCTCCATGCCTGGAAAACGTGGCATCCCTAGAAAAACCTGTCCGTCTTGGGAAACAGCAACGCCGCTGGCAATGAAAGGGGATCTGGCCACGATCTCAAGAGTCTCTGCGGCACGACCTTTTTTACACAGTAAACCTGCCACAGCTGCGGAAGCCCCCCCAACAAAGACGTTTCTTCTGGTCAAACCCCCAACAGGCAGAAAGATCTTTGTACCGAATGTCGGTTTCATGACAGGTTTTCCTAGTTAAGACGCAGACTAGTGAGACGATATTTTTAAAGCTTACTTTGTTAAAGGTTGCACACCAATAAGTTCTTTATCGTCTGGGACACGTGCAGGGGATAACGTGAAGGCCTGATCTTCTTTGATTCCCTTACGGCTCCGTTCTATGGTTTTGAGAGACTGTGGCCGACCAGAGGTGAGAGACTGCTCAATCGCCGTTAGAATCCTGACATCAAGCAGCCCTTCCCACCCGTCTGGACCAAGTTTGCGATTATGCAAAATATAGTTTGAAAAATAAGAAATTTCACCACCAAATGGAGGGTTCGAAGAACCTTGAATTACAGACTTCTTTGCCTGATTTTAGGGGCAGTAGGCTGGCATTTAAGGTTCTGGATGATCATTTTCGCTCTAGCAGCCTGTCGGATTGGGGTACCCTGTGAAGGGGTGATGTTGTAAGGTTGTGAGATGAGCAGCTTCATCCCGTTTGACCGGTCTCAGCCGTATCTTCTGCCACCGGATCTGAAGTCGTGGCTTCCTGCTGACGATATGGCGCATTTCATTGTTGCAGCCGTTGAGCGGGTTCCGATGAGCGCGTTCTGCGTGCCAGTGCGCACGGGAGGCAAGGCGCAGTATCATCCGCGCCTGATGCTGGCCCT
>NZ_JACRVR010000046.1:0-17186 GCF_018811975.1 Acetobacter sp. P1H12_c | reverse complement strand
AGGCCGATCCTCATGGTGGCCCGGGTGATACCGACAGTTCGGACGAACAGACCCATTTGCGATTTCTGGTCAGCAAAGACATGCTCGACGCGGGATCGGATCACGGACTTTCCTGCATTGGACCGCTGGATATGGAGTGGCATGGGTTTGAGATGCGGCTTCTTCCTGTGAACCTTTGAGACAAAGCCCTGCTTTTCCATGAAGTCTTCATTGGCTTTTGAGCGATACGCTGTATCAGCCCAGACGCTTTGGAAGAAGAGAACCGTCGGCTGAAGCGGATGTATGCGGATCTGAGCATGCAGACGGATATCCTGAAGGAAGCCCTGGGAAAAAAATGAAGCGGCCAGCCCAGCGCCGGGAACTGGCCGCACAGGCTGTGGCGCATCACGGGGTCAGCATTGCGCTGGCCTGTCGGATTTTTGGGATATCCGAGACCTGCTTTCGCTATTGTCCGCGACTGGCGGCGGAGAACGACAGGATTGCCGATCTTCTGGTGGGACTGACCCAGGCTCACAGGAGATGGGGATTTGGCCTGTGTTTTCTGTATCTGCGTAACGTGCAGGGACAGGTCTGGAATCATAAGCGGGTTTATCGGATTTATCGGGAACTGGAACTCAACCTGCGGATTAAACCCCGCAGGCGTCTGGTTCGCGAAAAGCCTGGAAAGCTGTCGGTTCCGCTCCTTCCCAACACGGTCTGGTCCATGGATTTTATGGCGGACAGGCTTTTGGATGGACGCGCTTTTCGGCTCCTGAACATTCTGGATGACTTCAATCGTGAAGGACTGGCGATAGAGGTCGATTTTTCCCTGCCGGCCTGTCGGGTTGTCCGCTGTCTGGAGCAGGTTATGGAGTGGCGTGGCAGGCCAGAGGCTATCCGAATGGACAATGGCCCGGAATATGTCAGTCATACGTTGGTTTCATGGGCCGAAAAGAAGGGGATTACCCTGATCTATACGCAACCGGGTAATCCGCAGCAGAACGCCTATATTGAACGCTACAACAGGACTGTCCGGCAGGAATGGCTGGAGCAGCATCTGTTTGAAAGCATTCAGGACGTACAGGAGGTCGCAACACAATGGCTCTGGACATATAACAATGACAGACCCAACATGGGGAACAGCGGGTTCACGCCCGTCCAGAAACTAAAAGCAGCTGCCTGAATTCTCAGTCAGAACCCCACTAAAAATGGGGGGATTACCCCTCAACCGACTGTTGAAGCTGAAGTGACATAAATACCTCTCAATTCTCATTCGGTGTGCGGATAAGAATAACAATTATGTACCATTTTATCTATAGTCATATTGGGACTATCCGGAGCCACGGTGTATCAACGGCTGCATGGTGGTTTTTCCGGGAGGGTTCAAATGGGACAACGCGCGGTCATCTATTGCCGGGTTTCCACGGCTGATCAGTCCTGCGTGCGCCAGAAGGACGAGCTGAAGCGGTTTGCCGAACGCGCGGGCTATGAAGTGTCTGGCATTTTCATGGAGACCGGCTCTGGCGTCCGGGTGGATCGGACCGAGCGTCGCAAGGTCATGGCACTGGCCCAGGCCCGTGAAATTGACGCCATCCTGGTGACGGAGCTGTCCCGCTGGGGACGCTCGACTATTGATCTCATCTCCACGCTTCAGGAGCTGGAGAGCTATCGTGTTTCCCTGATCGCCATAACGGGAATGACGTTCGACTTGGCAACACCACATGGACGAATGCTGGCGACGGTTCTGGCCGGGATTGCTGAGTTCGAACGGGATCTGATTAGCGAGCGGGTGAAGTCTGGTCTGGCCGCCGCCAGGGCGCGCGGGAAGGTTCTCGGCCGACAGAAAGGACAGCGGCCGAAGTCTGACCGTCTGGCTCCGAAGGTTCTGGCGCTGGTGGCTGAAAAGCGGAGTTATCGGTGGATCGCCCGCGATCTGGGAATCAGCAAGAACACTGTCGCTGCCATTGTGCAAAGAGAAAGATAGCACGTCATCATGTTTATATGTTAACACAAAAACATGATAGCATTCTACAGGTGTTAACGGCATCGATCTGAGGCATGAGAAATGTTTGGTTCGATTAAATCGGCGGGTTTTTTTWGGAAGATATTGAGTTATCAAAATAACATGGTAATTAGTTAATGTGTTAACACGGAAACATGGTGGCATGAAAACAATCGCGATCATTAGTCAGAAGGGAGGCGCTGGGAAGACGACGCTTGCCCTACACTTGGCTACTAGTGCCAGTGCCGCTGGATACGTTTCTCTGATCCTCGATACCGATCCGCAGGCGACTGCAAGTTCATGGAAAGCGTGGCGGGGAGATGTCGAGCCTGATGTAGTGGATTGTGCGGCTCACGCCTTGTTATCAAGAAAGCTAGAACAAGCGTCCGAACTGGGCGCAGAACTATCGATAATAGATACCCCACCACATGCCGATATTATGGCGCGTGAGGCGTGTCGTGTCGCTGATTTCTTATTAATTCCATGCAGACCACGTGCTTTCGATATGGACGCTGTTAGAACAACGGCGGAGCTTGTGCGAGCCAGCGGCAAGCCTGCCTTCGTGATTTTTACTGCGGGTCCTCCTCGTGCGCCCCAAGTTTATAAGGAGGCGGCCGAGGTTGTGGCGCAGTTTGGTATCCCTGTTGCTCCTGTTGTTTTGCCCGAGCGTGCAGTTTTTCATCACAGCGTTGGTTCCGGTCGGACCGCGCAGGAAGCAGAGCCGGAAAGCAAGGCTGCTGCTGATATAGCACTGTTGTGGAATTGGGTATGTGGTCAAGTTAACATGCCATCACACAAACAAGATGACACAAAAGCACGTTAGCAATTTTCTAAGTTAAGGATATACGGCATGAGTCGGTTTGCTGGTCTCAAAAAAACGGTCGCGCCATCGGTTGTGGAACCGGCAGCGCAGACGGTGGTAGAGAAAGCCCGCCCACGTAATCCAAGAGAAGGTAAGCGGGCTGTGGTGGGGTATTTTTCCCCAGCAGTTAGTAAGGGATTACATCAACTTGCGCTTGATACCGATACAACTATTCAGGGTTTGATCGGGGAGGCTATTGATGACTTGATGCGTAAGCACGGTCGTCATCCTTTTGGAGAGCGCTGACTATCTATTTAGATAGATTATGCTTGTATATTTGTACAATCAGGGTTGACCACGCTTAGCAAACCACGTCTCGCAGAATTTGATGAAATGCCGCTCAGGGTTCTTCGGAGCGATCTCGTTATCACCCAGCCACATGCGCCATTCTCTTTCGAGATGATGCACATCCCACCCTGGCGCGATGTTCCGAGCGTCCCCGTAAATATCAGGATCAAGCGCACCCATCCAAGCCTCGGCTGCTGGCTCGGCAGCTTTCATTGTGCCGCGATTGATGAATGTTACCATGTCTTTCTGAGAATCGAATTCGACACGGTAATCCGGTAGATGATCGCTTGCAGCGAGGTTCTTTATCATCTGTCGGAATAATTTTTCTGGGCTTTGAGAGCCTGATTTTTTCAGTAGGATCTCAAGAGAGGCTTTCCATACCGCTTGCTGACCGCAATGTTTGCGGGCGAGTTCATAAACGCGTCGTTCCAGCGGTTTGCGTAGCCGGAAATAATCACGATGCAGTGTCAGAACATCATTGCTCTTAATTGCGTTAAAGACCCAATCCGACAGCTTGATCTCGCAATGCAATAGGCGACCGTCGAGGCCAAGTTTGCGGCGGATGGATGAAGCGTCGATCAGGCCAAAACCGTCCACCTGTTCTTCGTCGCCTGTAACAATGTTAGTGCGGATACGTGTGCCTTCAAGGCGGTCGAGGGCTTCGATGAGGGCTTTGTAGTCCTTCCCTGCCGTTCCGCGATTGGTGAAGATGAGTAAGTCACGGCTGCTGATCCGCACCCGTTGCGATACTTTTTCCCCGGCCTTTAGTTTCGCCATGATCTGCGAAATACAGTAAATCAGAATATCCTTATCGTAGATTGTAGCAAGGCCCTTCACGCTTGGCGTGATTTCCAGCCATTGCCCGTTATGTTCATAGCGACGAACGGAAGTCTCGGGTTTTTTCGACAGGGAATAGAACGGATGCTCCATTTGCGGCATCACGTCCTTAAGCACGGCATCTGCCACGTCGCAGATGAATAAGTCATGCTGCGGATGACGCTCCGGCAGGAGGGCCTCATGGACAACAGGCTGATTCGGGGTTTCAGATACCATGCCTAAAGTTCGGGGTTTTACATACCTGCGTCAAGTGATTCGGGGTTTTAAATACCGAAACCGAGATTCGGGGTTTTAAATACCAAGATTCGGGGTTTTAAATACCGTGATTCGGGGTTTTAAATACCAAACCGAAGAAAAACCCAGAAATTCTGTTTTTATATCAGTGTGTTAAATGGATGCTAGAATCGCTTAACACAGAATCTAACACCTATTTAACACCCTCTCTGACCATCTGATCTGTGGATAACTCACAAATCTCAAAAATTTCCAATCAAATTCGACCCAAGCACCGCCTCTTGGGGGCTACGCCCCCGCCGGCTCACGGCCTACGGCCGCCCCGATCGCGCTTCGCGCAATCTCCCACCCAGCATCCCCCTGCTCGGCCCTTTGGGCCTGCGCTGAACGGACACGCCTACGGCGCGAAATCATAATCTGACGATGCAATGCATCGTCTCTCCACCAACACCTCCCTCTCCTGCGTCGGCGCCTCTGGCGCCCTACGGGGCTCCCGCTCCGCGTTCGCCCGACGCCTGCAATATCAGAGGAACCGGGCAAGATCACAATTTGCTCAAGACACATCAGAGTTCAGGCGATCATTCAGCGGCTCACGTGTTGCAGCATGTCCACCAGACGCTACAGGATGGCCGTACAGGCGTTCCCATATGTAATTGCTATGTTGGGTGGAGATAACGGGAATTGCGCTTTGTACGGCCTCCCATGACGCTCTACGAGCTTTATCAGGGGTTGGTAGGCTGGCCATTTCTGTCTGACCGTCCAGATATTCTCCTCCTGACTTTTGGCGGGATAGTTCTGATTGAAAAAACCCAAGCGTTAGGGATATGGTGAATTATGCCGACGCTTCTACGCATCAATGGATTTCGTGTCGTGATTTACACGGCAGATCATGTGCCGATGCACGTTCACGTCATAAGCGCGGTGGGGAAGCGGTGATCAAAATTGGCAGGAAAGCCCGCCTGATACGGGCAGGTGGCATGAAGGATAAGGCTATACAGGAAGCCCTTGTCATCGTGCAGGACCACGCTGAGATGCTGGCGGAAGCATGGGAGACGATACATGGCGAATAACGTGAACTATCAGGCTGCTCGTGAAGCAGACGCGCTTCATCGAGCGACAGTTCCTCATGCGGTCTCCGCACGGTTGATCCGTGCGCGCCGCGCCCTTCATGTCACGCTCTCCAACGGTGTTGAAATGAACGTGCCTGTGGATCTGCTACAGGATCTGCAGGGGGCTTCCCTGAATGATCTGGCTGAGATCGAGATTACCCCGCTGGGGAATGGGCTTCACTGGCCCCGTCTTGATGCTGATGTCCTGGTCGAAGGTCTCATCCACGGTATCTACGGTTCCCGAAGCTGGATGGCAGCACAGATGGGACGTGTAGGCGGATCTTCCGTCAGTCCCGCAAAGGCGGCGGCCGCACGTCGGAATGGTGCGAAAGGCGGTCGGCCCAGAAACGTCGCGTAAGGAAAGACTGCTGATCACTGTGAGCTAGACAGGCCGGTGAGCATGGTGGTTGCTGAAATCGCAAATGGTTATTACATTAGTAATAACATTAGGGGGATTCACTATGGTCGAGCTGAAAGTGCGAAAGTTCGGAAACTCACTCGGGGTCGTGCTGCCCAAGGAAGTGATTTCACGGCTGAACACCCAGGACGGCGCGCCCCTGTATCTGACCGAAGCACCAGACGGCGGCTATCGGCTCGTACCCTATGATCCTGACTTCGAAACCAAAATGACAAAGGCTGAGGATATTATGCGGCGCTACCGTGATACGCTGCATGTTCTGGCCCAATGACAGCTTTCGTCTGGATAGACGAACGGGAAGCCCTGATCCTGCATGACCGGCTGTTGGGGGCGCATGGTGGTACTTCCGGCGTAAGGGATGCTGGTCTTCTGAAATCCGCGCTTGCCCGGCCACAGCAGCATGCGGTCTATGCAGATCCGCTGGATCCAGTGCATCTGGCGGCCGTCTATACGGCGGGTATCGTCAAAAACCATCCTTTCATCGACGGGAACAAGCGTACGGGCTTTGTGCTCGGTGTGCTGTTTCTGGAACTGAACGGCTATCGTTTCACGGCAGCCCAGGAAGATGCAGCAAATGCAGTTCTCGCGCTGGCGGCAGGTCAGATGGACGAACTGGGCTATGCGGCATTCCTGACCGCCAATGTCGCATCCGAAAGGGTATGACGGTAGGCGAAGAACGCGATGGGCGTGCTTTTTTCGTTTCCTGAGGTGGTCCTGGCGACATTTGCCTTGATAGACCAGACTAATATGACTAAGTCTTTTTTTGGTAGACTCAGGAGGCTTCCGTCATGCGCACAGTCAACATCCACGAAGCCAAGACGCATCTGTCCCGGCTGATTGACGCCGCCATGAAAGGAGAAAGCTTCATCATTGCCAAAGCCGGCCGGCCGATGGTGCGGGTCAGCCCGATTACGGCTCCTGAAGAGTTACAGCAACGGCGTCTGGGGTTTCTTGCCGGAAAAATCCGGGTGCCCGAGGATTTTGATCGCATGGGGCAGGACGAGATTGTGTCTCTGTTCGACGGTCCGACATGAAGCTCCTTCTGGATACCCATCTGCTGCTCTGGGCGGCCGGAGAGCCAGATAAGCTGTCAGCACGGGCGAGAACCCTGATGGAAGATCCGGGCAATGATCTGGTCTTCAGTGCGGCCAGTCTCTGGGAGATCACCATTAAGACCGGGCTGGGACGGGCAGACTTCCAGGTCGATCCTCATCTGCTGCGACGCGGTCTGATCGAAAACGGCTATGAGGAGTTACCGATCACCAGCCAGCATGCTCTGGCCGTGAGACAACAGCCAGATGTGTATCGGGATCCTTTTGACCGTATCTTGGTAGCTCAGGCCACAGTGGAAGGATTGCTTCTGCTGACCCATGATCCGCTGGTAAAGGCTTATCCTGGCCCGATCGAAGCCGTCTGAAGGATATCGATCACTATGAGCAGCAAAAGAGGTCCATGCCCTTGCTGGACAGTGAAGAAGCGGCCGAGGATTTCGGCGTGACCGCCGATCTGACCCAATATGATCTGTCCGGTTTCAAGCCCATGCGCTTTGAGATCGAACCCAAGGCGGCCGCCCTCAACATGCGCCTGCCAGCGTCCCTGCTGGACGCAGTGAAAACTAGAGCGAAGGCAAAGGGCATCCCATACACACGCTATGTCCGGATGCTGCTGGAGACCGATATAGCACAGATGAGATAAAGCGTATTCCAGCCAAAACAGAGGAGATCGGGCGATGGCGGGAAAACTCCCCATGTCTCGCACCTATCATCACAGCCGCAAATACGGTCATGATTACCGCTGCGCCAATTGGCAGGATCGCGAGACACTCCATTGAATGGCGGGGCTGCTGAGGTGAGGCCAAAATAGCAGCGCTATATAATTTTGTGACACGTCACGATTTTTATATTATAGTGACGTATCACGAAATAAGAGATCACCATGACAGATACGCCAGCACCTAAAAAACGCGGTAGGCCTCCTTTGGGTAAAAAGGCGATGACACCAGCGCAAAGGAAGGCGCGGCAACGCTCCAAATCAGAAACCGCTCCTGAAGGTGCCACGAAAGAACAGTTTTGTGGCAGCCTGATCCGGGATCAGATTCCTTATTTCGTGACACGTCACATAATAAATCAAACGACATGGAAGCCAGAATATCGGCAGTTTTGGGAAGCGCTTGGTATCCATTCAGGCAAGTCCCGCAAGCAGGCTGAGGAATGGTTTTTCTCTGAACGCTTGGCAAAGATAATTCGTGACACGTCACAAAAATAGAAACAAGAGGAGATCTGTTTCCGCCCAGACTTGGCGCATCGCTCAGATTGGCCTGTAAATGGCTCAGGAATGGGGTGTGTGGGTTTAATATAGCTGGAAACGGTCAGGGGCGCGTCATGGGCCATTCTAGGCCATTACCGGAAGTGGGTACGCACCATGTCCCTTTCTGGTCGGTTCTGATCTTGTAGCCTTCGATCTTGCACAGACCGAACGCCTGAATCTGTCCCGCCCTGTCCATTTCGTAGGCCAAGCGGCCCGATGGTGAGGATAACCACCATCATTCATTGGAACACGATTTACAACCATGGGCTATTGCCAGAGCTTTCTGAGCACAAATTATTCGGTTTTTGAGGAGCGCTTCTTGCCTTCCCACACAGGCAATCTGGCGTATTCAACCGATCCCTGTGCCATACGGATATCCTGACGGGTTGAATTCGCACGCGTCAGAAGCAGGATTTCCAGCACCATAGCCATCAGCTCGTCCGGGATGTCATCCGGCTCCTGTGAGCCGGTCGCGTCCGGTGCAGTGGGTTTGGTAGCAACCTTCCGGTTCAGGTCATCCAGAAGGTCTGTAACCAGCCTCATGTCCTGACGAAGGTCCACCAGTCTTTCATTCATGCTGACCAGTTTGCGGTCACTTTTGGACTGTCTCAAAACGGTGTCCCGAATATAGCCAGACACGTTGCCATCAAGAGCAACCTCCTGAAGCCATTCAGCTTCGTCTTCGGTGAATCTCACCGTGTATTTGCGTTCTCGCATAACGGTTTCTGTCCAATGGATATCATTTTGTCGGACGTATTGTCGCAGAAAATAGCCATAAAATCAATGAAATGTCCGACACGTGTCGGACACACAAACTGTATAGATCGAACAAAGTCTTTTGTTTTCAATGCGTTATGCAGTCCAGCGGACTGCGTCATGTGTATAGCCAGATTAAGGAGCAAAAACCGTCAGAACAGGGCAGAAACAAGACCTTTCCCACACCCATTTATGCAGAAAACAGCGTCCTCTTTCAGCAAGCGCGAGCGAGCATCCGTGAAAACAGACAAAATACGCAAAAAATAGTCAGAAAATATTCAAAAAGTAGGCAAAAAGTAGGCAAAATGGAGAAGAAAAAACACCCCAAAAATTGAATGAGATAGGCAAAAAATAGGCAAAAAGTAGTCAAAAAACCCAGAGGAAATCCGGGGTAGTCAAGAAATAGGCAAAAAGTATGCAGAAAGTAGGCAAATGGGCTAGATAGTCTCAATAGGTCTTTCTGCCGAAAAGAGGGCATCATGACGGAGAAAAGGAAAGTGGAAGAATCCCAAAAATATGACGGCGTTACCATTTCTGGACTCGTAAGAAAGCATCTCCCAGAAATAGAACAGCGCATGGTCGAAGGCGAAAGCCGAGACCGCGTTTTAGCTTGGCTAAGAGAGAAGACAGGGCGAGAGATAGAGAGAACGGCTTTCTTGTCAGCGTTTTACAGGGCCAGAAAATGGGCCGAGAAAAACAAGATCAAAGCTGCCTATCTTTCCGCGTTATCGGCTCAGCCAGTCCAGTCTGTAGCACCTGAGCTAGCGACCCTGACGCTCCCTAAGAAGAAACCGGAAAAGAATGTCGAACGAGCAGAAGACAAACCAGAAGTCAGACGCGAAAACGTTCTCCCGGAAAACCCAACCGGGCAGCAGCGTCTTCGTGCTGCTCTCAATGTCAAAACTCCAGACCTTGATTGGGGGGTAGACGACAGGTTCGCCAAGTATCGAAATGGGAAATAGCCACACGGCTGCCCCATGAATAACGCTGCTCAAACGGTTGAGAATATGTCTTCTGAACTGCTCAGAAGGCGTCGGGTTATCCTCGTATGGTAGCTGTCAGCGTGGGAAAGATAAACAAATCCCGCCAATAAGGCGGGATCTGCTTCGACCCTTTCTCTACTCTCTAAGAAAGGTAACCTGCCTTATCTTACGGCAGAGGGGCTGACAGGAGAAGGGGGCGTATCTGTCAGTGTGTCAGATTTGACACCCCGCAGGAATTCATCCGGGGTTGTTTCAAGGCAGTTGGCCAGTTCGAACAGGGTGATGACCGTCGGGTTGCGATGCCCTTTCTCCAGGCCGCTGAGATATTGCTGACTGAAGCCTGAGCGGTCTGAGACCTGCTCCTGCGTCAGGCCACGTGCCTTGCGCAGACGTGCAAAATTCACTCCCACAAGGCGGCGCATATCCATGCATCCGCAATGGCAGATTACATATTATAATATTATCAACTATAATATGTATTTTGAGGAGCCGTTCTCATGAAACATGCACAGAGTGCTTTTCATCCTAAAATCTGCATTCTTTCGGCAGCAGGAGGTTGCGGGAAAACCACGCTGGCCGTGAATCTTTTCCGGCCCTTTCTGGAAAATCCTCTCATGCTTTTCATGGGGCCATTTCCGGAGACAATGTTTTCCCTCAGGGGCATGGAGGCGCACTTCATGCGAGGATCTGAGGTGGATGACATGGTAGCGCAGATCGTGATGTATGCAGACCGCCCCATCATTGCCGATATCCGCATGAATGTGGTGGAAGCGTTTCTGGCGGGGATCAGAGATTTTCTGACGCCCAAAGATGCCTTCTTTGATCTGTTTGTCATTCCAGTGACAGCAGATCCTTACAGTCTGCACAGAGGGATGTGGACGGCAGACCGTCTTCATGAGGCCGATGTGCCGTGGGAGAAAATCCTGTTTCTTCCTGCGCGGGTGAAAGAGGGAGCAGAAAAGGACGCGCTCAACACCGTGCGGCAGGAGGTCAGGGATCACTATGCTGAGAACACAGGTCCCCGGATCTTTGAAAAAGGTTTTATCGAGGAAAATCCGACTTTTGACAGCATGTATGACGTCGGTATCTGTCTGGCGGATCTGTCAGAAGTTCCTGGTACACCAGGGAGGTGGTCGCTGTGCAGTCAGTCTGAGCATGGGGCGGAAAAACCCTCTCGAACTTTTATTCGTCTTGCCGGAGAGATGGCATATCTTCGGCCCCGGATGGAACGTGTCTTCAATGAGGTGATGACGTATCTGCCAGAGTCTTCTTGGGCCTGAATGGGGTATAGGAATTCAGCAGACCGTCATATGTCAAAGAAACCGGATTTCTTTGACGGATTGTTCTGACGTGTTAGAAAAAATGGATATCGCTACCACGTCAGGATATCATGTTAACGCCAACCTACCTTATTCGACCTTTGCCGCCTCAGACGGAGATAGAAACGGTTCCGGTTCTCAAGGCGCTGGTCGAGGCCAATAAGGCTCTGGCTGAACTGAAGGGGCGGGCAGCGACCATTCCCAATCAGGGGATCCTGATTGATACGCTGGCTTTACAGGAAGCCAAGGCGTCCTCGGAAATCGAGAATATCGTCACCACCCAGGATGAGCTTTTCCAGGCTGATCTGTTTCCCGAGGGGCCGGACTCAGTGGCGGCCAAGGAGGTCGCCCTGTACCGCGATGCCCTTCATCTTGGGTTTCAGCAGCTGAAAGAAACCGACGGGTTGATCCTGAACAAGGGGCTGATCACGATTTTCCAGAGGCTCAAGAAGCGGGGAGATGGGTTTCGAAACACCCCGGGAACGGCCCTGAAGAATGAGCGCACTGGGGAATTGGTCTTTGTGCCGCCGCAGGATGGACGGGAGATTATCCGGCATATGTCGGATCTGGAGCGGTTCGTGAATGATGACGGACTCTGTGATCTGGATCCGCTCATTAAGATGGCTCTGATCCACCATCAGTTTGAGAGCATTCACCCGTTCCCGGATGGAAATGGTCGTGTCGGGCGGATCCTGAACGTGTTGTATCTGACCCGGACCAGCCTTTTGGATATCCCGATCCTCTACCTGTCGCGCTACATCACACGCCACAAGGATGAGTATTATCACCTGTTGCAGAAGGTGCGGGATGAAGGGGCATGGGAGGCGTGGATTCTCTACATGCTGCGTGCCGTGGCTGAGACATCTAGGATTACCCTGGAGCTGATTGAGGGCATGCGGGCGCAGATGGCCACCATGAAGCAGCGGATGCGGACGGAACTGCCCAAAATTTACAGCCAGGAGTTGCTGAACAACCTGTTCCGACATCCTTACACGAAAATCGAGTATGTCCAGGCAGATCTGAACATCGCGCGTCAGACGGCAGGGAAATACCTCGACCAGCTCTCAGAGAAAGGCTTGCTGTCCAAGCACCGCTCAGGGCGGAGCAATTATTATATCAACGCACCTCTGGTCCGCCTCTTCCTGGAGGTGTCCGGTGGTGCATGAGGTGTATGATCTGTTTTTCGAACGTATGGAATTTTACGCATGAATCCCGTTGAGATTGAAGAAGCTGTCTCCCGGATTGCCGAGGCACCTTTTAATCCCGGGGAATTTCCTTTCGAGTTCCTGCAAGCGCTCAGAAACCGCGATGTTACGATCAAGCGGCTTCGCAAGGATATCGTCTATAATAAGCGCCACTTTCTGTTCTTGGAGCGGATTAACGCGCCTCGCGGTAACCCAGAGCACGACCCCCTCGCTTTGCTTGAATCTCAGAGCGAAAATCGGGCAAAGAAACCAGAAATTAACACGTCAAAAACCTAAAATCAGGCACAAGAGCAGCCAGTCAAAGGTTTTTTGAAGTCTCCAGGTTCTGTCTGGTATTATTGTGACAGGTTACAAGAAAAACCCGGAGACGTGAAGTCACCGGGTTCATTTTTGTTATGCCTGAAGAGCTATGTCTAGTGTCGTGTCTGTCATCAGATAGGGACCAGAGGCGAGAATTTGAACGGATAATAGAGCAATGCTGCCCAAGGGGCGATGTCCTAGAGAAAGAAGAGCATTTCCTTCGGTCCAACGCATCGTTCCGTCTTCGACATTACTCCAGCCTGAAAGATTCTCGTCAGTGAAATGAGCGCTCAGCATGCGGGTTGCGTTACTTTCGAACAGTCTGATCTCACCGACGAGAACCCCTAGTGTCCGACGATCATCTACAAAGGGGCCAAGCGCATCACATGGACGACTAGCACGAGAGACGATCCGAACGCTGTCGACGCCGACAGGAATCATGAAGATAATCTGATCATTATTCGTCCGGGCTGCCCGGATTGTTGCGCCTGTATCGGTCACAAGGTGCAGGTCGCTGTCATAGGTCAGAGGCTGGGCTTCGGAGTGTACCGGGCAATTCTGCTCTTTGGCACGGACTTCAATCTGACGGTAAATCGGCTCGACGGCTTCACGCGACACGGTGAGAGGGGCTGCGGCATTATCCCAGGAGAGATCACGGCTAAGAGGGATGGAGACGACAGCATTATTTTGACGGAAAGCGCGACGGTTTCCGGTATCGAGATAGCTTTCTGTCAGCATACCGTCAGCCATGATGACGGAGTGATCAGCGGTTTCGATGTGATAGTAGTCGTAAGACGTGATCGAGGTGTCATAGAAGATCGAACGCCCATTCACGAGCATACGGGCCGGCACGAACTTACCGTCAAAGAAGAGGCAGTGCTCAGCCGTGATCAGCATGTCTTTAAAGGGAACGCCCTCAGAGATCGCATTTTTGAGAATGCGAACGGGATATCCTGCCTGATCTAAAGCAACATGCGGACGGACTGTGCAGCGGGCCTGGCCGGCCCATGTCACCTGGCGGACCGTCTCGGTCCCATCGACATATGCTGTGACGTTATCACCGACTGCCAGATTTTCGACGGCAATCGTTCCAGACGGGGTTGAGATAAGGCTACCCGCAAGGAAGCAGACTTCAGCAACAGACCCGCCATTGCCATCACTAACGAGAGCGAAACCTGTCGTTTTGACGCCTTCGATATTAAGGGTGATGGTTTTTCCACTGCTTAACGTTACGACCACCTGATCGTTGGACGGATAGCTGTATGTTGCACCCGTAGGAGAAACGCCGGCCAGATCTATTGAATCTGAATCACCGGGTCCCGTTCCTGTATACCCACTGATAACCGTACTGACTGTACCACCATTTTCGAGACCCGAAATGGTCAGTCCGTGGTTGGTGTCTCCTACGAGGTCAATGGTTCCACCAGCATTGTTCCAGATCGTTGCAGAGCCGCCATTGGCTATTGTGACAACACCTGAAATTGCTGCTGAACTTGCAACAGTAAGCGATCCGCCACTCGACACTGTCGTTGTGCCCACGACGCTGCCAGCGTCAGCATCAATGGCCCCGCCACTGGTAATGGTATTATCCTGAGCGACACCACTGGAATTGATTTCCAGCACACCGCCAGAGTTAACGATTGTTCCGGAAGCTGTACCAGCGAGGCCAAGACCGCCGCCACTGGAAATAACGGTGTTATAGGCGGTTGCCCCGGCATCAACAACGAGGGTACCCAGCGTTTCAAGTGTCAGATTTGAGGTTGTAGCACCCGAACTCACATGCATTATGGCACGATTGTCAATTGTCGTCGTGGTCAGGCTTCCACCAGATTCGACGTAACCTGTGAACTGATTTGTGGTGTTACTTATGTCGCCGTGAATTGTACTCCCTTCTAACAAACCGCCAGAAGTGATTTTCAGAACGGCGTCTGCATCAATCGTAACATTTGATCCAGTACCCTGAATACCTACAATAGCTCCGCTGGATGCGACAATGTTGGACGTCACCCCCCCCGCATATACGGAGACAGTATTTCCAGACAGAAAGGTGCCACCAGAAAGAGTAGCGCCGTCTTTGACGATAACTGTTGCGCTTCCTGCAAGAGGATTTTCGCCATCGCTTACTCCACTCTCTAAAGTTACGGTTCCACCGCTTGAAGTCCAATTAAAATATGGCTTTTCGTAAGCAAAAATGGTTCCACCATTCAAAGTAATGGTTTCGAGAGTTGCTCCTGGATTTACAGTTAAACTGCCTCCGTCGTTAATTGTTGCGGTAGCCAGAGTTCCGCCGGAATTGACGGTTATAATGCCGCCAGAGGTTATGGTCTCGTTGTGATAGTATCCACCGCTTTGCACAGTAACTGAAGAAAAAGGCGACCCATAAAAATTAGCAGGAGTAGTTCCGTTTCCAACCACGCTATCTATATAGAGTATTCCACCAGATACATAGCTCATTTTAATTTCTCCGAATGAATTTAATTCTATTCATCACCATTTCTGCGGTGATAAGTTTTGTGCACTCGAACTGCCTGTCGGAGTTTTTGTGCCGCGGGCACCACAAAAAATCGTGGTGATCAAAACGCTCCTTCGGATCATTCCAGCATGAATTACAGGTGTGCCAGTTGATCACGCGTCCGGGCGTTTCGAATTCGTTATTAGGGTGGGTAAATCCTGAAATCATGATCACAGGACAGCCTGCAGACCATGCAAGCCAGGCTAAACCTGAACTGCCGCCGATAAAAAAAGCTGCATGCTTAAGCCAGCGTGCTCGTTCTGCCAGAGGACGATTTCCTGTCTGGTCTTCAGCTCCATGCGGCAAGTGATTCCAGGCTATACCTGTGCCATGCTCGGCCTTCTGATCGATACAGACGACGCGATACCCTTGCTCTTTAAGCCACGTGATCAGTTCGCGCCAACCTGTCGGGTTATTCCAATATTTACATTGGGAACTCGCCTGTACGGCGATACAGACGTAAGGCTCTTTTAGAGGACAGCTTTCATCAGGAAGAATAATCTTTGCAGGCTCTTCTTCAGGGGAAATCCCAAGGATATAGGCGGCGGTTTTATGTAACCCGACATATCGAAAATCAGTCGGTTGCCAGTCACATGCCACGTCATCAAAAAACAGCCCTAAACTGTAGGTCGCGTAGAATGTGTCCGTGAGTTTTTGGTCAATGACCTCCTCGTGCGTAAAAAAGCTAATATGGGAATACGCTTTCTCAAATAGAGGACTGATGAGGCCTGAAAGAGCGCAGGTGACATGGGCACCATGTTTTTTCGCAAAGTGGTTTGCATAGGGCATCCATGCCAATGTGTCGCCGAGAGTGCCCACCGGGAATTGGATTAGAATCGCATTGTTTTGTGGGTCGAAGTGATGACTGAAAATCTTTTTCTCTGATTTTACGCCACCTTGAGGCTGACTTTCGATCCAAGCATCTATGCCAAAGCGAACATACCAACGCTTGCTAGAATGAATGAAGCCTGTTGAGATGCCGGTTTTCTCGAAGAGAATATTACCCGTATCAAGGTCTTTAAGTCGGACGTGCCATGTTTTCCCGTCTTCCAGTAATGGCAGTTGGACACGACACCCGAAATTGAAATCAAACCGAATGCCATGATGTGCTTCTTGAGTTGGGATTGACGCTGAAGGGGGGTAGGTTGGCTTATCGGAGGCTTGGGAGCCAAGAGGTTGTGCATGGCTCGAAGTTGCCTTTTGATCACTGCATATTGGACTCTGAAGCATTAATTAAGACGTTCCAAAATTTTATCGCGAAATGGCAACTCCCAGATAATGGTTAATAAAATAAAAATCATCAAGTTAATGTTTTTTTCACAACAACAAAAATATTTCACGTGGCTGGATGGATCGAAGACCTCCCCACCTTTAGAGCCTGTTTGAGAATGAGTTGATGCGGTGGCTTGGGCGTGATTCAAGCTGGGGATGTGGACCCGAGCGAGCCGTGGCCGGATGGCTGGATTTGAGAAGCGATTAAAGCGCTACCCGACCGATCTGACAGAAGAGGAATGACTGTTCATTCAGCCGTTTCTGCCGTCAGCGGCCAAGCGCGGTCGCAAGCCTGCGACGGACCTGCGCGATGTGCTTGATGCGCTTCGCTATCTGGCACGAACAGGCGGTGGATGGCGTATGCTGCCGAACGACTTCCCGCCCTGGCAGACAGTGTATTGGTGGTTCCGCCGCTTCATACGCCGGCTCCTGTTCCGCACGATCCACGACGTCGCGCTGATGCTCGACCGTGAACGCGAAGGGCGCGAGCAGAGCCCGACGGCCGCCGTGGTTGATAGCCAGTCCATCAAGGCACCAGCCGCGGAAAAGCGGGGTGACGTGCCCCCTTTTTTGTATCCACTTAAAAGGAGAGTTCCCGTTTTTATGGCTTGGGGTTGATGGAATGACAAGGGTCTCGGGGGCATGCCCCCGAGACCCTTGTCTGGCGATCTGATCCGGTGTCCTGCCATCCAGCTGGGAATGGGGACGCACCKTATTGTAGTCTTCCCGCCAGTCAGCCAGAACCTGTCGGGCATGGCTGAGAGACGTGAACAGCGTCTCGTTGAGGCATTCATCCCTCAACC
>NZ_JACRVR010000045.1:0-17803 GCF_018811975.1 Acetobacter sp. P1H12_c | reverse complement strand
AAACGGAGGACGGCCGCCTTTGCTTCCGTCTGAATAGGCCAGTGCCTTGGTCAGCTCCGGACGGAACACCTCAAAATCCACAGTCCGGGAAAACGCTTCAAGTTGATCACCAAGCCCGCTCAAACGAGAAAGCCGCTCTTCAACATCAAAGAAACCGGACTGTTTCATGTCGCCACTCCTCCAATAAAAACCGGAAAAATGGAATCACGGAGAGGGCCTCAAAACCAAGAGGGTTTTCGAACCCTCCATCTTTAAAATAAATTAACAATGCAACGGCATAGCCCATATTTGAGAAGATACAACAGGGTTCAGAATGTCTCGAACTCCAAATGTGTTTAGATGGTAAGCATTAGACCCACCGATTAGATTGGGAGAATTATCAGCCATTTTAAAAAGATCGTAACAATTTCTAGATGGTGTCGCATAAAATAGATCCATGGAATTTCTATGGCTAGATCCGACACACAGATTATGAGTATTTATTTGAATATTTCCAGAAGAAAATGATATTTTAGGGCAAAAATCTCCGCCGAAACGAATGAGTATTTTGTTTATGATATCTGAATAACCAGTTCCATATTTATTTAAAGCGCCAGGGTTGTAGTGTTTGTTATGGCGGAATGGAGAAAAAATACGCATCCATACCCGAGATCCTTTAACTGCTATATTAAAGCTAGAAGGCCATACCTGAGGAATAGGAATATTCGTAAGAAATTTGTTATGACAACTAGGAGATACCCCATCACTCCAAGACCAAGATATTAAACCGCTAGGATCATCAAAGAAAATATGTATAGAATTAGTTTCTTTTATACGAGCATATTTCATTGGAAAAGCGGAAAGATTAAGGCTCATGATTTTTGGATTTGCGCTTAGAGAAAAAGAGTGAGTGAAATCAGAGCATTTTTGTGCAGAAGTATTATTAATATTCCGTAGATTTGGGAACGACCACTCATTATCATAAGCATTTAAAAATTCATTCCATGCAAAAGAGTTATCATGCTCAGTCTTTATTATTTTGGACAAACCGATATTACATATATCTATACCATCTCTACAATAAGACATGTATCTATAAAAATCTAGAAAACCAAGGTTTTTACTGAGAGCAAAAGATCTGATCCAATTGGTTGTTGCTCTCAATGCTTCTTGCCATTCATCTGTATAGTAATTTAACCAAGCGGTCTCATGGTCATATAAATAAGATGGGCTATAAGTAATAGAAATAATTATAGAGGGAACTTTTTTTTGGGAGTTAAAGAAGTTTACAAGATCAATTACATCTTGAGGATTAAAATTAGGAATATCATTTCCGCCAGAATGTAGAATAAGCAAATCAGGCTCTTCTCGTGCGACGTAGTTTTTCCAGCTTTCATTAGGCAAATGATCAAGCCAGTTCATAGCTAAAAAATCATCAGAATTCATTTGCGACCACGAAGCCCCCCCGAGAGCTGCATTAATAAAATGAATATTAACAGAGGGGTTTTGCTGCATAATTGTTTCTATGAGACTATAGGTATAGTTTTCGCTTTCTGCCGGATCTGTCGCGACAGCTCCGATGCTATCCCCCATAATCATCACCTTAGCTTTGCCTGATTTACAAGCATGGTGAAATTGAGTTAAATGCTGAGGACGTACTGTTTGCTGAATCATGGGATTCCTATAAAAATTATATAGAAATATAAGTTCTCCACTTACTTAGTGGAGAACTTATATTTAGAATTTAATATTTGTAGATATAGATTTTGTCAAAATGAAGCATTTGACTTCCTGTTATATGTACCTTGATATACCGAGCTCTTTGGTTTCTTTTGGGGTGAAAAATCAGAGGCTTTCCATCAATACCACCAATAATAGATTCTGCATTATGGAAATAGATGCATTTATAATTCACATTATCTTCGGAAATGCTAATTTGTATATTATCTAATCTGTGCTCATATTCATGAAAATCTGAATATGGAATAACCCTATTAAAAATACGTATCTCTGAAATTTCTATATTTTCTTCTAAATCAACGCACCACCAAGGATTAATTTCTGCATCAGTGTGAAAGCTAAAATGTCCGGTAGGGAGCCCTATTACAGCTCGAGATGCATCATCCTCTAGACTTTCTCCGTGAGACCAAATAGATCTTGAGCTCTGGGAGGCTTTTTTTGCATTGCTTATTAAAATACCTTTGGGGCGAGGTAATTTAAGATAGTCTAGGCTGATATTCTGTAAATGAGCGAAATCTATATATTCGATAGGGTTTAGATAACCAAGGTGAGATAATTTCTTTTCCATGTGTAGTGCAGAAAAAGCATATTCTTGTTTTAAATTAATAAATAACTTCTGCAAAGCTGAGTGAGCTTCATAAATATCTTTTATAAACCCTTTGTTTTTAAAATATTCGATATTCTCCCGTACAAAAATTGGGTAAGAGTCATCAACAGGGACATATTGCGCCAACTCGTCAGCAGACCAAATGCGAATGCCAATATCAATCTGTTGTTGGAGGCGTTTTTCATCTTTCATGAGATTTGGCCAGAAATCATGAGAATGGGCGTATGAGGAGAATTTTTTTAATAGATTTTTTATGCCGCCCATATGCGTGAAGTGCCAGCCAGCATCATGAATGAGATTTCGTGGAATTCCTGCTGCGTCAGCGATCTTTGGCATGTTGTAACGCGCTACACTTAGGCTGTCATGTTTTCCATTTTTCTCGATATCTAGATCATCAAGATATTTTTTGGGAAGAGCATAGGCTGCGTCCCAGTCGTGACGATATAACATGTTAATGAAATATTGGTACATGTTCATGGAGAACTGAGTAACCCCATTAAACTGTGAAGCTTTTAAAACAGAACTTTTTCTAGGGATCTCATCGACGTCAGAAAAAATAATTAAATCATCATCTCCAGCATTAGAGACAGCATTTTTTATCTGTTCTTTTTGATAAGTATCGCGGCTCCAATGATCTGAGCCATCAGGAAAATCATCAACAGACAAGTGAATAATTTTGTCTGCATATTGTTTGTATCGGTCGGAATTTTCTAGGAAAATTTTGGGCTTTGGTTCTCCGCTAAATGTTAGCGAAGATTCACAAATTACGAAATAATCAACAACCTCATTGAGTTCACGCAACCGAATGTCTAGTATATCCAGTTCATTAAAAAAAGCAAAACAATCATATATTTTTCTCATTAGATTAGTCCTCCGTTTTTTGTAATCTGACACTTTGTAAGATCTATTGCTTACATGAGTTTGCTACAATGCCCTTTTATCAGTTTCTCGCGTCCTAATCCTAACAACCCGTTCTAAGTCACTCATGAAAATTTTACCGTCTCCAATTTTCCCTGTGTGGGCTGAATCTAGTATCGCTTCAATGACATGCTCCGCCAAAGCATCTGAAACCGCAATCTCGACCTTGATCTTCGGAAGAAAACTTATCCGGTATTCTGTGCCTCGATAAATTTCTGTCTGGCCTTTCTGGCGGCCAAAACCTTTAACTTCAGAGACTGTCAGGCCCTGAATACCAAGCTGCGCAAGGGCTTCACGGACATCATCAAGCTTGAAGGGCTTTATAATCGCGGTCACCAGCTTCATGAAATCCACATCCTTGTCTTTTTCGCGGGCTGAAGGGCGAAGAGGGCCGCCAGCATTCCGCCTCTATATTAGGCCTTGTATGCGCAAACATGCCAGATTTTTGGCTGATTGACGAGCCTCCCTCTCTGGCCTTTCTGCCGGGGTGGGATAAAAGGAGAATAGTTTTTTGCTCGTGGCCAGTTTTTAGGCCTTTGTCAGCGAGCACTGTGTATGAGGGATAACGTCAATGGCTGCCACGTCTGCATCTGCTGTTCAGAATGCTGTCACGTCTTCGCATCCGCCCGTGCAGGATGTCGATGTGTGCATTATCGGAGCTGGCCCTGTAGGCGGCTCTCTGGCGTGTCGCCTGGCTGTGGAAGGTATACGGGTTGCGATTGTTGACCGTGCTGATCTGCCGCCCATGGAACACCCTGATTTTGATGGTCGGGCTTATGCCATTGCCGCGGGTCCCAAAAAGCTTCTGGAAGAAGCGGGTATCTGGGACGTTCTGCCGCTTCCTGCCGGACCGATTGAAGATATTCTCGTAACAGATGGCCGGCCGGGTGAACCCGCGTCTTCTCTGTTTCTGGAATTCACGCGGGAAGATGCGCATCAGCCTTTTGGCTGGATGGTTGAGGCGCGGGCCTTGCGTGTCGCTTTGAATGCCCAGCTTCATACGACACCGAACATTACGGTGCTGGCGCCTGCTGAAGCCAAAGTGGTCAGAAAGTCGGACGGTGCCGAGATCTATCTGAAGGACGGGCGCTCTTTCAAGGCCTCTTTAGTGGTGGCCGCTGATGGCCGCAAAAGCCATTTGCGTTCTGAGGCAGGTATCCCGCTGACAAAGCTGTCTTATGGACAAACGGCCATTGTGTGCGCGATTGCGCATGAGTTTCCGCATGATAACGGGGCTTTGGAGCATTTCCTGCCTGCGGGGCCGTTTGCGCAGCTACCAATGGCCGGTACCGAAGAACATCCTTATCTTTCCGCCATTGTCTGGAGTGATAAAGATGCTCTGGCTCAACGTTTTGCTGATCTGCCCGATGAGATGTTCGCCCGTGAAGTTGAGCGGCGCATGGGCAGCAACCGCCTCGGAAAAGTCACCCCTGTTGGTCGCCGTTGGGTTTATCCTCTCTCTGCTCAATATGCTCAGCGTTATACAGATACGCGTCTGTTGCTGGTGGGGGATGCTGCGCATGGTATTCACCCGATTGCAGGGCAGGGGCTTAATCTGGGGTTCCGGGATATCATCGCCCTGAGCGATATTTTACTGACTGCCCATGCCAAAGGTGAAGACTTCGGAGCGCCCGCTCTGTTGGCGCGCTATCAGGCGCGCTGTCGCCCGGCTAATATGCTGATGCTTGCGGCGACGGATGCTCTTGATAGGCTGTTTAGCAATGATAACCCTTTAATCCGACTGGCTCGTGACGTGGGGATTGCAGGCGTCCATCGCCTTCCCAAGTTGAGAAAGGCCTTTGTAAAGCACGCCATGGGGCTTTAAAGCGAGACGACAACCGCAAAAGTCAGCTGCTTTCTGAAAGAAAGGACCTGCGTATGAACAGGCCGCACGTGTCTTCTATCCTCTCCAGCTATTTTGACGAATTCAGTCTGTGTTCGCCAAAACTGGACCTCCTGTGGCAGGAAATGGTTGAGCAGGCGTGTGTATGTCATGATCCGCTGGTACGGGGATTGCTGGCAACCGGGATACGAAGCCACGCAGATTTTGCCTCTGCGCTGGCGGCTTTGCTGGGACGGAAGCTGGGCGATAGGTCTGTTGCTGCAGATGCTCTGGCAGAGTTAGTGAAAGAAAGTTTTGACGCACAGCCAGAGATCGTCTGTGCCGCAGCAGCTGATATGGTGGCTATTCGTGAGCGTGACCCGGCATGCCCGGATTACGTGACGCCATTCTTGTTTTTCAAAGGTTTCCATGCGGTTCAGAGCTATCGGGTTGCGCATTGGCTTTGGCGTGCAGGGCGGCGGCACTTAGCTTTGCATTTACAAAGTCGTGGCTCAGAGCTTTTTGGGGTGGACATTCACCCCGCAGCGCGTCTTGGGCGTCGTATTCTTTTTGACCACGGGACAGGCATTGTGGTGGGGGAAACGTCGATCATTGAGGACGATGTCTCTATCCTGCAGGAAGTAACTTTGGGCGGGACGGGGAAGCATTCTGGGGATCGACATCCCAAAGTAAGGCGAGGAGTGTTGATCGGCGCAGGCGCAAAAGTGCTGGGAAACATTGAAGTTGGGGAAGGGGCGAAAATAGGTGCTGGTTCAATTGTTTTGGAATCGGTGCCGCCCTTCACAACGGTGGTCGGCAATCCTGCACGGAAGGTGGGAACCAGACATTCGGGCATGCCAGCCTTAAGTATGGACCAGATGCTTCCACCGATTGATTACATTATCTAAGAAAAAGCCCCCGTATCTTTGAGGATACGGGGGCTTTTTATATCAGGCCTTCTTGATGTGGAGTGGCAGCATTGGCACTTCATCACCATCCAGAATGAAGCGCCTGACCCCATCGTGTGGCGCAATTTCCCGGAAGCCAGCACGCAGATAAACTTCCCGGCAAGGGGTGTTATCAGGCGTTTCTTTGATAGTGGCCGTGATGTCCGTCTCGCCTGTATGGGCGGAGCGCAGGAGCCTGACCGCTTCTGCTACAACAAACTCTTCCACTTCCATCCCCAGAACACGGCAACTCATCACGTATTGCGTGATTTCGGTGCCTTTCAGGTAAAGGACGCCAACAAGACCGTATTCGGTGAATTTGTCTTTGACCTTGAACGCAAGAATTTTCCCGCCAGTCTTCAGAAAATCTGCAATATTTTCAAAAGACCAGCGTTGGCCGTTCGTGTTGAACTGATTGGTCTTGTTCGTCAGTTCCAGTGCACGGCCAAATTCAGGCTGATCTGTGCTGGTAATATTGATGAACGAGACCTCACAGTGAAGAGACGCAAGGAATTCTGACCTGTCCATGGTGGAACGGGTTTCTTCACGCTCAATCTGGCCCCGAATCATTTCTTCACGTTTGCCAGATTCTTCTGTCATCCGTGCAATCTGCGTTTCAGCAGACCACAGGAGAATACGACGTGTCAGATACGGATTGCCGCCGATGACCCTGACATCCGGCAGAGCAGACGCAACAGCGGCACGTTCTACAGGGTTGTCATCAACAAAAACCACACTCTTTGGTTTGATGTTGAATTCTTTGCAGATTGCAGAAATGTTCTGAGCCTTGGGTGTCCAGTTGATTTTGACGGACGAGAAATCATCCAGAGAAATCAGCTTGGGCTCAATGACATCATCCCATCTGTTCTTAACGTAGTCATAGTCATTTTTGGAGCAGATCGCGACAAGGATGCCGCGAGCCCGCAGATAGTGAATGGCTTCCCAGATTCCGAGAGGCCAGCCATCAGTGCGGGGCCAGGGTTGCGCTTCGGGGCGATAATGTTCGGCAATCTGACCCCGCCACAGCGTGTTATCAAGATCGAACACAACTGCCTTGACCTGATCTACCTGCTTTGTGGTTCGGTAAGCCGTAACCATCTGACGGAAGATAGCATCAAGGAACGCATCTTTTTTGACAGGATAAACTGTTTCCAGAGGAGGGATGGGCTCATTTCTGGCAATAGAGCCAAAATCATCCCAATCCTGATAGGTCACAGCACCATGCGAATAGAAATAAACGAGATCATCCAGAATATAACGCTTGCCCATTGTTGATGCGACGGCATCAACATTCAGAAGATAAGCATTTTTATAGCCTGCGACTTTCTCGTTCAGATAGTCATTCAGTCTCTGAACGATTGTCGCCAGATCATTGTTGCTGCCGCGCTCATACATGCTGGATGCGGTGCTCATCTGCGGCACAATGAAATTGGAGACGAATGTCAGGAGGCCATGGCGCTCATTGTAGATCATCGCGCTGGAAAGCATGGCATCAATGATGCTGTAAGCGTCCTGCAGGATGGTTTTGGTGAAGCCTTCCTCGTTAAAACGAAAACCCCAGATAACGCGGTCGCTCAATACAGAGCGTAGCGGGATTTGCAGATACTGGAAATCATAGTCCGAGACAGGGGAGGGCGGAGCCTCAGGAAGAACGCTGACGAAATTATAAGGGATATAATCAAATGCCGTTTCAGGGTGCCGTGCCTGAAGCTGCTCATGATAAAGCGCAGTCAGGCAGGAGCCAACCAGCAGCACTTTCCCGACTTTTAGGTTTGTGACTTCAAGGTCTGATGGGAACAGGAATTCAGCGTCAGACAGACCTGCGGGTACTGCTGCAGAAACAGACTCAGATAATGGAGAAGGTTCTGCTACTGTCTGAGGGAGTGATTGAGGGGCTGCCTGAGGTCGATTTTGTTTCAGAATAAATCGTGTGTCAGGAGCAGAAGGGTGTTCTAGGATTATATTGATGAGCCCTTCAGGATCTCTAAAGGCTTCAATAGAACGCCACATCAGAGTGCCATCTTCTCCTAAAATAAGGAGACGATAATTTTCTATGCGCCAAGAACGTTCATTATGGTGGTAATAGCCATCTATTGTTCCATTAGGGCTAAGTATCAGTGATTCAGTTAGAAAAAAACCACCAACAGGACCAAATGACCATATTCCCTCAGTAAGGGGAGGGGAAATGTTTTTAGGAGGTCCTTGGAAATTTTTTGTTTCAATCATTTTTACTTAACCTGCTTGTAATAACAATCTCTTTGGACGGAGTGTCCACAAGACGGTTTTGGAAGTGTTTGGGAGGTAAGTCTCACCTCATTGTAAAGCAAGTATACCTACCCATAGCGTAATTTACCATGTGCGCAGCTCAAGTTTTTTCACCGACAAGGTTATTGAATTAAAATTGCATGAAACAAAAAAGGCGGGTGCGACATAGTGTCACAACCGCCTTTTCTATGATTTTTGTGTAATCGGAAGCTGACTGGACCAGCTTCCGACCACTCAATTCGTATGGAGGATTTAGAAATCCATACCACCCATGCCGCCCATGTCAGGGCCGCCAGCCGGAGCGGCTTTCTTTTCAGGGCGTTCAGCAACCATGGCTTCCGTCGTGATCAGCAGGCCAGCAACAGAAGCTGCGTCCTGCAGAGCCGTGCGGACAACCTTGGTCGGGTCGATAATACCGGCGTCAACCAGGTTCTTGTATTCGCCAGCCTGTGCATCGAAGCCGAAAGCGTAGTCTTCGGATTCCAGCACCTTGTTGGCGATGACCGCACCATCTTCACCTGCATTGTGAGCGATCTGGCGCAGGGGAGCCTGCAGAGCCTTGCGGATGATGTCGCCACCAACGCGCTGATCGTCGTTATGATAGTGCAGGTGAGCCAGCTTTGCAGAAGCGCGGGCCAGAGCTGTGCCGCCACCCGGAACAATGCCTTCTTCAACGGCAGCGCGGGTTGCGTGCAGAGCGTCGTCAACGCGGTCCTTGCGTTCCTTCACTTCGATTTCCGTGGAGCCACCAACGCGGATCACGGCAACGCCGCCAGCCAGTTTGGCCAGACGTTCCTGCAGCTTTTCACGGTCGTAGTCAGAGGTGGTTTCCTCGATCTGCGCACGGATCTGCTTGCAACGGCCTTTGATTTCGTCGGTCTTGCCGGCGCCATCAACGATCGTCGTGTTTTCTTTGTCGATACGGACTTTTTTAGCCGTGCCGAGCATGGGCAGCGTGACGGTTTCCAGCTTGATGCCGAGGTCTTCGCTGATGACCTGGCCACCGGTCAGGATTGCGATATCTTCCAGCATGGCTTTACGACGGTCACCAAAGCCCGGAGCTTTAACAGCAGCAATTTTCAGGCCACCGCGCAGCTTGTTGACAACCAGCGTTGCCAGAGCTTCACCGTCCACGTCTTCTGCAATGATCAGCAGCGGACGGCCGGACTGCACAACGGCTTCAAGCAGCGGCAGAATCGGCTGAAGAGAAGACAGCTTCTTTTCATGGATCAGGATGTAGGGGTTTTCCAGATCGGCCGTCATCTTCTCCGTGTTGGTCACGAAGTAGGGGGAGATGTAGCCACGGTCGAACTGCATGCCTTCAACCACGTCCAGTTCCGTCTGGAAGTGCTTGGCTTCTTCAACGGTGATAACGCCTTCGGAGCCAACTTTCTGCATGGCTTCGGAGATCATCTCGCCGATTTCGGCTTCACCGTTAGCGGAGATCGTGCCGACCTGAGCGGTTTCCGCCGGGGTGGTGATCTTCTTGGTGTTCTTCTTCAGTTCCTCAACAACGGCATGAACGGCCTTGTCGATCCCGCGCTTGAGGTCCATCGGGTTCATGCCAGCGGCAACAGCCTTGTGGCCTTCACGCACGATGGCCTGAGCCAGAACGGTTGCTGTGGTCGTGCCGTCACCAGCGATATCGTTGGTTTTGGAGGCCACTTCGCGCAGCATCTGTGCGCCCATGTTTTCGAACTTGTCAGCCAGTTCGATTTCTTTGGCAACAGACACACCGTCTTTGGTGATGCGCGGTGCGCCGAAGCTCTTGTCGAGCACAACATTGCGGCCTTTGGGGCCGAGCGTGACTTTTACGGCATCAGCGAGGATGTCAACGCCGCGCAGCATACGCTGGCGAGCGTCACCACCAAACTTTACGTCTTTGGCAGCCATATCAAATTCTCCTGTGAGAGATCAGTTTATAAGGTCGAAAAGCGGATCAGCGCGGTCCACTCAGGCGGAAATCACGCCCAGAATGTCGCTTTCTTTCATGATCAGCAGCTCTTCGCCGTCGATCTTCACTTCCGTACCGGACCATTTGCCGAACAGGACGCGGTCACCAGCCTTGACATCAAGCGCTACAACCTGACCCTGCTCATTGCGAGCGCCGGGACCAGCAGAAACCACTTCACCTTCCATGGGCTTTTCTTTAGCCGTATCCGGAATGATGATGCCGCCGACGGTCTTTTCTTCGCCAGCAAGGCGACGAACGACTACCCGGTCGTGTAAAGGACGAAACTTCGTCATTATGGATCGCTCCACATTCTGTTTGCTGCGGTGGCGCCCTTGTCAGGAAGCAACACCACCGGCATCTGCCGCGCGTAATAAACGCCGCGTTGCGTTAGCACTCCCACCCCGGGAGTGCCAGAACAGGAGATAGGTTTGTCCTCCCCCTGAGTCAAGAAATGTGGAAAACTTTCTTTGTGATGTCATTTTTCTTCAGGGGAGAGAACCGGGTGGGACAGATTATCACGTTGAAAGCGGCTGATGGACATGAGTTTTCGGCTTACGAAGCTGGCCATGCGGAAATGCCGTATGCGCTGGTTGTGGTGCAGGAAATTTTTGGTGTGAACGGGCATATCCGGCATGTGTGCGACATATTTGCCGAGCACGGTTTCCATGTGATTGCCCCGGCTGTGTTCGACCGCGCCGAGCGCGGTGTGGAGCTGGGTTATGAACAAGCGGATATCCAGACCGGACTTGCTCTGCGCAGCCAGATTCCACTGGCGGAAACACTGCTGGATCTTGAAGCCTCAGCCGCAGCACTGGGGAAGGTGGATGTTGGTCTTATCGGGTATTGCTGGGGCGGCCTGCTGGCGTGGGAAGCCTCTTGCCGGACGGATCGTTTTGCCGCTGCCGTAAGCTGGTATGGGGGCGGGATTGCATCGCGGGTTGATGAGACTCCGCGTTGCCCGGTTCAGCTCCATTTTGGGGAGGCCGATACCAGTATTCCGCACACAGATGTGAGCATCATTCGTGCAGCGCATCCTGAAATTGAAATTTACGTGTACGATGGTGCCGGGCATGGGTTCGGCTGTTCACAACGGGCATCGTTTGCCCCGGAAGCCTACAAGCTGGCGCAGAAGCGCAGCCTTGCATTCCTTGAAGAACATCTGGGCGCACACGCCCGGTAAGGACCGCAGAAGATGGGTATTTTGATTGACAAGACCGCATCTTCGTGACCCGATGAGTACATCCTGTAACCGGTCATATGGTTGTCCGGTAGGAGATATCTGGGAAAGTTACCCGCCTATGCCGACCGGTACAGTTAAATGGTTTAATGCCACTAAAGGCTTTGGCTTCATCGCACCTGACGATGGGGGCAAGGATGTGTTTGTTCATATCACCGCTGTGCAGGCTGCTGGTCTGCGTGGGCTGAATGAGAACGAAAAGGTCTCATACGAACTCGTGACCGAGCGTGGTAAAGTTGCCGCGACTGAACTTAAGCCGATCTAACTCGGCTTAAGACGAAGGGCCTTAAAGCCCGGACGTGCGTTTTGGTCTGCCTGTTTGGTCCGCGTATCACGCTCCATCTGGCAGCCGGACTGCGCGATTTATAAAAACGCTCTGATTTCCCGCGCTGCGTCTGCCAGCCCCATACGACGGACCTCTGCTCCGGGTGGAAATGCCGAAAGCAGCCGTGAGGGTGTGCGGCGGTCCAGCAGCACAAAAACGCCTTTGTCAGACTGACTTCTGATCAGTCGCCCAAAAGCCTGACGCAACCGCAGGCGCGCAATCCTGTCGTCATATCCGGTGGTATCACCGCCCGAGAGGTGAATGCGGCGTTCTCTGTGCAGAATGTCCGGGCGCGGCCAGGGGACCCGTTCAAACACAACCAGACGCAGGGCATTCCCCGGAACGTCCACGCCGTCACGCATGGCGTCCGTCCCCAGAAGGCACGCATGTTCTTCCGTGCGGAAAATATCCACCAGGGTTGCGTTGTCCATTGCGTCCACATGCTGGGCGTAAAGCGGCAGACCCTGATCTTCCAGTGCCGGGGCAATACGGCTGTGCACTCCCCGCAGGCGGGAAATGGCGGTAAACAGGCCTAGTCCGCCGCCGCCTGAGGCTTCAAACAGTGTGCGGTATGCGGCGGCCAGATCGGCAATACTGGCGTGGTCCACGTCCGTAATAATAAAGGTACGGGTCTGCCGGGCGTAATCAAACGGGCTGGTCAGACTGGCGCGAATGGCAGGAGAGGGGAAGTGGTTGGCTCCGGTGCGGGCTTCCGCAGCTTCCCATGCACGCTCGGTTTCCTCTGTTTCCGGTTCGTCCTGCCTGTGCTGAGTGTCTGACTGATCGCGCAGGGTGGCCGATGTGATCAGCATGCCTTGCGCGGGCATGGCCATGACGGCGGCAAAAGGAATGGTCGGGTCCAGCCAGTGGCGATGCAGGCCAACATCATGTTCGCCGGGCCGCTGCTGTTGCCGCCGATCCAGACGGATGAAGTGAATATGCGTGGGTGTTGTATCGGCCAGAGGCGGCTGATCCAGCGCATCCAGCATGGACGTCCACGCATCCAGCCGGGTGATAGCGCGGCGGCGTAGCCCCCGGACCATGGCTTCAATGCGGCCACGGGTCACGCTATCCAGAGAGTCTGCATCATCCTGCAGGCGGGCCTGAAGCCGTTCAGCAAGGGTACGCAGGGGTTCTGCAATCCGGCTGAGCGCACGGGCCAGCGTTTGCCCCGCTTCTGTCAGATCCGGGATAAGCGGATGCAGGTCACATTCCACCGCACCATACTGGTGCGTTTGCCGACGGTCCTCACTCCGTGCCAGCACCTGCTGGCGCAGGAGGCGCAGAAAGCTTTCGGTCGGGTTTTCCAGCACCGGCTCTGCTGAAACAGGGGCCGCAGGCAGAAACCCGTCAGGATCCTCTATCGGGGGAGGTTCGGGCGGCCCGCTTTCTGAAGAATCTGTCTCCGCCAGTCTTGCAGACCAGCCGGGCGCGGGCAGGGCGTGCGCGGCCATAAGCGCAGCATCCAGCGGTGCCTCCAGTCGCGGGAAGCCGACAACCAGATCATCCAGACGACGCTTCAGCCCACGAGCACGCGAGCGACGACCTTCTGCCCCGAGCAACCATCGGCGCAACTCAGCCGCTTCCAGCCCGGATAGTTCGGCGGAAAACGCGCCATCCGCGGCATCTGCCAGATGATGGCCTTCATCAAAGACATAGCGGGACGGGGTTGCGTCTTCTTCAGTGTCTTCGGCGTCGTCGCTCATTGCGGCCTGCGCATACGCTGCCTGCGCCATAACCAGAGCATGATTGGCGATCACCAGATCCGCCTCCCGTGCCCTGCGGATCGTATGCTCCACAAAACACCGCTGATAATGAGGGCAGGCTCCGTGAATACATTCCCCACGACGGTCGGCCACTCCGGAAACGCTTCCCTGACCGTACAGATCACCAAACCAGCTGGGCAGATCACCGCCCAGCAGATCTCCATCTGCTGTCGCGCGCGTCCAGAGAGCCAGCATGGAGAGTGCGATAGTGACACCCGCCGGGCGGGAGGCTGCACTATTGACGGCATCTTCCATGTTTAGCAGGCAGAGATAGTTCTCTCGGCCTTTGCGCAGCACAACATGATGGCGGCGTGTCGCGTCATCTGGAAAAAGCCGATGCGTTTCCTGTTCAATCTGCCGTTGCAGATGGCGCGTATAGGTGCTGATCCACACGCTGCCGCCATTGCGCTGTGCCCAGACGCTTGCGGGCGCAATATAGCCCAGTGTTTTGCCTGTGCCTGTTCCGGCCTCCGCCAGCACAACGGCCGGGTTGCCGCGATGGGTACGGGGCTCAAACGCTGCGGTGGAAACGCTGGCGAAATCGGCCTGACCAGCCCGGCTTTCTGAGCCTTCGCCCAGAAGAGTCCGCAATCGTGTGCGGGCTTCCGCTGGAGTAATGGGATGCGACGCTGGGGGAGGCCGGGGGGCGACATCTTCCCATTTTGGCAGAACGCGCCAGACCCGCAGGGCGTCCCCCGGTTGGAGAGCGTCTTCTGGCAGATTGCCCTTGCCATCCAGCTTGTCTGGCAGACCGAGTGTTTCCGCAACAGTACCTGCCCATGGCCAGCCTGCCTGCGCCAGCCGGACTGTCAGGGCCGCCAGCATGTCCCCCAAAGGCCCGTTTTTTTGACGAGCCAGTTCCGTCAGCATGATTTCGACCAGCGTGGGGAGCAGATCAGCTTCGGCGCGGCCAATCTGTTCTTCCTCCAGTCCAAGCGCCAGCGCCAGCCCGCGAGGTGTCGGGGCCGCAGTCCGGGCCGGATAAACAAACGTGAAGAGTTCAAGCAGGTCCAGCCAGGGGGACGGCTGCCCCGGTGGTGGCAGATCCAGTTTGCGCGCAAATGATGGCGCATGGACCACCAGAGGGCAGGGCATGCTGTCCAGCCGGGAGCGGAGTTCTGGTGCGGAGAGTGTGAGATACTCGCCGTCTTCTGTCAGAAGGGAAAAGTCACGATGATGCGCGGTCAGAGCGGGCGCGTCATGCGCAGAAGGGAAGGGTGCCTGCATGGAGGGTCCACCTTACGCGCTCTGCGGTGTGTGACTAGAGGGGATATAAAAAGGCAGTCTGCTCAGGCGGCAGACTGCCTTTCCGGTATAGGAACTTAGGGTGTTTCTTTCAGGCTTTCGGCCACAATATCCAGCAGCTTGCTGTGCATGTTGCCATTGCCTGCGACAATCATCACATCGTCGGGCATATCATCCAGATCCAGCCCGGCGGGGTCCGTCACCTGACCACCCGCTTCACGGACAATCAGGATGCCCGCGGCGCAGTCCCACGGTTTGATGCCGAATTCCCAGTAGCCTTCATACCGGCCCGCAGCGACCCATGCGAGGTCGAGTGCGGCGGCACCAAAACGACGGATACCGGCGACACGCGGCATGAGGTTGCCCATGACGCGGGCAAACGGCAGACGCTGGCGCGCAGGCACTTTTGCAAACGGGATACCCGTTGCAAAAACGGATTCCTGCATGTCCCGGCGGGCAGAAACACGGATGCGGCGTTCGTTCAGAAACGCGCCTGTGCCTTTTTCCGCCCAGAACATTTCATTGGATGCCGGATTATACACCAGACCCGCGGCCAGTTCGATCTTGCCGTCCGGCAGTCTGCGCTGGAGGCCAATGGAAATGGCCCAGTGCGGAATGCCGTGCAGGAAATTTGTGGTGCCGTCCAGCGGGTCCACAATCCAGCGCCATGTCCAGTTATCGCCACCTGATTTGCCGGATTCCTCCATTAGGAAGGCATAGCCGGGGCGAGCCCGTTCCAGTTCTTCACGCAGGGTCTGTTCTGCCCTCAGGTCAGCCTGAGAAACAAAGTCACCCGGCCCCTTGATGCTTACCTGAAGCTGCTCGACTTCATTGAAATCGCGCAGGAGACGCTTTGCCGCCTTCTGGGCAGCGGTTTGCATCACCATCATGACGGGGGAAAGACGCATGGCCACTATGTTTTGTCCTGTCTGGAGTAAGGCGAAAGATCAGTCTTTAGCGCGTTCGACGTAAGAGCCGTCTTCAGTCCGGACAACAATACGTTCACCGGATTCAATGAAGGGGGGCACCATGGTCTTTGCACCATTGGAGAGTTTTGCAGGCTTGTAGGAGGAACTGGCCGTCTGGCCTTTGACCACCGGGTCCGCCTCAACAACTTCCAGCGTGACCTGCGGCGGCAGATCAATCCCGACCGGGTCGCCTTCCACAAGGTGGACATTGATGGTCATGTTGTCCTGCAGGAACGGTGCCTGATCACCCAGCAGATCGACCGGAATCATGGTCTGCTCGAACGTTTCCGGGTCCATCAGCACGAGGGATTCACCGTCGGTATAGGAATACAGATATTCCCGGTCCTCGGTCATCAGGCGCTCGACACTGTCGGCTGTACGCCAGCGTTCGTTGGTTTTGTTGCCCGTTTTGAGGTCGCGCATTTCCACCTGAATGAAAGCGCCGCCCTTGCCGGGGGTAATGATCTGCTGTTTCAGCACCGTCCAGCGACGGCCATCATGCTCGATGACCTGTCCGGCCCGGATCAGGTTCGCCTGCTGTTTCATAACTCGTCCCTGAATGGATGGATGTAAGGACCGGGCTTTTACAACTCCAGACGGCCAAGAGCAAGCCGAAGGGAGAGAAACAACTCCGACAAAACCCATTTTGACCCGCTGGACAGGCTCTGCGGGCATGGCTATAAGGCTTTCACTCTGATGCAGGAAGGGTGGCCGAGTGGTTGAAGGCTCCAGTCTTGAAAACTGGCGTGCGGGTAACCGTACCGTGGGTTCGAATCCCACCCCTTCCGCCATCAGATTGTAAATTTCCGCTAAACTATAAAAATTTGCGTAGTCGGCTTTAATCTCAAACAGTGTTCACACGGGAAATTTCTCTTGCCTTAAGGGCGTGTGCATAAGCCGCAGAAATATTAGCAAGCTTACCGGCCTGCCAGCGGTAGTATTCCTGCAACAACTGTTTTGAGACCCAGTGCCCTTTATCACTCTGTCCATAATCGCCCGCTGCCCGAACTTTTGCCAGAAGTCGCGCAATGTTGCCTCGGGATGTTCCGTACCGTTGCGCCATGGCATTTGCGCTATCCAGCGAAACTGAGACTTTCTCTTTTTCGTCATAGTATTCACTGTCGGCTTTGCGTGTCATCTCATTCAGGACAGAAATGCCCACTGTTGAATGAACCAGCGGCGCAATAGATGCCGGTGGGTGGTAGTATGCCGCATCCTTCAGCATCAGGCTGGCAAAAACCGGATGCATGTGTGTCAGGATTTTCGGGTCACTCTGCGCCGCATCAGAACGCTTATGCCCGTCCAGAATGTCCAGTCCGTTTAGGTGAACGGTAAGATAGTGGTAGAACATGCGCTCAGAAAAAGCGCTCATGCGATAGGCGCGCAGACGGCGATCCCCGCGAGGTTGTGCTTCTATATAGCCAAGGTGCTCAATTTCTTTCAGATAATTTGTCACGGTATTGGGGCTGACGGCGCCGGTATGGACAACTTCTCGGTACAGATTGGAAGCTGTCAGGGCGGGAGACCGCGAATCAAGCTGATGTGCGAAATTTAGTTTTAACGCGCCATGCGTCATAATCCATCGTCGCATGTCGGCAACATAGCGCACCTCGCGTGGGAGTTGCTGATGGATGGAGAGAAGTGTCTCATTACAGAATGTCAGGCAATCCATAAATTTCGGCGATGCAACAAGTGTCTCAACGGTATGAACGGCTGCCACATCAGGAGCGTTCGGCTTAATATCAACCTTATGCATGGCAGCTTTTCATCCATTTCTCAGCACCTGGAGGGTTCTAAAAACTCCATGGTTTTGAGTGCGTATCTGTGATTCCATACCTCCTGTGGTGATTGGGTGGATGAATGAATAATGAAACAGCCTGGTTTTTTTGATGTTGAAGAGCGGCTTGCTCGTTTGAGCGGTCTTGGCGATCAGCTTGAAGCGTTTTCCCGGACTGTGGATTTTGAGGTGTTCCGCCCTGATCTGGAGAAGGCGCTGGCCTATTCAGATGGAAGCAAGGGCGGGCGACCGC
>NZ_JACRVR010000044.1:0-18765 GCF_018811975.1 Acetobacter sp. P1H12_c | reverse complement strand
GGCACAGAAGGCCATTGAGCAGGCAGGGGCGGAACTGATGTTCCTTCCGCCATACAGCCCGGACTTCAATCCCATCGAAATGGCCTTCTCAAAACTCAAGGCCTTGCTGCGCGCCAAAGCTGAACGGACTGTCGGTGCTCTGTGGGATACCGTCGGCGCACTGCTTCCGGCTTTCACTCCCAGTCAATGCGCCAGTTTCTTTACAGCCTCTGGATATGAACCAGATTAAAGTGGAACCGCTCTAGTTTCGTCCCAAGTGACAGGAGAGTGGCCGGGTTCAGATCGCGTAAGTTGACTCATACCGCGGCGGCACCAGAGCGCATGCGCTGCAGAGTGCAGGTTGTCGGCAGTAAGAAACCACTGATGTGGGTTTGCCGCATCAACGAAGGCTTTCTTCTGATCCTGCGAGAATTGTTTTTTCATATGGATCATTCTCTTCACAATTTTAGCATTATAGATTTACGCTTCGCGGCTTTTTATCAACAATGACTACCCGCTTTATACGAGCCCAAAAATCAATTCCGATCCCCTCCGACCATCCGAATAGTAATGTCCGCTTTCAGGTTAGCATCCTGAAAAGTCTTACGTCGTATGTGAGGCGGAAGGAGCCATCCCCCAACGATCTGGGTAGTCTGTTACGATTTAATTGCTTTTTAGCCTGCGAGGACGGAATTTTTTGCCTTGCGTTCGGCAAGGGATTCCAAGGGGCTGGAAAGCCCGGTGTCCGGCGAGTTATCCGCATATTCCGGAATTTTCCTATTGGCTTTCGGGTCGTATTTCTTACCTCCCACAAAGAGATTTAGTTTGTCGGTGCTAGATGGAGGATGTAATTGGAAAAAAACATAAAAGATGGTGACGCATGACGTGCCACCCTTTTTGTATCCACTCAAAAGGAGAGTTCCCGTTTTTTATGGCTTGGGGTTGATGGGATGACAAGGGTCTCGGGGGCATGCCCCCGAGACCCTTGTCTGGCGATCTGATCCGGTGTCCTGCCATCCAGTTTGGAATGAGGACGCACCGTATTGTAGTCTTCCCGCCAGTCAGCCAGAACCTGTCGGGCATGGCTGAGAGACGTGAACAGCGTTTCGTTGAGGCATTCATCCCTCAATCGGCCGTTAAAACTTTCGACAAACCCGTTCTGCTGCGGTTTCCCCGGGGCGATATAATGCCATTCGATCTTCATCTCATCGGCCCATTTCAGGATGGCATGGGATGTGAATTCCGTCCCGTTGTCGCTGACAATCATGAGAGGTTTGCCATATCCCTCCACCAGAACCGTCAGTTCCCGCGCCACACGTCCGCCTGACAGCGATGTGTGGGCAACCAATGCCAGGTTCTTGCGACTGAAATCGTCGATAACAGCCAGAATGCGGAACCGGCGACCACAGATCAGGGCATCCGAGACAAAATCCAGGCTCCAGCGCTGCCCGGGTTCCTGAGGTATGGTCATTGGAGAACGTGTCCCCAGTGCCCTCTTGCGGCCACCCCGATGGCGGACTTTCAGACCTTCCTCCTGGTAAAGGCGGAATAGCTTCTTGTGATTGGGGCTGAATCCTTCCCGCGCCAGAAAATAACCCAGGCGGCGATAGCCAAAGCGACGTCGTTGGTCCGCCAGTTCCCGCAGGCGCTGGCGCAGGGCAGCATCGTCCGCTCCGGTAGAAACATACCGCGCGACACGCCTGGCAACACCAACAAGCGCACAGGCACGGCGTTCACTCAGGGCCAGAGCCTCCCGTATGTGTCGGACCGCCTGCCGTTTCGCGACAGGCGTTACCACTTTTTTCCAACGATTTCCTTTAGTGCCGCATTATCCAGCATGGCATCCGCCAGTAGACGTTTCAGGCGGCTGTTTTCATCCTCCAGCGCCTTCAGCCGTTTGGCTTCCGATATTTCAAGACCACCATAGCGGGTCTTCCACTTGTAAAACGTCGCATCACTGATCCCGTGTTTGCGGCAAAGATCAGAGACCTTCAGCCCAGCCTCCTGTTCCTTCAGGATCCCTATGATCTGCTCTTCCGTAAAGCGGCTGCGTTTCATCCGTCCGTATCCTTCTTGATCGGACTCTACTTTTAAATGGTTACATTTTCGGGGGGCACGTCACGCAGAACAACTACTGCCGCGGCAAATCAGGTTGGTTCAGTCCCTCGCTGATTTCCAGATGGCATGCAGTGCCATGGAATTTATATGTGAACTTGACGAAGATCGCCTCGTTACTCGCGTCGAGCGACGGCGCTATCGATGTTTTGAAGACACCGCTGTAATTGCCTATGGGCGCGCCTTCACAAATGCTAATAATTTGCCTTTGCTTAGTTTTAAACAGATCAAGATTAGCCCCAGCTCTGACGAACGTGCTCTGCATGAGCGACTGTTAGAGCGGCGCAACAAGGTCATAGCTCACTCCGATGCTGATCGGCAGCGCATTAGCTTCACAACCGAATGCTTCAGTTTGGAAAACAAGCTGGTAATGATGCCACGTTGGGACTTCGACGATGCGCTGGAATTTTTTGCTGAGCGGGAGGCGTTGGTTGCGTGGTTTGGCACCCTTATATCGGCGACTAGCAAACGTCTATTTGAACAAGTGCAAAGCATGTCGGAGATACGCTTCGTTCGTGATCATACTTTGATTGTAAGTTCCGGCGCAGAAGAGGGCTAGGAGTCAAAGGTACTATGTATTCGCCTACGGACTAAAGATCACTAATTAATCGGGCACAAGGCCAATACGTTACCAAAATCCTAAGCCTAGCGTGAGGAAATGTAATAGATCACAGCGGGGTGTGAGCCACCTCTCGGCAGGAAGAAGTAATGCGGGTGTTGCTCGCCAATATCCCCAGCTACTTTATGATGGTCGTAACGGGGCTGCGTGGCCGGTCGTAAACGAAAGTCCGCTTTTGAGACGGGCTCCAAAGAGCTTGAGCGTCCGGCATGAAGGCGACAACAGTCTGTCTGCTCAGTTTGAATGAAAGGAGAGGCTATCAAATCGTGTCAACACCTTTTTTGGGGGGATAATTGTGACACTGAACATCAGCATCAAGTATAAGATAATATACCGTGATCTCGTGTGGTTTTTGTATTGCAAGAATACACTAACAGTCGACGCGCAAGCGCCTCTTCTGTGAGAAGAGGCGCCATGCTGTCATGAAACTCGTTATGAAGGGGTGTCTTTATGACCATTCTCATGCTGAAGTGTTGCCCTCAGAAGGTTTCCGACCCAAATCTGCACGGAAATATTCTCAGTGGATGCTTTCCTGAAAATTTCTTCTGTCAGATCATTAGGTAGTACAACAGAGAAGGGTTCCGTTCGTCCGGCTTCAGGAGGCATTCCAAAGAGGCGGATGTAAAGGTAACTCAGATTTCGTCCCTGCAGCCATCGACGGACAGAAGCGTCCGTCATCGGGATAACCAGGTGACCGGGATATCCGCTATATGTCCAGGGGGTGCAACCGTGACCCCGGCCCACCAAAAAGAAAGCACCTCCTTCTGTGCGGTAAAGCTCTTCCCGATAGTAGTCGAAATCATCACCACACAACTCAGGGGCCTGAACCGTCGCCAGTTTTTCTGCTGTGTCTGTATCGTAAAAACAGTCGTCTATGATTTCGAAGACTCCATCCGAAGAGTAGCCACTTGCCGGGACATTTCCCCTGTTGAACTCGTCTTCGACGAGTTCTTTGATAAAACTGGAAATATTCATAGATTTTCCTTTTATTCTATTTTCTATTGTTGGCGATACGCAGAAAATGGAACGGATTTTACCTGATGGTTCCCGTTATGTATTTTGTTTCTCTGCGTCTTTTCTTCATATTATCTGAATATTGTTACGGCAAGAGGGGCATATGATTTTACTTGACAAGAAAAGGGGCGGAAGTACAGTCAACGTCAACTGTTAGAAAAAAATTTTATTTCCCATAAAAAATTTCGCTATTTTTGACTCGAATCGTCTGATTTTCCCGTGATCGGTATGGCGTTACATCTGCGCCGTTTCGCGTCACATTGACGGTCGCAGATGTGCTTTCTGTCTTTCAGTTAGTTGGGTTACCCCGCCTGTTGAAGGCCTGATGCTATGCGAAGGACCATCTGCAAACTCTGAACGACACACCGCTCGTTATGCTGATCACGGATGTAGCTTTGGCCAGCCTTCGAGTTTTGATTGAACAGGTCGCGGTTGGTGTGCGTGCGAACAATCAGCTGTGCCAGATTTGCATTTCCGGTGGCGACAAGCTTTTTCAATTCATCGTGTAAGATCAGTCCCTCGCTGGCGACCGGCGTCATGACGCAGGGCACGCCTGCAGCAAGACTGTCGAGGACCTTCCCTTTAATTCCTGCACCAAACCGAAGCGGGGCAACAGTCAGTCGTACCTGATCCATTACGGAGGAAAGATCAGGAATATGACCCCGAATATGGACACGGTCGCTGGCAAGGCGTCGAATTTCTCCCGGCATGCCGCTGCCAACAAGATGGCAGATGATGTCCGGCGCCTGTTTCCACACCAAAGGCATGATCTCGTCGACCAGCCAGTGAGCCGCATCAACGTTGGGCGCATGAGCAAAATTGCCGATAAAGGCAAGCCCCGTACGTTTCTGGAATGCCGGGACACGTTTTTTGACCGGGACAGCCCACGGGACCTGCACAACAGTGGTAGATGGCACGTCCCGGCGCAGGAGATCCAGTTCAGCAAGAGAATGAGTCAGCACGACATCTGCCTTGCGGGCCATCTCATATTCGGACGCTTTCAACCGGCGTGCCGTTGCGAGCAGTTCGGGGCGTCCCTCAATGACAGCCTGACGGGCGACGCGAACATGATGTAGATCCGCCACCGCATAAACAACCCGGGCCCGGTGCTGGGTCTGGCGAACAAGGGTCATGTAACGCGATGCCACATGTTCCCGATGGAGGTAAACAACGTCGTAGCTGTTGGCATGCCGCGTCAGAACCTCTTCCACCGAATTATAAAATGGCACGTTGCAAAGCATGACATCCGGAAGACGGAAGGGAGCCCGCGTTCCCATCCCGTCAGCGGCGACAAAGGTGACCTGATACCCCAGAGTTTGCAGGGTTCGGATATGCGACAGAATAGCCACTGATCCGGCGTCCCGCTGGCCGTCCGGCAGGGCGCTGTCAATGACCAGCGCTCTCGGGGCAGGGGCAACGGGTTCGGCATATCCGCGTCTGGCGAGTTGCCGGTTCAGCGCCATACGGGTGTGGTCTGTGGCTGTCTCTGCACGCACCTGCTTCAGGCGATCGACCTGCTCCAGCAGGAAGGACAGGACATGGTTCTGTGTTTCGAGGCTTTCTGCCGACGAGACTGCGGTTTTCACCGCTTGCTCCAGATCCGGATCAAAGCTGTCTACGGGTGGCAGAACAGCGTGCGCACCCAGTAGAGAGCCATTGACGGCCCAGCGTATTTCGAGGGTGTGCCGCGTCAGCGGAGAGAGGGGAGGCACTAGGAGAAGGTCGAACCCGCAGTTTTCAGGACCCTGTCCAGCCTGCAACACATCGGGGCGACGCCCGTTTGCGACTGTGCTGGCACGAAGTTGCCCATTGACCACGATCTGAAGGGGCGCGGGTACTTCCGGGGTGGCGGGGTTATAGGCCCAGCCTGCAATCCGGTCTCGCGACACGAGATCAACCCAGCCGCGAAGAGAGTTTGAAGAATTGGGGGGAGTGGTTCGGGTTTCAGCCAGCGTTTCAGCCACAGGATCAAGACCCCAGGGAGCATGTCCGAGCTGACCTGTTCCGTACACGGGCTGAACATCAATCATATGACGCTGGTGCGGAGACAGGCCGCCCGGGACAATGAACCGGAAACCACAAGCCATCCCAACATCCTGTCGTGTCAGATCGGCCGTGATGGCCCCAATACAGATACCATGATCCAGAATGCGCAGAGGAACAGGTTCGGCGCTGTCAGACCATCGCGCCCATCCCCTGATTTCTGTGTGGGTCACAACATCCAGATAGCCTTCCAGATGCCCTGAATCTGACGGTTTTTCCGTGTTGTCTGATCCATCTGTCTGGTTCAGACGGTTTCGAACAGTTTCAAGCAGAATGCCTTCTTCAACCCGCGGGGCGCAATATCGGGCCGGTTTTTTCTGGGGGTCGGGATACAGCGCAGTGTATTCTGGAGCATTGTGGAACATGCCGCGTGAGGAATCATCGATGAAGCTTTCTGCAGGCGCGCCTTCGGCCAAGAGGATATCATGGCTCTCTAATTCAACATGGAAATAATGGACACGATCAACCCGTTCCGCCTGCCGGATGGTCTGGCCGTTGACCAGCAGAACCGCCGGAATCAGGACGTCATCGATGAACATTGCATGCAGCGGGGAGACCCAGAGATCGCGTCGTGGCAGGTCGTTGCCCAGAGACCCGGCTGTAAAAATGACAGGTAGAACAGAGGGGTTTCGGGAGGCAAAACGTCCGGAGTAGCTCCGGTGGCCAATCCAGTGGATGGGGCGTGTCTCCCCGGATGCTGTCATAACCCGGTCACCAATTTGCAGCGCTTCTACGGGGATATCGCCATGATCGGTGGTGATCAGGGTCCCGGCGCAATAACAGGGTGTGCCGTCATCAACCTCCAGGGTGGCCAATGTGCCGCCATGTCCATCGCTCGAGAGAACGAAATGCTCGCCAGTATAATCTCCGTCCAGTGTAACGGATGAGGTGACACCCCTGGCAGTGACGTCAAGAATAGGGTCACCCACGATCTGGGCTGCCACAGCATCGTCCCAGCTCAGAGCAGAAAAATCGAGACTGCCTCCGTCTTCAATCGTGACGCCGTCCGCAGGCACCGTGTCAACGCCGAGAATGCCACCACTTGCGACAGTGACATTCGTGAAAGTGGCATCCGATTGCAGAACAAGAGAAGCTCCCTGCCCAAGGGTCACACCTGTAACGGTCGCCCCTGCTTCAATCAGCATGCCGCCGTTTTGCTCAAGCGTGACATTCCTGATAGTTGCCCCGGAATCAACCCGCATGCTCCCGCCGCGCAGGGTTGCGTCGTTTACTGTCCCGGCAACTTCGATGTATCCCCCATCCGTCAGGAGAACGGTATGGGCGGTACCGCCCTGTTCGATAATTCCCCAGCCGGAACTGGTAAAAGTGGCGTCTTCCAGAAGGCCGCCATAGGCTTCGAGAAAGCCGTTTTCGTCGTTATCCCCAGTGACGGTCACGCCGGAGGCGAGGCCGCCAGTACTGATAGTGAGATCTCCCTGGTCGACAAGGGTATTAAGGGCTGTACCGCCGCTCTCAACCCATAACTCTCCATCATCTCCGAGCTCAGTGTCCTGCCAGACGGCACCATTTACGACGTGAACATCCGAACTGACGAGACTTATTCCTGACGCTGAGGCTGACGTCACCTTGGCCATTGCACTGAAATCCTTCCCGGACGGACCGCAACGAGGCGCGGTATTTCTCAGGAAAGATTAGGTGAGGAGCTGTAGAAAAACAAGCGGAAACACGTACAATTTTTATTGTGCGAGTTTTCGTGGAATGAATAGCGTAATTATCCCCGTGGCAGGCCACCAAACCAGACCACTTCTCCGACAACCTTCAGGCTTTGAATGTCTTCTGCCGACAGGTCCTGCGGTGGGTAACGATCATTGTCAGCCAGAACGCGTATGCCGCCACCCAGACGCAGGTCAAGGCGGCGTAGCATGACGGTCTCATCGACTTTCAGGGCATACAATGCGCCTCCCTGAACCTGAGTCGAGGCCGTATCGATCATGACGAGATCTCCATGGAGCAGGGTCGGTGCCATGGCGTCGCCTGTAACATCTGTCAGGCGGAGTGCTGCGATGGTTGGGCGCGTCAAAGTCGTCTCCAGCCAGCCTTTCCCGACCCGCAATCCTTCTTCCCGGTCATCTAGCCAGGGGATGACAATCTGGTGGCCACCGCGTTGCGGGGCGGGGCGAGAAGGGGATTGGTTCAGGTGTGTTTCGCCAACGCCATAGGCAAGCCAGTCCAGTGTTACGCCGCAGACCCGTGCCAGAGAGGCAACGGCAGAGAGCTTCATCTCACTGCCGTTCATGTAATCACGCAAAGTTGTGTAAGGCACGCCCGCAGCCTTTGCTGCATGTGTAATGCCTATGCTCTGGGCAGCCTGACGCAGCCGTTCCCCGCGCTCGCGCATCAGTTTGATCTGCTCATCCATGAGCTTGCGCTTTCTGGGTCGGGGCGGTGACATGCGAACGCTCCATAACGGAAAAGTTCGTCATTATACGACAAGGCGCTTGCATGTATAGTCGGGGAGCTGTAAGTTCCATGGAAAGCATATGAAGCGGGTCTCCGTGTCTCATGGGCCTGTTCTCGCATGAACAGCGCGGTCTGTCGAAGGGTTTGTCATGTCTCATGAAGCGCCTTGCCTGTCCTCCGTGCCGCCCCGGGATCGCCGGCTCGAAGACCTCCACGCCGGATTGCATGATGTCATGCGGCTGGTGGAACTGGAGCATCAGGTTCTCCGGGGGCGGCTTGATACGCTCAGAGCCGATACAGATGGTGTGAAAACCCTTGAAGGCGTCATTGTTCTGGGGAGCGTGGTGCATCAGAAACTGACACATCTGCTCGCATTCTGCCGTGATGCAGGAGACCTGTAAGATGTCGTTCCTGATCTCGTCGCTGTCAGGGGTGATCCGTTCGGCCCCGCGCCTGAGTGCCTTGCTTGCTGTCGCCGGCGCAGGCGGCCTGAGTTTTATTCTGTTCTCCGGGCCGCACGGTGAAGCTCGCGATTTGCAGAAGGTGCTGATTGAGCGTCATCCTCAGGGCATACGGTCCTGCATGCTGTTACGCTCTGGTGCGGGGATAGACTTTCGTGAATGGGCCAATAAACGGTTCTGGATGCAGTCGTTGCCCTGGACGGCTCCCACGGCCCACCCGTTTCTGTTTCATGCCGGACCAGCAGACGAGGCGCCCTCGGATCTGGTCACTGATCTGACGCAGCGTGGTGTGCTGGAACGGCATGTCGTGCCAGTCACATTCAAAACGTCCGGCGCAACGAAAGAGGCCGTATTTTACACGACATCCCGGAATAATCCGGACTTTAGCTATACGTTGCGTCAGCCCGGACGCCTCTTCGATGGGTATATTCCGATTGCGACCCGGGCCTATCCTGAACAGGTGCCGCAAAAAGGGGAGGAAGAACGTGATGAACCATTGTTGCTTCATCCCTATCTGATCAGTGAGGTCGATGGTGTTTGTGTCGGTCTGACGCTCCGCAGGATTGTCGACATCCGGCATCCGGAGCATGACCCGACCGGACGGGAGATCATTACGGCGACGGTTGTGTATCGCAGCGACGGCCCGAAAGACTGGATGCGGACACCTGTCTTTCGACGCATGGCGGGAACATTTACCGGGCTGGAGGCCGGGGCCGAAGTGCGCCACCATCTGATCTATCGTAAAGGGATCGATGGCCTGACGCTTTTTGCCGAGCAGCCGGAAGGATGAGTGTCATGCGCGTTCAGTGCGTTTCCCTAAAAATCTGTGTGGTTGCCATGAGTTGTCTGGCCTTCGCATTGCCGGAACGGAGTTATGCCGCTTCAAATGCTGAGGCGGCCAAGGCAGCTGATGCCATATTGGAGCAGGTTCGCCATGATCCGGCAGATCGTGGAGAGATCGAAAATGGCAACAGTCGGCGGGTCTGTCTTTCTATCGGGTCAGAGGCCTTTCTGAGTCTTTCGGCCTATCCACGCTCGATAGATGTGGCCAATCGGGTCGAGAAAGGTGTTGAGCCCGGGGAGGGGTATAATGCCTCCACACAGGGCGTGCTGTTTGGGGAAGGGCCGCGTAATGTGGAGCCAGGTCCCTTCATCCAGGCGTTGATGGACGCTGGCCTTGTGCAGCGGGTTCCTGTGACCTGGCGTGTCCATGCTCAGCATCCTGCAATGCCAACTGCAGCGCAACTCGGGCTTCACGATCTCGACGATAATTCGGAACCAAAGCCTGATGAAGGTCCACCGGGTCAGGAAGAAACCACGCAGCATTTTGCAGGGGATCTGTTCCTGGCCACGGGGCCAGAAGCCATGGAGATCTTTGACGGACCTTCAGAGGACCAGAGCGTACAAAATAGTCTGAAGGTACCTCTTCTCGCTGGAGATACCGCGCCGTCCGGGGTGCGGGTGCCAGCCCGGCTCTGTTACGGTCTTACAGCCCAAAAAGTTCTGGAATATGGTCCGTTGCAGTCTGTGGCGCCACAACATGACCGGATAACGGTCGTTCTGCTCATGACGCCAGAGGGAGTGCCGTCCTGGGCACAGGATCCTCGTATCCTGCAGGAGCTGCAAAGTCGTTTTGTGGTGCCTCAGGATGTTCGTATCGGTACCTATGACAGCTATGGCGATGGCTGGCACAAAAATAACCTGACTTTTCTGAAAGATCTTGCTGAATCAGGGCACGTGACCGGAGAGTGATAAGCGTTCGGATAAGGTGCCTTGGTGTTTTGCGCGTTTGAGAAAAATCAGAGTTAAGGCATTTTTTTATAATAAGGCGTCTCTGGAAAGGGTATTTCATGAAGAAGGTATTTGCAGGGCTTTCTGTGGCCGTCGGCTTGGCTGTTGGCCTGCCGCAACAGGCACATGCTGTGAACTGGCAGAAGCTCGCCGATGCAGCAGCATCGCATGCGTACGGCAATGAGCAGGGACCGCAGCCGGGGCGGGCGGCGACATCCGCTGATGCACCGTTCTTCGCACAAACGAAGGGAATCAAATTTGCCAAAGGGTCTTTTTATCCTGCTGACCCTGCGACTGATCCAGATGCTCAGGCGCTTGAAAAGGCACCCCGTATTGTGGATGTCAGTTTCGGACCGTCACAGCCTCATGTGACGGTGCTGATTGCCTATTCCAATTATTATGGTCCAGTGGGAACGCATATTGCGCTGACTGACGCGCAGCATAAGGTGCTGTGGGAGAGTGAGGCGCCAGAGATCCGCATTCTGCCGACAGAAAATGCAGGTGTGCATGATTTTGCGTCTGCATTGTCCTACCCCGGGTGGGTCATCAACAGGTGGCAGCCTGCTTCTCATACATGGAGCAAATTCACGTCGGTGGGTACGCCGTTCTGAACGGCGTATGAAGAGACTGAAGCTGGCGGGTCTCGCTGTATGATCATGAACATGGCCTGCGACCGTAAATGAGATCGATAGTCTGAGCCAATAACGGGACATGACGTCACAATGACGCCATTTCCCGCTCTGTCATCGTCCCTGGAGATGTCATGACACTTCAAAATTGCTGTCACGAATGACGTCATACTGTGTGCAAGTGATGGAGGGGACTGTCCGGGCCGTAAAAATGGCCGCCCTTTTCCCTTTTCTGTCCCGTTTTTGTCTCTTTTTCGTCCTTTCGGGGATATGTGAGGGCACGCTACCTCAATTTCCTACGCACCCTTCGGATGCATATGAAATTGCTTGTTTTTTTCTGATTCTATGGCTGAACAGGTTCGGCTGGTTCAATAATCTCCGTATTCTGTCATCTATTGGAAACATCCCGTCACCAGAAGATGAGGTCCACTTTTATGCGCAGCAGAAATCACATGCTTTGGCGGCTTAGTTCAAATAAAAAACGTCTCTACAAAACCATGGGCAATTCAGTCTTTGACTGCAGTGCCCCGGCGGACGGCCGTCCCTCATGGTGTCAGGCCACACGTTCAATTCAATTTGCGCGGCATGCCTACGGTGTAATCTGTTGGCGAAAAGCTGGCATGCCTATACCAAAAACGTCGAAACCATTGCAGCGGCATGCTTGTAAAACGTCAGTGGAGTGATGATGGACTATCTGGCCGCCATGAAAGTGTTCGTCCGGTCTGCCGAACTGGGCACGTTCACCCGCGCCGCCGAGGAAGCCGGAATTAAGGTTTCTACCGTCTCTCGCTACATTACTTTTCTGGAAGATGACTTGGGAGCAGCCCTCTTCAACCGATCGACGCGTCATCTGCATCTGACGGAAATGGGCCGTATTTTTTATGAAAAGGCTTTTTCTTTGCTGGATGATATTGAACAGATTCGTTCACTCGTCCCCACTCTTAACGCTATTCCGCAGGGGTTGCTTCGCATCCAGCTTCCAGGCGCGTTCGCGCGGAAGTATGTCGTAGGAGTTCTAGGGGAGTTTCTGGCCCAGCACCCGATGATACAAGTGGAAACGATTTTGGCCGACGCCGAACGCGACATCATCGAAGGCGGCGTGGACGTTGCGTTGAAAATCGGTGCTCTGGCGGATTCTCAGCTTGTCGCAAGAAAAATAGCGTCAAACCATTATTGTTGTTGCGTCAGTCCATCCTTCAGGGACGTCAAAGGGCGGCCTGAGACGCCGCAGGCGCTTGCTCATCGTCCTTGCCTGCCGCTCAGCCTGCAATCCGGCGCGACATGGGCTTTCAGATTCGCAGGTGGCTGGGAAAAAATAAAGGTCTCAGGGCCTTTGCGATCTGACGATCTGGAATGTCTCCGGGCCGCCGTTATCGGGGGGGCGGGTTACGCTGTTTTGCCCCGTTGGCTAGTCAACGATGATCTGCAATCAGGTTTATTGGAGAATGTCTTGGCAGATTATGAGTTCTCTTCGGAAGGCGAAGCCGATGAGGGAATCTGGATCATCTATCCCCCCAAAAAAATTGTCCCCTCAAAAGTAAGAGCTTTCATATCTTTTTTCGAAAACCGTTACCGCGCCGCAATTGAGTGGTGAGGCTTTATACAATGAGCTTCCCCTCGGGACAAAACTCCTGTGCGGCGCGGGTTATCGATCTCAACGCGGCGGCTCAATATCCTGCGGAAAGTGCTTAATCAGAAGTGCTTAAAAAACTTCAAAAATGAGAGCCGCCATGGACAAATATTCACCAAAGCAGAGCCCGGTTACGCTACGTGACGAAGATGGCCCTGCCATCACGCGTGACGCCGAATACTTTGAGTACAGCACCGCGGCTAACCCTATCCGACCCAGCCTGACGCCCCGGATTCCATTCCATTTCTTCTCATCGGCTCTCTACGTGGAAGGGCCGTCACGCGTGGTCCCGCTAGACATGAGTGAGGCGTTAAAATGTGAGGCTCCTGCGACGGGGCCCGGACTTTGCGCGAATTTCGTGCGTATCGTCGCAGGGGACTCCCTTGTAATGCAGCCTAAATCGACGTCGACAGTGTTCTACGTCATCCGAGGCGCCGGATCAGTCAAAGCCCATGGCGCGACGTTTGAATGGAATGAAGGAGACTTCTTTACTGCCCCCGGCGTCAGCGTGATCGAACTGAAGGCGACAGGCGATGCTGCGCTCTACTATGTCAATGACGCTCCCTTGCTGCGCTACCTTGGAGTGGAGCCCAGCGTCACCCAGTTCGAGCCGACACTCTACCGGGCGGAAAAAGCGAACGCCGAATTACGGATAGTCGCATCTCAGCCGAACGCCGGTGAAAAAAGTCGGGTCAGCATTCTGCTCGGTAACGCTAATTTTCCTTACACCCGCACTGTGACGCACGTGCTCTGGGCCATGTACGGGATGATTGGAGCGCATACGCAGCAGAAACCGCATCGCCACCAATCCATTGCACTCGATTTTATCGTCGACTGCGACAAGGGATGCTACTCCCTGCTGTCGAAAGAAATAGATCAGGACGGTAATATGGTCGACCCCACCCGCGTCGACTGGGAAACCGGCAGTGCCTTTGTAACACCGCCCGGATACTGGCATGCCCATTTCAACGAATCTGACAGGGATGCCCGTTTGATCCCTATCCAGGACGCGGGTCTGCAGACTTATCTGCGTACTCTCGACATCAGATTCACGTGATCGATGAGGACGCAAATCCGCCAATTCATCGTAGAAATCGTCTCTTTCCCGCCAAGTTTTGCTCATCGTCCTGCTGGGGATGGAATTGTTTACCGGTATGGAATGATATTTCGATCACGTTGGGCAACCTTGCCGGCAGCATCGTTTTTACAGGGGAGCGCTTTAGGCGACTCACAGGATCACGCCCATATCTAATCAGGATCCGGCTTCCCGCCTGATCCAGGTCTGCGTTAGAAGGACAAAGAGGACTTTTATCATGAGCGAAACCGCCAAACCCCGCTACGAGACTTATGACCAACCGGCTGGCGGCTGGGGCGCGGCGAAAGCGACCGCCAAGGCCCTGCTGGAGCAGAGCGTCATCGGCAAGGGGTCTCGTGCGCTTCTCTCCATGAACAAGCCCGGCGGCTTCAAGTGTCCCAGTTGCGCCTTCCCTGATCCGGACCGCGAAAAGACGCTGGAATTTTGCGAAAACGGCGCGAAAGCGCTGGCCGTGGAAGCCACGAAGAAGCGTGTAACGCGCGCATTCTTTGAACAGCATACCGTCACGGAACTTATGACGCAAAGCGATTATTGGCTTGAGGAGCAGGGGCGCCTGACCGAGCCTATGTGTTACGATGCCACGACGGATCGCTATGTGCCCGTCACGTGGGATGACGCATACGAGATGATCGGCAGGCATTTGCGCGCCCTGAAAGATCCGAACGAGGCTGAATTCTACACGTCTGGCCGTACCTCAAACGAGGCAGCGTTCCTGTATTCGATCTTCGTCCGCGCATATGGCACGAATAATTTCCCTGACTGTTCCAACATGTGCCACGAACCCACGTCACGCGGCTTGCCGCATGCGATCGGCATAGGCAAAGGCACGATCGTGATGTCCGATTTCGACAAGGCGGAGGCGATCTTCATCTTCGGACAGAACACCGGCACGAACTCGCCACGTATGATGAGCAACCTCGTCCATGCGCGCAAACGCAACGTGCCGATCGTGGTTGTAAACCCTATGCCGGAGCGTGCGCTAATCCGCTTTACCGAGCCTCAGGATCCAGTGAAGATGGCGACGTTCGGCTCGACAGCTATCGCCAGCGAATTCGTGCATATCCGCATCGGCGGCGACCTCGCCCTTGTAAAAGGCATGATCAAGGTCCTTCTTGAGCGAGAAGCCTCCGGCGAGACGGTGCTCGACCAGGAATTCATCGCTGAGCACACCCAGGGTTTCGAAGCCTGGCGTGATGAGGTTCTTTCCTGCAGCTGGAAGGATATCACTCGTGTTTCCGGAATTTCCGAGGAGCAGATTCGTCGCGTCGCGGAAATTTACGCGCGCTCCAAAGCGACTGTTCTGTGTTTCGGCATGGGCATCACGCAGCACCAGCAGGGCTCGCGGATGATCCAGCAGCTTGCGGCGTTGCTGATGTTGCGCGGCAATTTCGGAAAACCGGGCGCCGGCATCGCGCCTATTCGCGGTCATTCGAACGTGCAGGGAGACCGGACAGTCGGCATCGACGAAAAGCCAACCCAAGCTTATCTCGACCGTGTGCGCGACACGTTCAACTTTGAACCGCCGCGCGAGCACGGACATCACGTTGTGGAATCCGTGGAGGCGATGATCGACGGCCGCGCCAAGGTCTTTATTGGCATGGGCGGTAATTTCATACACGCCATTCCCGACACCGTCATCGCTTACGAAGCGATGAACCGCCTCGAGCTTACCGTTGGAATAGCCACTAAGCTGAACCGGGGTCATATCGTCCACGGCAAGGACGCGCTGATCCTTCCGGTGATCGCCAGATCCGAAATCGACCGCACGTCAGTGGGCGAGCAGTTCGTCACGATCGAGGACGCGATGTCGAACGTGACGTCCTCGCGTGGCGTGCTTGAGCCCGCGAGCCCGGATCTGCGGGCTGAAGTTGAGATTGTCTGCCGCATCGCGCGTGCGACACTCCCTGACAGCGATATTCCTTGGGAAAGCTACATAGAGGACTACGATCTAATTCGAGAAAAGATCGCGCAGGTTTATCCCGAAATATACGAAGATTTTCTAAATAAGATCAAAGACCCCAAGGGTTTCCACCTTGATATTCCACCTCGTCGTCGCGTGTGGAAAACGTCTACGGGCAAAGCAAATTTCCTGACAATCCCCGGCCTTGCCGTGGACAGCGACGTCGCGGATCCCGACATGTTGCGTCTTTCTACCATTCGCTCGCACGATCAGTACAACACGACGATTTACAGTAATAGTGACCGGTATCGCGGCGTCTACAACGACCGCATGGTTCTGTTCCTCAACGCTACAGAGCGAGAGGAACGCGGGCTGAAGAAACACGCACGCGTGGCGCTCGAAACGATTTCCCGCGATGGCGTGAGGCGGCGGGTTGAGGGCCTGACAGTGCTGGATTATCCGATGCCGCGGGGCTCAGTCGCAGGGTATTACCCCGAATTAAACCCTCTTCTGCCGTTGAGTCACTTCGACGATATCAGCGGAACGCCTGCCGCGAAGTCCATCCCCGTGCGTATTGTCGCTATTGTCGGGACGTCGGAGGAAAGAACCGCGTCATAAATATGATTTTTAATTTTGAGAGCGACTTTGCCGGGTCTACCTAGTGCTTCCACTGGTAGCCAGACAGAAGCTTGATCTTTGCGGTGCGTGAATTGCCCCGGATTTTGTGGAGACAGAAAGATCCGTGAGGTAAGAAGAATTCACGAGTAACAAATCGAAGTGCTTTCCGCCTAAATTTTGTGACCGTGCAGCCCGCATGGTTCTGGAGGAAGAGAAGAACCATCCTTCGCGGTGGTCAGCGGTGATGATGATCGCTCCAAAGCTGGATATTCACCCTGATAGGCTGTCAAAATGGACCCGTTTACATGAACCGGCCAATGCGCCTGTGGTAAGTGAGTTGCCTGATAGGGAGAAGATCAGGCAACTGGAACGCGAGAACTGCGAACTGCGGCAGGCTAATGATATCCTGCGTAAGGCGTCAGTATATTTTGCCCAGGCGGAACTCGACAGCCGGATCAGGCCATGATCCGCTTCATTGAGGAGTACCGGCAGACATATGGTATCGGGTCAATCTGCATGGTTCTGCAGATTGCATCATCTGTCTATTATGCTTATCGGGCCAGACAGAAAAATCCCCGTGTGCGCAGCCAGAAAAACAAAGAGCTGTGTCATGAAATTCATAGACTATGGAATGATAATTTCCGCGTCTATGGAGTGCGTAAGGTCTGGCATCATCTCAGTCGTAAAAGTAGGATTGTTGCCCGCTGCACAGTAGAGGGACTGATGCGCCAGATGCGCCAGATGGGACTGAAAGGTGTCATTCGCGGCAAAGGCTCAGAACCAGACGGCCAGATCCGCAACGCCCCTGCCCACAGGATCTGGTGCATCGCCAGTTTCGTGCGCCAGCTCTCAACAGGCTGTGGGTTTCGGATTTCACTTACGTTTCCACATGGCAGGGCTTTGTATATGTCGCTTTCATCATTGATGTATTCGCCCGCGTGATTGTGGGCTGGCGTGTCTCATCAACTGCCCATATCCACTTCGTACTGGATGCCTGGGGCAAGCTGGAGTGTTCGAAAAACCCTCTGGTTTTGGGCCTTTCTCTGTGATTCCATTTCTTGTGTGATGACTGGAGGAGTGGCTCATGATGTAGCCTGGTTTCTTTGATGTTGAAGAGCGGCTTGCCCGGTTGAGTGGGCTCGGTGAGCAACTTGAAGCGTTTTCTCGGACTGTGGATTTCGAGGTGTTCCGTCCGGAGCTGAACAAGGCACTGGCCTATTCAGACGGAAGCAAAGGCGGTCGCCCAACGTTTGATCCAGTGCTGATGTTCAAAATTCTGGTCATCCAGACGCTGAACAATTTGTCCAACGAGCCGACGGAATGCCTGATCAACGACCGCCTGTCCTTCATGCGTTTCCTTGGTCTGGAGCTGTCGGACCGCGTGCCCGATGCCAAAACAGTCTGGCTGTTTCGCGACGCCTGACCCAGGCGGGTGCCATTGAAAAACTGTTTGATCGCTTTAATGCCACCCTGCGGAATGCCGGTTATTTACCGATGGCAGGCCAGATCCTGGACGCAACATTGGTGTCGGCTTCAAAACAGCGCAACACCAATGCTGAGAAAGCGGATCTGCGGGCACGTCGGATCCCACAGGACTGGCAGAGCAAGCCGTCAAAGCTGTCCCATAAAGATCGTCATTCGCGATGGACGCTGAAGTTCACGAAAGCGAAGCGACAGGAGGACGGGAGTGTGCCTGCAACAGATCTGGCCATCTCGTTCTTTGGCTATAAATCGCATATTTCCATCGATCGAAAATTTCGGCTGATCCGTAAATGGAAGGCGACCGATGCAGCGGCCAGCGATGGCGCCAGACTCCGGGAGGGCCTGCTGGATAAAACCAATATGGCATCAACAGTCTGGGCTGATACAGCCTACCGCTCAAAAGCCAATGGGACTTCATGGAAAAGCATGGCTTTATCTCGAAGGTTCACAGGAAAAAACCTCATCTCAAACCCATGCCTCGCTATATCCAGCGGTCCAACGCAGGGAAATCGGTCGTCCGATCCCGCGTCGAGCGTTTTTTGCTGATCAGAAATCACAGACAGGACTGTTCGTCCGAACCGTAGGTATAACACGAGCTACCATGAAGATCGGGCTGGCCAATATCGTCTATAATATGCGCCGTTTCCTCCCTTTGGAGCGGATTAACGTCGCCGCGTAGTAATCCAGAGCATGCACTTCTCTCTCTGCTCAAAACCTAGCAGCCTGTCGGGTTGGGTATTTTGTGGCTGATAACGCCGAGGCTGAGCCAGCTTATGCTACGTGAAGCCGTGCCATTCTTTTGCAGTTGTATGCGAGAGCGACGAGTGTCCATTCGGTCGTGACTTTTGCAAGGCTGCGCAGACTGAATCTTCTGAAGCCCATGATGCTTTTGATAATGCCAAAGATCGGTTCAACGGTCTGTTTTCGTAGTCTGTAAACATCTCCGGCATCCGTGGTTTCCAGCCAG